>JBEHXI010000060.1:0-31523 GCA_048498775.1 Actinomycetota bacterium | reverse complement strand
CGGCGCTCCGCGCCTCGGCTGTCTGTCCTGCTGTCTTCTCCGCTGTCCGCGCGCCGCCCGTCCGTGCCGCGGCGCGCGGGCCGCTTCCGCCGCTCGCCTGCCGGGGCCGGTGGGCGGCCTGCCGCTCAGTCGGCGGCGCGCCGGTCCGCCTGGCGCCGCCCGTCACACGGCTCGCCGTCGCGCAGGCCGGGGGGAGCGCCCCGGCCGGCGAGGGCCGGACCGGTGCCGCGCAGTTCCGCGATGGCGGACTCGAAGTCCTCAAGCGAGTCGAAGGCCCGGTAGACGCTCGCGAACCGCAGATAGGCCACGAGGTCGAGTTCCTGGAGCGGGCCGAGTATCGCCAGCCCGACGTCGTGCGTGGACAGCTCCGCGCTGCCGCTGGCCCGCACCGCCTCCTCGACCCGCTGGCCGAGCTGGGCCAGCGCGTCCTCGGTGACCGGGCGGCCCTGGCAGGCCTTGCGGACCCCTGCGATGACCTTGTCCCGGCTGAAGGGCTCGGTCACACCGCTCCGCTTGATCACCATCAGGGACGCGGTCTCCACGGTGGTGAAGCGCCGTCCGCAGTCGGGACACTGGCGGCGCCGCCGGATCGCGGTCCCGTCGTCGGCGGTGCGACTGTCCACCACACGACTGTCGGGGTGCCTGCAGAAGGGGCAGTGCATGTCCTCATCCCCTCTCCCCGGTCCTCACCCACAGTGCGGTGCGCGCACCAGCGTCACGCAACGCCGAACAACGCCTCCCGCGGCCCTCGCGGGCCCGGTGAAGCAGCCCTAAGCATAGGGGATGCCGAGGGAGAGGAACCTCCCCGGACCACTACCTGTAGGGGCTGGGATCCATCTAACCACTAGATCTGGTACCCGGAGGCCAAAGTGCCATACGTGTCCCGGAGCACCGCGGCGGATGCGAGCCTACGCGAGGCGGCCTCGCGAGCCGCGCCCGGGAGGGGGTGTCGCGGACGGGATCACGCTCGGCGCACGCCCCGCGACGGCGTGACGGCACTACGCCCAGTCATCGACAATAACCAACCGGTGGCGTAGATTGACCTCGCCTATCGAATGCTTTTCCGAATTCGCTGCAGCCCTATACACCGATTAACTTGATCATGTCAGTGGATTGGTCCAAGTTCACTCGAACGTGTGTTTGGCGCAACCTTTCGAAAGCAACTACCGTTGTCTCACTAGGGAGAACATCTCGAGAGGGGCCGCCGTGACCACCACCGCAGACAGCGCGACCATCGCCACCCAGGACCGCTCCCATGACCGGCTGAATCCCGACCCCATGCACGCCATGAACGACGACACCACGAAGCCGGCACGAGCGCTCCCGGGGCGACCTCCAGGAATCCGGGCGGACAGCTCGGGGCTCACCGACCGCCAGCGGCGCGTGATCGAGGTCATCCGGGATTCGGTCCAGCGGCGTGGTTACCCGCCGTCCATGCGGGAGATCGGCCAGGCGGTCGGACTGTCCAGCACCTCCTCGGTGGCACACCAGCTGATGGCGCTGGAGCGCAAGGGGTTCCTGCGGCGGGATCCGCACCGTCCGCGCGCCTACGAGGTGCGCGGCTCCGACGCCCCCCAGGTCCAGCCCACGGACACCGCCGGCAAGCCCTCCGCCTCCTATGTGCCGCTGGTGGGCCGGATCGCCGCGGGCGGGCCGATCCTCGCCGAGGAGTCGGTCGAGGACGTCTTCCCGCTCCCCCGCCAACTGGTCGGCGACGGCGAGCTGTTCGTGCTCAAGGTGGTCGGCGACTCGATGATCGAGGCCGCCATCTGCGACGGCGACTGGGTCACGGTGCGCCGCCAGCCCGTCGCGGAGAACGGTGACATCGTGGCCGCCATGCTGGACGGCGAGGCGACCGTCAAGCGCTTCAAGCGCGAGAACGGCCATGTCTGGCTGCTGCCCCACAACTCCGCGTACCAGCCCATCCCCGGTGACGAGGCGACCATCCTCGGCAAGGTGGTGGCGGTGCTGCGCCGCGTCTGAACGACGCCTGCCCACCGGGCCCCGGAGCCACGCCGTCGGTTCCGGGGCTCGCCGCTGTCCGCGCTCCGGCGGCCCTCCTCAGCCCTCGGCCGCTTCCGCCACGGCCGCGATCGCCGCCAGCGACCTGCGCACCTGGTTGCGGTCCACCGTGTACCAGAAGTCCGGCATCGAGGCGCGCAGGAAACTCCCGTAGCGGGCGTTGGCCAGCCGCGGGTCCAGCACCGCCACCACCCCGCGGTCCCCGGCGGACCGGACCAGCCGGCCGGCCCCCTGCGCCATCAGCAGCGCCGCGTGCGTGGCGGCGACGGCCATGAAGCCGTTCCCCCCGTGCTCCTCGACGTTCTTCTGCCGGGCGCTCATCAGCGGGTCGTCCGGCCGCGGGAACGGGATCCGGTCCATGACCACCAGCTGGCAGTTCGGCCCCGGCACGTCCACCCCCTGCCACAGCGACAGCGTCCCGAACAGGCAGGTGGCCGCGTCCCCGGCGAAGGTGCGGATCAGCTCACCGAGCGTCTCCTCACCCTGGAGCAGGATGGGGAAGTCCAGCCTGCCGCGCAGCGCCTCCGCGGCCGCCTGCGCCGCCCGCATCGAGGAGAACAGGCCCAGGGTTCGGCCACCCGCCGCCTCGATCAGCTCGGCGAGCTCGTCCAGCATGTCGGTGCGGGCCCCCTCCCGGCCCGGCTGGGACAGGTGCCGCGCGACATACAGGATGCCCTGCTTGCGGTAGTCGAAGGGCGACCCCACGTCGATGCCCCGCCACGGCGGGTTCTCCCCGTCGCCGGACTGCTCCGGCTCCCCGGATTCCTCGCCGGCCGGCGCCGCGGCGCCCTCCGGTGCCAGGCCCAGGGAGGCGGCGACCCCGTTGAAGTCCCCGCCCAGCTTCAGCGTCGCCGAGGTCAGCACCACCGACCGGTCCTCGAACAGCTTCTCGCGCAGCAGCCCGGAGACCGTCAGCGGGGCGATCCGCAGCGAGGCACCGAAGCGGTCGTGCCGCTCGCACCAGATCACGTCGTACTCCGACGCCTCCAGCAGCCGCTCGGCGACGGAGTGCACATGCTCGATGGACGCCAGCGCCTGCTTGCGCACCGCGTCCTCGTCCTGCACCGACCTGTCCCGGACGTCACCGAGCGCCGTGATCACCTGGCGGCAGGCGTCCCGCAGCGCCGCCAGGACATAGGCCAGGTCCTCGGGGATCTCCTCGAGCCGGCCGGGCAGCGCCAGCTCCATCACCCGCTCGAAGCCCTCGCTCGCGGTGAGCAGCACATCGGCGGCCTTCTCGTTGACGAGCTTGGCGGACCGCTTGACCGCGCGGTTGACGCTGCCGGGGGTGAGCTCCCCGGTGGCCACCCCGGTGACCCGGGAGACCAGCTCATGGGCCTCGTCGACGATCAGCACCTCGTGGCCGGGCAGCACCGGCGCGCCCTCGATGGCGTCGATCGCCAGCAGCGCGTGGTTGGTCACCACGACATCGGCGAGCTTGGCCCGCTCCCGGGCCGCCTCGGCGAAGCACTCCGCGCCGTACTGGCACTTGCTCGCGCCCAGGCACTCCCGGGAGCTGACCGAGACCTGCGCCCAGGCCCGGTCGGAGACGCCGGGGCTGAGCGCGTCGCGGTCCCCGGTCTCCGTCTCGTCGGCCCAGTCGCGCAGCCGCAGCAAATCTTTGCCGAGCTTGCTGGACGGCCCGCCGGCCTGCTCCATCGGGTCGAACAGGCCGTCCTGCTCGTCGTCCGGGACGCCCTCGTGGAGCCGGTGCAGGCACAGGTAGTTCGACCGGCCCTTGAGCGTGGCGAACTGCGGTTCGCGGCGCAGCAGGGGGGCCAGCGCGGTCACCGTGCGCGGCAGGTCGCGTTCGATCAGCTGCCGCTGGAGGGCCAGGGTGGCGGTGGCGACGACGACCCGCTCGCCGTGGGCGAGCGCGGGCACCAGGTAGCCGAGGGACTTACCCGTGCCGGTGCCGGCCTGGACCAGCAGATGGGAGCCTTCGTCGATGGCGGTTTCGACGGCTTCCGCCATGGCCACCTGGCCGGGGCGCTCCACGCCGCCGACCGCGCTCACGGCGGCGTGGAGGAGTTCGGTGAGGGCGGGCTTGCTCATAGGAACCCCACCCTACGCGGGGCCACTGACACCGCGCGTCCCGACGCCCGAACGGCACCCGCACGGAGACCGGGGGCGGACCGTCAGCCCAGCGGATTGGGCACCGTGCCGTGCACCGCGGCGTGCGGGCGGTGCGGCCGGTCCCGGTAGCCGTCGAGATGGAGCCGGTTGCGGTTCAGGCAGAGCCGCTCGATCCGCGGGGTGAGCAGGTCGAACAGGGCGAAACGCTCCTTCAGCTCGGGGAAGCGCTCATGGTGGCGGACGATCTCGGCGCGGACCAGCGACCAGAACTCCCCCTCCGGCACGCCGAGTTGCTCCTCGCACAGCGGTGCCAGGTAGCGGAAGACGCCGACGAACAGCCCGGAGTGGATGAACTGGGTGAGGAAGGCGGGCGGCTCGGTCAGCAGCACCCCGGCGACCTGCTCGGGCATGCTCTCCAGTTCCGGCAGGGGCCGGGCGCTGACATTGACGTCGTCGACGAAGTCCTTGATCGCCAGGCGCACCGGGACGTCGTCCTCGTCGAAGATCACGATGGCGTTCTCGCCGTGCGGGGAGAAGACGGTCCCGTAGCGGTAGAGGAAGTGCAGCAGGGGCGGCAGCAGCGCGGCGAACAGGCGGCGCAGCCAGACCCGGGGATCGAGCCCGGAGCGGTGGACCAGCTCGGCGGTGAAGGACCGCCCGGCCGGGTCGGTGTGGATCAGGGCGGCCAGGGTGCGGGCCCGCTCCCCCGGATCGAGGTGGCGGCCCAGCGGCTCGCGCCAGATCGCGCCGAGCAACTCCTTGTACTGGTAGGGGACCTCGGGAAGCCGGGAGTAGACGGGGTGGTCCACGGTGACCGAGGCGACCTCGCCGAGCAGCACCACCCGGCAGACGTCCCGCAGGAACGGATCGGCGTCGCGCAGCCCGTGCACCCAGGCGGTGACGGCGGGCGCCGCCAGGGTGCGCCGGGTGGGCAGCCCCCGCCAGACCAGGGTGTTGAGGATGGACAGCGGGAGCTTGACGGTGTGGCGGTCGGGGCGGCTGACGTTGAGGAACGTCCGGATGGACTGCTGCGGGAGCCGCAGGTCGCCGTCGCTGGGCAGCGGGACGATGTCCCGGTGGGCGATCTGGGGGGCGAACAGCGGCAGAACGGTTTCGTCCCACTGCCAGGGGTGGACCGGCAGATAGAGGAAGTCCCCGGGATCCTCGCCGCCGTCGCGCAGTATGGCCGCGAAGCGGTGCAGAACCGGTTCGTCAAGTTCGGACGCGTACAGCCGCTCGGGCCGCTCGAGACCGGCGACCCCGCGGTAGGCGGCCAGTCCGCGCCGCACCGCGAGCCAGGGGAGGGCCTGCGGGTGACGGGCCTCCGGCGCCCAGCGGCCGGCGTCGGTGGCGGAGAAGCCGAGCCGGCCCTTGTTGACGACGATCCAGGGGTGGCCGGTCTGGTGGCCCTCCAGCTCGGCGTAGTCCAGGTCGGCGAGCCGGTCCACGCTCAGCGCGGTGCTGTCCAGGCGGGCGTCGGCAGCGAGCGTGGTGCCCAGCTCCCGCACCAGGTGGCCGAGGGTGTCGCCGGACAGGCCGAGCGCCTGGTGGGCGTGCACCAGGAAGTGGAACGGGTCGCCGGTCGGGGTCAGCGAGTCCGGATCGACCCGCCAGCTGCCGTAGGCGCCGCGCCGGGCCCGGAAGCGGTAGGTGACCTGGTCGTCCAGGGGCAGGCGGTAGGCGCCCGGGGCGCCGTCGGGTTCGGGGTGGAGCACCTCCTCGTAGGCGAACTCGCCGACGGCCTTGGCCAGCAGGCGGCGGGCGGCCGCGGTGAGGACGTCATGGGTGAGTTCCACTGGGCGGTGCAGCACGGATCGCTCCTGGGGACGCGGCGCGGAGGGTGTTCAGAGCAGATGGCGCAGGGCGCGCTCGCGGATCATCAGCGCGGCCCGCTTGCCGGGGAGCTCCACCTCGGCGGTGAAGCGGAACCCGGCGGTGAGGAAGGCGGCCACCGAGGCGGTGTTCCGCAGGTCCGGCTCGGCGATCACCCGGGCGCAGGACGGGCGGTGTTCGAGGACGTGGTCGGCCACCGCCCGCAGCAGCCCGGTGCCGAGCCCGCGGCCCCGGTCCACGACCCGGCCGATCAGCAGGTGGATCCCGGTGTCGTGGGGGCGGGCCCGGTAGTAGCGGGCCACCGGGTCGAGGTCGGCCCGGTAGATCTCCCAGTAGCTCATCGGGGCGCCGTCCAGCACCCCGAGGCAGGGCACGCTGCGCCCGTCGCCGTCGAGCTGCTCGCGCAGATGCCGCTCGGTGATCTCCTCGGGGCCGTCCAGCTGCCAGAACTCGGCGACCGAAGGATCGTTCATCCAGCGGGTGATCAGGGCCAGATCGCGGGAGGCCCGCACCGGGACCAGCTGGAAGACGCCCAGCGGGGTGGAGACCGGTCCCCAGCCCGGCAGGTCGTCGAGCAGATCACCGGGGTCGAGCCCGGTGCGGGGCGCGGGGTCGGCCGGCAGCTGGGGCGGCAGCGCCTCGCAGGGCAGGTCGAGGGTGTCCTCGGCGCCGGGATCGGCCCGGGCGCCGGCCGCCGGACCGGCGCCGCCCTCGGTGCCGGTGCCGGAACTGGGCTCGGTGGACGGCATGACGGCTGCCCCCTCCGCAAGGATCACGCCGCGGCTGCGGCGAGGGGATTCGGAACGGTGATGTAGACGGACTGGGTGTCGACCGGCCCGACGAGCTCGTCGAGTCCGTGCAGCCGGGTGAGGAGGTTGGCCTTGCAGGACAGCTCGCGGCAGTCCAGCAGCCGCCCGGGCAGCGTGGAGGCACCGGTCGCGGCGGCCTTGGCCAGGAAGCGGCGGAACGCGGCGATCAGGACCCGCTCGTCGGCGAGCTGCTGGGAACCGAACGCGCCGATCAGGCCGAGGACGTTGTTGATGCCCAGGTAGTAGGTGAAGCGCTCGTCGGCCACCTCGTCCGGGACGAAGGTCTCGCTGTGCTCGCCGGCGCCGGGCAGGCGGGCCTGGAGCTCCGCCTGCCGCGAGGCGCGGAAGTAGTAGCCCTGGTTGTCGCGGTAGCAGCCGCCGCACGGCCAGCCGTCCGGGTCCAGCCGGACCAGGGTGTTCTGCTGGTGGGCCTCCAGGGCGATCCCGGCCTCCCCGTCCAGCCACAGCAGGGGCGCCACGACCGCGTCCAGGTAGCGCAGGAACCATTCGGTGGCCACCGCGGGCACCGGCCGGCCGGTCCGCGCGGCCAGCCGCGCCACCAGGTCGGCCAGCCGGGACCGCAGCGCGGTCCGCGGCCGCCCGGCCCACGGCCGCGGCGCCACCAGCCCGGCCGCGCAGACCACGTCCTCCCGCGGGCCGAAGGGGTTGTGCCGCACCATCACGTCCAGGCCGGGGACCGGACGGCCCTCGGGGTCGTCCACCGCCAGCCAGGCCGGATCGCGGACGACGTCGAAGCCGGGGTGGGCGGCGTGCCAGCGCTCGGCCAGGCCGGACCGCAGCAGCCGGTGCACCTCGACGCCGCGGACCAGCTCCTTGCGGAGGTTCTCCCGGCGGGAGTTGGTGATCCGCACGGCCAGGGAGAGCTTGAGCATGGCCGGGGCGCCCGGACGGTAGACGGTGCGCACCGAGGAGGTGGGGTGCCAGGCGTCGCCCCACGGGCCGAGGTCGTGCAGCAGCCCGGCGTCGAACAGCCGCCGGACCTCGGGGCGGAGCCGCACCTCCCGCGCCTGCCAGGGGTGCAGCGGCAGGGCCACCGTGCCGGCCGGCAGCCGCAGCCCCGGACCGGCCAGCCGGGCGGTGATCCGCTCGGCCGGCACCCGGCGGCCGCGCGCCGTCCACGCCGAGTCGGCGGCCAGCACCCGGCGGTCCACGGCCAGCCAGTGCAGCGGGAAGGAGCCGCGCAGCTCCGGGGAGTAGGCCCGGAACTCGGCCTCCGACAGGCCCTGGCGGCTCTTGGGAGTGGGGTGCAGCGGGTGTCCCAGGACGAGGGACTGCTCGGCGTCGAGGAAGGGGGGTGTCTTCCCGGCCGGCTCGGGCCGGGAGCGCCGTTCGGTGAGGAAGGCCGCGGTACGGGCCACCGAGTCGGCGACCCGGGCGGCCAGGTCGGCACCGTCAGCCGCCCCGCAGCCGGACTCGCGGGCCAGCAGCGCCGCGAGGGTGACCGCGTCCAGCGCGGTGCCGCCCGCGCCGCTTGTGCCGCTTGTGCCGCTTTCGATCGATGGCGGCCCGAAGCGGTGGGCTCCGGCGGCCGACCAGTACGGCACCGGGACGCGCAGCACGATCCCGGTGGCCCGCAGCGCCAGGCGGACCTGCCCGTCCGGGCCCGGCTCGACGCCGGTCTCCCGCACCCAGCAGCGCAGCAGGGCCTCGCTGCCCGCCGCGTCGGCGACGGCGTAGGCGTCGGCCTGCTCCAGCGGGTCCGCGCCCTCGGGCGGCACCTCGCGCCGGGCCTGCGGCGGGACGGCGTTGCGTACGGCGTCGTGGCCTTGTCTGCCGGTCATCCGGTCGCTCCGGGAGGGGTGCGGCGGGCGGTGCGCTCGGCGGCGGCGATGGCGTCGGCGAGGCGGTCCAGGACGGCCTCGGCCTGCTCCTCGGTGATGATCAGCGGCGGCAGCAGACGGACCACGGCCCCGTGCCGTCCGCCGACCTCCACGATCAGGCCGCGGCGCAGCGCCTCGCGCTGCACGGCGGCGGCGATCCGGCCGGCGGCGGGCAGGGCACCGTACGCGTCGCGCTCGGCGTCCGGCTCGACCAGTTCGACGCCGATCATCAGGCCCCGGCCGCGGACCTCGCCGACGCACGGGTGGTGGGCGGCCAGGGCGCGCAGCCGGTTCAGCATCCGGGCGCCGAGGTCGGCGGCGTGCCGCTCCAGCCGGTTGGCGCGGACGAAGGCCAGGGTGGCGGCGCCGGCCGCCATGGCCAGCTGGTTGCCGCGGAAGGTGCCCGCGTGGGCACCGGGCAGCCAGACGTCCAGCTCGTCGCGGTAGACGATGACGGCCAGCGGGAGGCTGCCGCCGATCGCCTTGGACAGCACCATCACGTCCGGGACGATCCCGCTGTGCTCCACGGCCCAGAAGGCGCCGGTGCGCCCGACGCCCGTCTGCACCTCGTCGGCGATCAGCGGGATGCCGCGCTCGGCCGTCAGGGCGCGCAGCCGGCGCAGCCAGGTGTCGGGGGCCGGGATCACGCCGCCCTCGCCCTGGACCGGTTCGACGATCATCCCGGCGGGCGGCTGCACACCGCCCTTGGGGTCGTCGAGGAGGCTCTCGGCGAGGCGGGCGGAGAGCTCGGCGCCCTGGCCGCCGCCGACCCCGAAGGGGCAGCGGTAGTCGTACGGGTAGGGCAGCCGGGTCACCGGGTCGGTGCCGGCCGCCGCCGCGCGCACCGCGGTGTCGCCGGTGGCGGCCAGGGCCGCCGCCGTCATGCCGTGGTAGGCGCCGGTGAACGCCAGCAGGCCGGCGCGGCCGGTGGCGGTGCGCACCAGCTTGACGGCCGCCTCCACCGCGTCGGTGCCGGCCGGGCCGCAGAACTGGATGCGGCCCCGGGCGGCCAGTTCGGGCGGCAGCGTCTCGAACAGGGCCGTGGTGAAGGCGTCCTTGACGGGCGTGGCCAGGTCGAGGACGTGCAGCGGCACCTCCGCGTCCAGGGCGCGGCGCATCGCCTCCAGGGCCACCGGGTGGTTGTGCCCCAGCGCGAGCGACCCCGCCCCGGCCAGACAGTCCAGGTAGCGGCGGCCGTCGGCGCCCTCGATCGTCATCCCGCGGGCGCGCACCGGCACGATCGGCAGGGAGCGCGCGTAGGTGCGCGCCGCCGACTCGCGGGCCGCCTGCCGCCGCAGGATCGCGTCGGCGTCGTCGCTGTCCTGGGCCGCGGGCTCGTGCGGAGCGGCGGCGGGCGGCGGCGGTGCGATGGTAGGCGGTCCGGCCACGGAGCGGTCCCTCCCGGAAGGTCGGCGGTTTCTCGGTCCCCCATCCGGTATCAACGCCGTACGGCGCGGGCGGCAACGGGCCGGGCCGGGATCCTTCACATGGGAACCACAGCCCCGCCCGGAAGCGTCCCCAACAGCAGCGGCATGATGGGGCCTTGCCTCACGGGGCGGTACGACAAGCAGACAACAGGGGGAATTTCACTCATGCCATCCATCCGCCGACCGGCGTTCGCCGCCGTCGCCGTCGCCGCGCTGCTCGCGGCCGGCGCGACCGCGTGCGGGCCGAACGATCCCACCGCCGCCGGCGCGCCGAGCACGACGGCCGCGGCCACCCCGTCCTCGGCCGGCGACGCCAAACTCCCCGTCACCCTCCCCACCAGCCTGCGGGATCTGGAGAAGTGGAAGCGGGGCGACTGGAAGAAGTGGGACCACTGGGCGCGTGAGGCCTCCCAGTTCGCCAACCCGGTGATCCAGAACCTGTGGAAGCCCAAGCGGATGGCGCAGGCCAAGGACCAGTCCGTCGCCGTCCCCTCGGACATCGGCAAGGACCAGGGCATCACCGACCCGGATCCGGCACCGGTGCGCGCGACCCCGGTCACCACCCCGTACCACGGGAACGCCGCCCCGGTCGGCAAGGTCTTCTTCGACACCCCGCAGGGCCCGTTCGTCTGCTCCGGCACCGTCGTCGACGACCCGGCGCACCCCGGCAAGTCCAACCTGGTGTGGACCGCGGGCCACTGCGTGCACAAGGGCGCCCAGGGCGGCTGGTACCGCAACATCGTCTTCGTGCCGTCCTACAACGACGAAGGCCTGCCGGCCTCCCAGGTCGACACCGCCCCGCAGACCGAGGTCACCCCGTACGGCGCCTGGTGGGCGGACTGGGCGCAGACCTCGGCCCAGTGGATCAGCACCGGCGCGGAGACCGGTGGCAGCGGCTCGCCGTACGACTTCGCCGTGCTGCACGTCAAGCCGCAGAACGGCAAGTCCCTCCAGGAGACGGTGGGCGCGGCCCTGCCGGTCTGGTTCAACGCACCGTCGGCGACCGAGATCAGCCGGATCGGCGCCTGGGGCTACCCGGCCGCGCCCCCGTACGACGGCGCCCAGATGTACTCCTGCCAGGACCGGCCCAGCCGGCTGTCGCTGGACGCCGCCGAGCCCACCGAGTACCGGATCGGCTGCACCATGACCGGCGGTTCCTCCGGCGGCGGCTGGTTCGCCCGGGAGCCCGACGGGGCCCTGGCGCTGGTCTCCAACACCTCCATAGGCCCCTCGGACAGCACCTGGCTGGCCGGGCCGCACCTGGGTCCGGAGGCGCAGGGCGTCTTCAACGCCATCAGCCAGAGGTTCGCCGCCGCGCAGTGACGCGGGACAGCAGCGTAAAGGGCCTGCCCCCGGCCGGGGGGCAGGCCCTTCGCAGTGGTGGATCAGCGCTGTGTGACGAGCGCGTACGGCTCCAGTTCGGCCGCCAGGTCGTCGTGGACCCGGGCGCGGATCAGCGTGCCGTCACCGGTGTGCTCCTCGCGCAGGACCTCGCCGGCCGCGTGCACCCGGGAGACCAGCGCGCCGCGGGTGTACGGCACCAGCGCCTCGATCTCCACGCTGGGGCGCGGCAGTTCGTCGTCGATCATCGAGAGCAGCTTCTCGATGCCCTCGCCGGTGCGCGCGGAGACCGCGATGGCGTGCGGCTCGTTGCGCAGCAGGCGCTGCAGCGTGAGCGGGTCGGCCGCGTCCGCCTTGTTGATCACCACGATCTCGGGGACGTCGCGGATGCCGATCTCGCGGAAGACCTCGCGGACCGCGGCGAGCTGCTCCTCGGGCACCGGGTGGGAGCCGTCGACCACGTGCAGCAGCAGGTCGGCGTCCCCGACCTCCTCCATCGTGGAGCGGAAGGCCTCCACCAGGTGGTGCGGCAGGTGCCGGACGAACCCGACGGTGTCGGCGAGCGTGTACAGGCGCCCGCTGGGGGTCTCGGCCCGGCGCACGGTCGGGTCCAGGGTGGCGAACAGCGCGTTCTCCACCAGCACGCCCGCACCGGTGAGCCGGTTGAGCAGCGAGGACTTGCCCGCGTTGGTGTAGCCGGCGATCGCCACCGACGGCACCTGGTTGCGCTTGCGGTCCTGGCGCTTGAGGTCGCGGCCGGTCTTCATCTCCGCGATCTCCCGGCGCAGCTTCGCCATCTTCTCGCGGATCCGCCGCCGGTCCGTCTCGATCTTCGTCTCACCGGGGCCGCGGGTCGCCATGCCGCCGCCGGAGGAACCGGAGCCACCGCCACCCATCTGCCGGGACAGCGACTGGCCCCAGCCGCGCAGCCTGGGCAGCATGTACTGCATCTGGGCGAGCGAGACCTGCGCCTTGCCCTCCCGGGACTTGGCGTGCTGGGCGAAGATGTCCAGGATCAGCGCGGTGCGGTCGACGACCTTGACCTTGACGACGTCTTCCAGGTGGATCAGCTGGCCGGGGCTGAGCTCACCGTCGCAGACCACGGTGTCGGCACCGGACTCCAGCACGATGTCGCGCAGCTCGGCCGCCTTGCCGGAGCCGATGTAGGTCGCGGGGTCCGGCTTGTCGCGGCGCTGGATCACGCCGTCCAGGACCAGCGCGCCGGCCGTCTCGGCGAGCGCGGCAAGCTCCGCGAGGGAGTTCTCCGCGTCCTCGATCGTGCCGTCGGTCCACACGCCGACCAGGACCACACGCTCCAGGCGCAGCTGCCGGTACTCGACCTCGGTGACGTCCTGGAGCTCGGTGGACAGTCCCGCGACCCGGCGCAGCGAGGCGCGCTCGGAGCGGTCGAACTGGTCGCCGTCCCGGTCCCCGTCGACCTCCAGGCTCCACGCGACGTCCTCTTCCATCAGGGCGTTCGCCCGGAGGCTCTCGGAAAGGCGCCGGCGCTCGGCTGAGGTCGAAGAGGAGGAGGCCGCGGAGGTCGAGGAAGTCGAGGAAGAGGAAGTGGGGGTCAAGGGCGTCCTTTGCTCGGAGATCGGGGAGCGGGCGGCCGGGCCGTCCACAGGTGGTACAACGCCGAGCGCCCCCGTGGGATTCCCGACGATGGTCGCACGGCCCGGCGGCCACGTCACGCGGGTTTGCCCGGGGGCGCCGGCACCGGGGCGGACGGTCCCGGCCGCCAGTCGGGGTGCCCCGGCATCGGCGGGGTGGTCCGTCCGTACAGCCAGGCCCGCAGGAAGGGCCCCAGGTCGCGCCCGGCGGTCCGCCCGGCCAGCGCGACGAAGTCCGCGGTGGAGGCGTTGCCGTCGCGGTGCGCGGTCACCCAGGCGCGCTCCAGCCGGCCGAAGGCGTCCGCGCCGATCTCCTGGCGCAGCGCGTACAGGGCCAGCGCGCCGCCGGCGTAGACGTTGCGCCGGAAGATGCCCAGCGGGCCGCGCTGCGGCGGCAGCGGGGCGGCGGGCGGGCCGTCCTGGGCGCGGACCAGGTTGTCCTGCAGGTAGGCGGCCTTGGCCTGCTCCTCCAGCGAGGCGCCGTAGTGCTGCTCGGCGCGGTACCGCCACTCGTACCAGGTGGCGTGCCCCTCGTTGAGCCACAGGTCGGACCAGGTGGCGGGGGTGACGCTGTCGCCGAACCACTGGTGGGCCAGCTCGTGGACCATCAGCGGGGCGGCGGCCCGCTCCGGGGCCGTCAGCACCCGGCGCTCGAACAGCGAGAGGGTCTGGGTCTCCAGCTCGAAACCGGTGGTGGTGGCGATGCTGAGCACCCCGTAGGTCGCGAACGGGTACCGGCCGACCTGCCGCTCCATCCAGGCGAGCTGCCCGGCGGTCAGGGCCAGGCGGGCGGCGAGCCGGTCCCGGTCGTCCGCGGCGACGACGTCCCGGATCGCGACGCCGTCCGGCCCGGCCGCCCGCAGCACCGCGGAGCGGCCGATGGAGACCTGGGCCAGCTCGGTGGCCATCGGGTGCGTGGTGCGGTACGTCCACACGGTGCCGCCGGGGGTGTCGCGGCGCCCGCCCACCGGCTGCCCGTTGGCGACCGCGACCAGGTCCCGGGGCGTGGTGACGCGGAAGGTGAACAGGGCCTTGTCGGAGGGGTGGTCGTTGCAGGGGAAGACCAGGTGCGCGGCGTCGGCCTGGTTGGCCATGGCGAGCCCGTCGGGGGTACGGATCCAGCCGCCCTCGGCCTGCGGGCCCCGGGGGTCGCTGGTGTGGGTGACGCTGACGCGGAAGACCTGCCCCGCGGGGACCTTGGCGGCCGGGACGACGTCCAGGTGGTCCTGGGCGGTGCGGAACCGGGCGGGCACGCCGTTGACGGTCACCGCCCGCACCTGGCCGCGGCCGAAGTCCAGGGTGAAGCGGCGCAGCGTGACCCGGGCGCGGGCCTCGATGCCGGTGACGGCGTCCAGGGGGCGGTCGTTGCCGTGGTAGTCCAGCGCGATGTCGTAGGCGCTGACCCGGTAGGCGGTGTGCCCCCAGGCGGGGTAGAGCCGGTCGCCGACGCCGTCGGGGCCCTCGGCCGGCAGGGCCGCGGTCAGGACCAGGACGGCGGCGGCTGCCGCGGCGGTACGCAGGGAAGGTGATCCGGTCATGGATGACCGCTCCCAATCCGTTCCGCGTGTCATGCGGCGGGGCGCCGCTTGTCACCCGAACGGGCGGAACCGCCCGCGGAGCGAGCCGTCCCAGGAGGTGGCCGTCTCAGGAGGTGGCCGCCACCTGCCGCTGTGTGCGGTAGACGTCGTAGACCCCGGGGACGCGGCGCATCGCGCGCATCAGCTCCGGCAGGGCACCCGGCTCGGGGAGCTCGACGGTGTAGGTGTGGCGCACCCGGTGCTCCTGCGGCGGCTCCACGGCGGCGGACAGGATGCCCACGCCCTCCGCGGAGATGGCCTCGGTGAGGTCGGCCAGCAGATGGGGGCGGCCGAGCGCCTCGGCGCGGACGGTGACCCGGTAACCGGCGGCGGGTCTGCCGTGGCGCCAGCGCACCGCGCGGGGGGCCCGTCCGGCGGCCGTCATCCGGGACACCGCGGGACACTCCCTGCGGTGCACGGCGACCGTGCCGCCGCGGATGACGAAGCCGGTCACCTCGTCCGGGGGCACCGGCGTGCAGCAGCGCGCCAGGCGTACCGCGGCCTGCGGCAGGTCGTCGATGACGGCGACCGGTTCGGCGGGGGCCGGCTCGGCGGCCGGCGGGGCCGCGGAGGGGGCCGGTTCCGCGGCGGGCGCCGGGCTCGGCGCGATGGCGGCCAGCGTGCCGCCCCCGCCGGCCGCGGGCTGGCGGGCCAGCCAGCGGTTGATGGCGATCCGGGCGGCGGGCGTCCTGGCGTGGTCCAGCCAGTGCGGGGACGGCCCGGACACCTCCCCGGCGGCCATCAGCAGGTGCAGGGTGTCGCCGTCGCGCAGCATGGTGCCCAGCGGGACCAGTCGGCCGTTGACCCGGGCACCCAGGCAGGCGTGCCCGGCCTCGGCGTGCAGCGCGTAGGCGGCGTCGACGCAGGTGGCGCCGGCGGGCAGGCCGATGGTGCCGCCGTCGGCGGAGAAGACGGTGATCTCGCGGTCCGGGGCGAGCTCGTCGCGCAGCGCGCTCCAGAAGGTGTCGGGATCGGAGGCGTCCCGCTGCCATTCCAGGAGCCGGGACAGCCAGCCGGGCCGGGTGGGGTCGGTGCGCTCCTCCTCGGCGGCGGCGGCCGGGGACGGCTGCGCGTAGGGGTTGCCGAGGGCGATCACCCCTGCCTCGGCGACCTGGTGCATCTGCCGGGTGCGGACCAACACCTCGGTGATGGCGCCGTCCTCGCCGACGACCGCGGTGTGCAGCGACTGGTAGAGGTTGAACTTCGGCGCCGCGATGAAGTCCTTGAACTCGGCGATGACCGGGGTGAAACAGGTGTGCAGTTCCCCCAGCACGGCGTAGCAGTCGGCGCTCTCCGCGACCAGCACCAGCAGCCGCCCGAACTCGCTGCCGCCGAGCTCCCCGCCGCGTTTGATCCGGGCGCGGTGCACGGAGAGCACGTGCCGGGCGCGGATGGCGACCTCCGCGGAGATCCCGGCCTCCCGCAGCACCGCCCGTACCCGGTCGGCGACGGCGGCCAGCGGGTCGGGGCGGCTCGCGTGCTCGACGATCAGGTCGCGGGCGCGGGCGTAGTCCTCGGGGTGGAGGATCTCGAAGACCAGGTCCTCAAGCTCGGTCTTGAGGGCCTGGACGCCGAGGCGCTCGGCGAGCGGGATGAGCACGTCGCGGGTGACGCGGGCGATGCGGGCCTGCTTGTCCGGGCGCATCACGCCCAGGGTGCGCATGTTGTGCAGCCGGTCGGCGAGCTTGATCGACATCACCCGCACGTCGTTGCCGGTGGCGACGAGCATCTTGCGGAACGTCTCGGGCTCCGCGGCGGCCCCGTAGTCGACCTTCTCCAGCTTGGTGACGCCGTCGACGAGGTAGCGGACCTCCTCGCCGAACTCCCGGCCCACCTGCTCCAGCGTCACCTCGGTGTCCTCCACGGTGTCGTGGAGCAGGGAGGCGGTCAACGTCACCGTCTCGGCGCCGAGTTCGGCCAGGATCAGCGTGACGGCCAGCGGATGGGTGATGTACGGCTCGCCGCTCTTGCGGAACTGGCCGCGGTGGGAGGACTCGGCGAGCACGTACGCCCGGCGCAGGGTGTCCAGGTCGGCGCGCGGATGGTGACCGCGGTGCACCTTGGCGATGTGCTCGATGGCGTCCGGGACGCGGTCGCGGCCGCCGCCCGCGCCCAGCGCGGCGCGGCCCAGCCTGCGCAGGTCCATGCGGGAGAGCCCCCGCCTGCGCTCGCCACCGCCGTGGGCGGCTTCCACCGCGTTGTCTGCGCTCATCGGGCACCTCCGGCAGCATTCACCGGCGGCGGGCTGGATGCCCCGCCGGTGCTTGATGCTATCGAGCCCACCACGGCGCGTTGCCGGGCTCTCGCCCAGCGTGATCTGGATCACCCGTTAGAGGGAATGCGATCGGTGGTGCGGGGCGGCGCGCCGCCCCGGTGCGCGCTGTCCGTTATCCGGCGAGCCAGGCGGGGTCGATCACACCCTCGGCGACGATCACCGCGGGACCGGTCATCTCCACGCCGCCGTCCGGGCGTTCGGTGATCACCAGCCGCCCGCCCGGGACATCCACGGTGTAGGTCACCGGGGCGCCGGCGGCCCGCGGGTCCAGGCCGTCGCGGCGGGCCGCGGCCACCATCACCGCGCAGGCGCCGGTGCCGCAGGAGCGGGTCTCCCCCGCGCCGCGCTCGTGGACCCGCAGCGCCACATGGCGCGGCCCGCGGTCCACCACGAACTCCACGTTGACGCCCTCGGGGTAGACCGCGGCGGGCGCGACGGCGGGGGCGCGCAGCAGGTCGCCGGCGTGCGCCAGGTCGGCGACGAACGCGACGGCGTGCGGGTTGCCCATGTTGACGTTGCGCGCCGGCCAGGACCGGTCACCGACCGTGACGGTGACCTCGCCCCCGGGGAGCGCGGCAGGCCCCATGTCCACGGTGATATCGCCTGGCGTGCCGTCGGCGGCGGGCTTGCCCAGGTGGACGTGGCGGATCCCGGCCCGGGTCGCGATCGCCAGGTCGCCTGCCGCGGCGAGTCCGGCCCGCTCCAGGTAACGGGCGAAGACCCGCACCCCGTTGCCGCACATCTCCGCGATGCTGCCGTCGCCGTTGCGGTAGTCCATGAACCACTCGGCCTCGCCGGCCATCGCGGCCGCCTCCGGGTGCGCCGCCGAGCGCACCACCCGCAGCACTCCGTCACCGCCGATGCCGGCCCGGCGGTCGCACAGCCGTGCCACGGCCGCGGCGGACAGCTCGAGGCGTCCCTCGGGGTCGGGGATGATCACGAAGTCGTTCTCGGTGCCGTGGCCCTTGAGGAAGGGCAGGCCCTGCGGTGCGGAGGTCACCCTGCGATCGTACGTGCGACGGCCCCCGACGTGCCCACCGGCCCGGTCAGCGCAGCCGCGCGACCCGCCAGACCGCCAGCACCGCGACCACGATCGCGAAGAGGGCGTACCCGGTCACGAAGCGCCAGTCGGGCCGCTCGCCGCTGCCGCGCACCGGCAGCCCGGGCCAGGTGTAGCCGACCCGGCGGGCGGCCATGATCGCCCAGCCCGCGCAGCAGCAGCTCAGCAGCAGCCCGAGCATGGCGACCACCGGGCCGCCGTCACCGGGTTCGAAGGCCAGCGGGAAGGCGAACATCAGCGAGCCGATGGTGCCCAGCGCGACGATCGGGACCAACTGCCAGATCCGCAGCCGCCGCGGCGGGCGCAGCTCCTGGAAGGACTGCTCCGGCGGCGGCCCGCCGTCGAGGTCGTCGGGCAGGCCGTCCGCCAGGTCCTCGTCCCTGGGGTGGCCCGCGAAGCCGTCCGGATCGGCGGGGAAGGCGTCGTCGTCGCGGAGTTCGGCGTGCCCGGCGTCCGGATCGCCCGAGGCGAGGGGCCCGGGCGCCTCCGACAGCTCTGACAGCTCCGGGAGACCCGGCTCGCCGAGTCGCGGCGCGCCGCCGCCCGCCTGCCTTCTGCGCGGTCGGTCACGAGGGCCGGCCTCCATCGCCACACGCCCTCCCGCCTTGTTCGAAACCGGTGCCCCGCCTGGCCCGATGCTCGAAATGATGGCACGTCGGGGGGAGTGTCAGACCCCGCCGGAGTCTTACGTGGCCATCACGTGATCAGGCTGTGACCGGTCGTTCGAGGAGGGTCAGGGCCTGCTCGGCGAGTTCCGCGGTGCGGCTCCCGCCGCCGGCGGCCAGCCAGCACACCCGGGGGTCGCGGCGGAACCAGGAGTCCTGCCGGCGCGCGAAGCGCTTGGTGGCGCGGACGGTCTCGGCGCGCGCCTCCTCCTCGGTGCACTCCCCCGCGAAGTGCGCCAGGACCTGCTGGTAGCCCAGGGCCCGCGAGGCGGTCAGACCCTCGCGCAGGCCGGCCGCCTCCAGTCGCCGCACCTCCCCGAGAAGTCCCGCCTCCCACATCCGGTCCACCCGGACGGTGATGCGCTCGTCCAGCTCCGGCCGGGGCACGTCCACGCCGATCTGCAGCGTGTCGTAGACGGCCTGGTGGCTGGGGAGGTTGGCGGTGAACGGGCGGCCGGTGATCTCGATGACCTCCAGGGCCCGCACGATGCGGCGGCCGTTGCCCGGCAGGATGGCCCGGGCCGCCTCCGGGTCGACGGCGGCCAGCCGGGCGTGCAGGGGCCCGCTGCCGTGCGCCTCCAACTCCCTCTCCAGCCGGGCGCGGACCTGCGGATCGGTGCCGGGGAAGTCCAGCGCGTCGATCGCGGCCCGCACGTACAGCCCCGAGCCGCCGACCAGGACGGGGGTGCGTCCGGCGGCCAGCAGCCGGTCGATCTCGGCGCGGGCCAGCCGCTGGTACTCGGCGACGCTGGCCGCCTGGGTCACGTCCCAGATGTCCAGAAGCCGGTGGGGGACGCCGCGCCGCTCAGCGAGCGTCAGCTTGGCGGTGCCGATGTCCATGCCGCGGTACAACTGCATGGAGTCGGCGTTGATCACCTCGCCGCCGAGCGTCTCGGCGAGCGCGGTACCCAGGTCGGACTTGCCGGCCGCCGTCGGGCCCACGACGGCGATCACCCGGGGACGGGGGACAGAAGGGACAACGTTGTTCACCCGCCCAGTCTCCCAAACCGGGAAAGCACCCGATCGAGCGACGTGACGTGCATGGGGACGGGTCGTTTGCCGTTGAGAGGTTCCGGGAGCCGCTTTCGGGGCCGCGAGGTCACAGGACGACCAGGTCACCGGGCGCAAGGGAGTGCCCGGCGCCCCCTCCCCGGCGGCGTTCCGCCGCCCGAGCACGGTCTGGAGCAGTACATGGGTGTATTCGCATGGTTCCGGCGCGCAGGCGCCACCCGGGAGGCCGGGGCACCGGCCGCCACCGTCCCGGCCGCGAGCGAGCCGGCGGCCCCGGCGGGCGCCGAGCGGCCCGAGGAGCCCCGCGCCGAGCAGGGCCGCGGCGGCGCGGAGGGCGCGGCCGACCCGGTCGGCATCCCCAAGCAGCAGTCCGCGGACGGCGCCGCCGACAGCGAGAGCGGCGAGGGCGCCCGCGCCTGACGGCCGGGCCCGGGCAGGACAGCGGCGGCGGGGCGCCGGCCCCACCGCTGTCCCGGCCGCCCGCCCGGCGCAAGGCCGCTGGGAACAGACCCGGTCAGGACCAGGTGGCCACGAAGTACCCGACGCCGTACGGCGCGTCGTCGTACAGCAGCTCGCCGCTGAGCGCCGTGCCCTCGGCCGCGCCCGCCAGCACCTGCCAGGACGCCCGCCCGGCCGCCAGCAGGTCGGCCGCCGTCCGCGGGTCCAGCGCGGCCAGTGCCTGCGCGTCGGCCGACGCCAGGGCGGCCGCGACGGAGGCGTCGAACGCCTCGGCGCGCTCGTCCAGATAGCCGGGGCCCTTGAGCGAGCGGCGGGCGCTGCCGTCCCCCACCACCAGCAGCGCGACGCGGCCGGCGGACGCGGCCACCTCCCGCCCGGTGCCCAGGCAGTCGGCGGGCTCCGCCGTCTCGCCGATCCCCAGGCCCTCCACGGGCGCCGCGGACCAGCGGCTGCGGCCCAGCAGCCAGGCCGCGACGGCGAGCGACGGCGGCAGCGGGCGCCCGGCGGCGGTCCGGCCGGGGCTGCCGAGCGTGACGTCCAGGTCCACGCCGAACGGCCGGAACGACCCTTCGGCGCCCTGCGGATGGGTCCCGGTGCCGGACTCCCCGGCGGGCCCGGCCACCACCAGCCGGTCCGGCCGGGCGGCGGCCAGCACCGCGACGGCGTCGCTGCACGCGGCGCGCAGCGCGTCGAGTTCGTCGGCGGCACCCGCCGCGACCTCGGGGACGAGTACCGGCGGACAGGGAACGACGGCGGCGGCGACGAGCATGATCCGCACCCTACCGGGCCGGTCCGCGGGCCCCGCGCCTCGGCGCGGGAACCGTCAGTCGCAGCCGCAGCCGGCGGCGGCCTGCGCGCCTTCGGTCGGCTTGGGGGCGCCGATGCCCGGCAGGCCCAGCAGCACGCCCCGCTGCGGCTCGGGCGCGGCGGTGCGCCGCTCCCAGGCGTCGCCCGCCCGGGTCCGCCGTACGGCGAGCGCGGGCTTCTCGGCGAGCAGGTGGTGCGGGGCCGCGTAGGTGACCTCCACGGTCACCACGTCGCCGGGGCGCACCGGCTCGGCCGGGCGCTCGAAGTGCACCAGGCGGTTGTCCGGGGCCCGGCCCGACAGCCGGGCGGTGCGGTCGTCCTTGCGGCCCTCGCCCTCGGCGACCAGAACCTCCAGGGTGCGGCCGACCTGCTTCTTGTTCTCGGCCCAGGAGATCTCCTCCTGGAGGGCGACCAGACGCTCGTAGCGCTCCTGGACGACCTCCTTGGGGATCTGCCCGTCCATCGTGGCGGCCGGGGTGCCGGGCCGCTTGGAGTACTGGAAGGTGAACGCCTGGGCGAAGCGGGCCTCGCGGACCACGTGCAGCGTCTGCTCGAAGTCCGCCTCGGTCTCGCCGGGGAAGCCGACGATGATGTCGGTGGAGATCGCCGCGTCCGGCATGGCGGCGCGCACCCGCTCGATGATCCCCAGGTAGCGCTCCTGGCGGTAGGAGCGGCGCATCGCCTTGAGCACGGTGTCGGAGCCGGACTGCAGCGGCATGTGCAGCTGGTGCATCACGTTGGGCGTCTCGGCCATCGCCGCGATCACGTCGTCGGTGAAGTCCCGCGGGTGCGGGGAGGTGAAGCGCACCCGCTCCAGTCCTTCGATGCCCCCGCAGGCGCGCAGCAGCTTGGAGAACGCCTCGCGGTCCCCGATGTCGGAGCCGTAGGCGTTGACGTTCTGGCCGAGCAGGGTGACCTCGATGACGCCGTCCGCGACCAGCGCCTCGACCTCGGCGAGGACGTCCCCGGGGCGGCGGTCCTTCTCCTTGCCGCGCAGCGCCGGGACGATGCAGAAGGTGCAGGTGTTGTTGCAGCCCACCGAGATGGCGACCCAGGCGGCGTAGGCGGACTCGCGGCGGGTCGGCAGCGTGGAGGGGAACGCCTCCAGCGCCTCGGCGATCTCCACCTGCGCCTCGCGGGCGATCCTGGCCCGCTCCAGCAGCGCCGGCAGCCGCCCGATGTTGTGGGTGCCGAAGACCACGTCGACCCAGGGGGCCTTGCTGACGATGGTGTCGCGGTCCTTCTGGGCCAGGCAGCCGCCGACCGCGATCTGCATGCCCGGGCGGGCGGCCTTCTTCGGCGCGAGCTGGCCGAGGTTGCCGTACAGCCGGTTGTCGGCGTTCTCCCGTACCGCGCAGGTGTTGAAGACCACGACGTCGGCGCCATCCGCGTCCTTGGGCGCCCGCACGTACCCCGCCGCCTCCAGCAGGCCGGACAGCCGCTCGGAGTCGTGGACGTTCATCTGACACCCGTAGGTGCGTACCTGGTAAGTTCTCGCGCTCATCTCAGTCGACCAGCCTACGCGCTCCGCGGGGCCGTTCGCCCCGCCCTTTCCCGCCCGGGGCTCCTGCTGGCAGGATCCGGGACCATG
The DNA here is from genome assembly GCA_048498775.1 of Actinomycetota bacterium. GTDB lineage: Bacteria > Actinomycetota > Actinomycetes > Streptomycetales > Streptomycetaceae > JBEHXI01. The sequence goes on along the minus strand of JBEHXI010000060.1, from coordinate 9,116 downwards.
AGGCTTCCGCATCCCGGCAGGCGCCGCACCGTGCAGGCCCTCACCGCCGCCGGCGCGGTGGCGGCGCTGCTGCTGTGGTGGCTGGTGCCGGCCCGCGGGGTGGCCTATCCGCACGGCACGGTCACCATCGCCACCGGCGTCCCCACCGGCGTCTACCAGCGTTACGGGCAGCTGCTCCGGGTCGACCTGGAGCACGACCTGCCCGGGGTCACGGTGCGTTTACTGGCCAGCCAGGGCTCGGTGGAGAACATCAAGGACCTGACCTCCGGCCGCGCCGACTTCACCATCGCGCAGGCGGACGCGGTGGCCGACTACCACGGCAAGGGGCGCGGCGACCTGCGCGCCATCGGCCGGCTCTACGACGACTACATGCAGCTGGTCGTGCCCGCCGGGTCGAAGGTGCGCTCGGCGCGTGACCTGCGGGGGATGCGGGTCGGGGTGGGCCAGGCCGGTTCCGGCGTCAACCTGATCGCGCGGCGGCTGCTGCGGGCGGCCGGGCTGAACATCGACAAGGACCTGACGGCGGTGCCCTCCGGCATCGACACCTCCCCCTCCCTGCTCCAGTCGCACCACCTGGACGCCTTCTTCTGGTCGGGCGGCCTGCCGACCGCGGCGGTGCAGGACCTCGGGCAGCGCTTCCCGATCAAGCTGGTGCAGCTCGGCGACCTGCTGCCCAGGCTGGACGCGCTGGGCCCGGGTTCGGGCTTCTACCGGGCGGCGGTCATGCCGGCGGACGCCTATCCGCGGATCCAGAAGGGCCACCCGGTGCAGACGGTCGGCGTGGCGAACCTGCTGGTCACCACGGCCCGCGAGAACACCGGGCTGGTGGAGCGCGTCACCCAGACCGTGATCGACAGCCGGGACGCGATCGGGGCGGTGGTGCACTCCGCCCAGCAGGTGGACCTGCGCACCGCGATCTTCACCGACCCGCTCCCGCTCCACGAGGGCGCCCGGCGCTACTACCTGTCGGTCAAGCCGTAGGACTCCCGGCCGGCGCGTCCTCCGGAGCGGAGCGCGGCACGGTCAGCGTGACCCGCAGCCCGTGCGGGAGGTTGGGCGCGAACGCGATCGAGCCGCCGCCCTGGGCGAGCAGGACGCGGGCGATGGACAGGCCCAGGCCGGAGCCGTCCACGTTCTGGTGGCGGGTGCTGCGCCAGAAGCGGTCCCCGATCCGGGCCAGTTCCTCGTCGGCCAGCCCGGGGCCGCTGTCGGCGACGGTCACGGTGACGGCGTCGCCGCTCCCGCAGACCTCGGCGACCACCTTGCCGTGCGCCGGGGTGAACTTCAGCGCGTTGTCGACGACCGCGTCCAGCGCGCTGGAGACGGCGACCGGGTCGGCCCAGCCGGTCATGGCCGCCGGGCCGCGGTACTCCAGCGCCACCCGGCCGCGCTCGGCGACCGGACGCCAGGCGCCGACCCGTTCGGCCGCCAGCGCCGCGACATCGGTCACCTGGGTGTTGGCCGGGGAGTGCTCGGCGGTGGCCAGGCCCAGCAGATCGTCCAGCACGGTCGCGAGCCGCCGGCCCTCCTCGCGCACCGAGGCGATCTCGCGGTGCCCGTCGGGCAGTTCCAGGCCGAGCAGGTCGATCCGCAGCAGCAGCGCGGAGAGCGGGTTGCGCAGCTGGTGGGAGGCGTCGGCGACGAAGGCCCGCTGCTGCTCCAGGACGTGCTCGACGTTGTCGGCCATCTCGTTGAACGAGCGGGCCAGCCGCCGCAGTTCCGGCGGGCCGCCGCCGACCGCGACCCGGGAGGCCAGCCGCCCGGTGGCGATGTCGTGGGTGGCCCGGTCCAGTACCGCGACCGGCCGCAGCACCCAGCCGGTCAGGCGGACGGCCGCCAGCGCCGCGGCCACCATCGCGGCGAGCTCGCCTGCCCCGATCACCAGCCAGTCGTGGAGGATCCGCGCGCGCATCCCGCCGGTCGGGGAGTCGGTGAGCACCACGGCCACCACGTCCCCGTCGCGCACCAGGGGCGAGGCGACGGTCAGCCGGGTGCGCTGCCAGGGCCAGACCTGGCCGGGGTTGTGGCTGCGGCGGCCGGCCCGCGCCTCCTGGAAGTTCTGGTCGGCGGTGACGGAGGCCGCCGAGCGCCAGCGGGCCGGGGCCTGGGCCATCGGCGTGCCGTCGCGGAAGAAGACCCCGGCCCGGATGCCGTAGAGGTCCTGGTAGCGGGCGAGCTCGATGCGCAGGGTGGCCAGGCTCTCGGTCTCGTCGGGGGCGACCGATCCCTCGGGGGCGTCACGGCTGGTGACGTTCTGGGCGAGCGAGGCGAAGCGCGCGGTGTCGTCGATGCGGTCGACGATCAGGCGCTGCTGCTCGGCGGCGGCCACGCTGGCGGCCAGCGGCAGGCCCAGGGCGAGCAGGATGGCCGCCATCAGGACGAGCAGCAGCGGCAGCAGTCGGGAACGCACCGGCCGGCCGCCCCTACCGTTCCACGACGGGCGCGACGAGCCGGTAACCGACCCCGCGCACCGTCTCTATCAGCTCGGGCATGCCCAGCTTGGAGCGGAGCGAGGCCACGTGGACCTCCAGGGTGCGTCCGGTCCCCTCCCAACTGGTGCGCCACACCTGGCTGATGATCTGCTCGCGGCGGAAGACCACACCGGGCCGCTCGGCGAGCAGCGCCAGCAGGTCGAACTCCTTGCGGGTGAGCGGGACCGCGGTGCCGTCGACCTCGACGCGCCGGGTGGGCAGCTCGATGGCGAGCGGGCCGAACCGCAGCGCGTCGGCCGGGATGCCGGTGCCGCCGGGCGGCTCGGGGGCGGTGCCCTTCTCGTCGCCCGCGGTGCGCCGGGCCACGGCGTGGATGCGGGCCAGCAGCTCACCGGTGTCGTACGGCTTGACCACGTAGTCGTCCGCGCCGAGGTTGAGGCCGTGGATGCGGGAGCGCACGTCGGCGCGCGCGGTCACCATGATCACCGGTGTGGTGGTGGTACGGCGTATCCGGCTGCACACCTCGAAACCGTCCTGATCGGGCAGGCCCAGGTCGAGCAGCACCACCGCGAAGGGGCCCCCGCCGCCGGGCAGCAGCGCCCGCAGCGCCTCCGCCCCGCTGCGGGCATGGCTGACGTCGAAGCCGTGTCTGGCCAGGACGGCGGAGAGGGCCGCGGCGACGCGGTCGTCGTCCTCCACCAGCAGCAGACGCATCGGCTCTCCCTGTCGTGCCTCGGTCGGGTCGCGGTGGCTCATGGCTGTCGTATGGCTGTCATATGGTGTTCCGCCGCATTCAACAACACCGCGGTCCACGTTCGCACGGTTCGTCCCCCGGTTCATGCCGGCGGGTGGCCGGTCCCGGCCGAAACCGGACACCCGCGGTGGTCGCGCCATGGCGCAGCGTGTCCGGTTCGTGATCCTCAAATCACGCTCAGAACCGGTGACGACGACGACGGCGTCTCCTAGGGTCCCCCCAACCGACGAGGATGGAGCGACCGCCCGATGACAGGTTCCTCGGCATCCGCGGCGCCCGAGGCCGCCGCCCCGCCCGCAGGCGACCCGCTGGTCGTCCTGGAGCACGTGAACAAGCACTTCGGCGCGCTGCACGTCCTGCAGGACGTGAGTCTGACGATCGGGCGCGGCGAGGTGGTGGTGGTGATCGGCCCGTCCGGATCGGGGAAGTCCACGCTGTGCCGCACGATCAACCGCCTGGAGACGATCGACTCCGGCACGATCACCATCGACGGCAGGCCGCTGCCCGCCGAGGGCCGGGAACTGGCCCGGCTGCGCGCCGAGGTGGGCATGGTCTTCCAGTCGTTCAACCTCTTCGCGCACAAGACGGTCCTGGAGAACGTCATGCTGGGCCAGGTCAAGGTCCGCAAGACGCCCCGGGAGCAGGCCGAGCGCACCGCCCGCGCCCTGCTGGACCGGGTGGGCGTCGCGGCCCAGGCCGACAAGTACCCGGCGCAGCTGTCCGGCGGCCAGCAGCAGCGGGTGGCCATCGCGCGGGCGCTGGCCATGGACCCGAAGGTGATGCTCTTCGACGAGCCGACCTCGGCCCTCGACCCGGAGATGATCAACGAGGTGCTGGAGGTCATGCGGCAGCTCGCGCGGGACGGGATGACCATGGTCGTCGTCACCCACGAGATGGGTTTCGCGCGCTCCGCGGCGCACCGGGTGGTGTTCATGGCCGACGGCCGGATCCTCGAGGAGGCCACTCCCGAGCAGTTCTTCAGCAACCCGCACAGCGACCGGGCCAAGGACTTCCTGTCGAAGATCCTCCACCACTGACACGTCACGGATTGGGTTTCCCATGAAGCTTCTGCAGCTCCGCACCACGGCCATCGCGGGGGTGGCCGTGCTCGCCCTGTCCGCCACCGCCTGCGGCAAGTCGGGCACGCCCAACGCCCAGCCCGCCGGGCCGGGCGGCAGCTCGGCGCCCGCGGCGCCCACATACACGGTCAAGTCCGGCGTGTCCCTGGACTCGGCGACCCTGAGGAGAGCCCAGGCGCGCGGCACCCTGATCGTCGGCGCCAAGGCCGACCAGCCGTACCTGGGATTCGAGGACGCCAGCACCGGGCAGCGCTCCGGATTCGACATCGAGATAGCCAAGATGCTCGCCGCCGACCTCGGATTCCCGGCGAACAAGATCCAGTTCAAGACGGTCGACTCCGCGAACCGCGAGACCGCGATCGCGAAGGGCGACGTGGACCTGTACGTCGGCACCTACACGATCAACGACAAGCGCAAGAAGCTGGTCTCCTTCGCCGGCCCGTACTACCAGGCGGGCCAGGACCTGCTGGTCGCCAAGGACAACACCTCGATCACCGGCCCGGACAGCCTCAAGGGCAAGAAGGTCTGCTCCATCACCGGTTCGACGCCGCTGGAGCGCATCAGCGACAAGAAGTACGGGGCGACCGTCGTGGCGCTCGGCAAGTACTCGGACTGCGTCAAGCAGTTGGAGGACGGCCAGGTGGACGCGGTGACCACCGACGACGCCATCCTCAAGGGGTACGCGGCGCAGATGCCGGCCAAGCTGAAGGTCGTCGGCAAGCCGTTCTCCGTCGAGCCGTACGGCGTGGGGCTGGCCAAGGACGACGCGGTGCTGCGCGGCGCACTGGACGACGCGCTCAAGGCCCACGAGGACAACGGCGACTGGAAGAAGGCGTACGAGGCCACGCTCGGCCTGTCCGGCTCGCCCATCCAGACCCCGCCCGCCATCGAGCGCTACTGACCCACCCCCAAACACTCATATGAACGCACTGCTGGACAACCTGGCCCTGTTCCGCAAGGGCTTCCTCGGCACGCTGTCCCTGACCGCGGTCAGCGCGGCCCTGGCCCTGGTGCTGGGCACGCTGATGGCCGCGTTCCGGGTCTCCCCGGTGCCGCCGCTGCGGGCCTTCGGCACGGCGTGGGTGACGCTGCTGCGCAACACCCCGCTCACCCTGCTCTTCCTGATCGTGGTCTTCATCGGACCGCAGGTCTTCTTCCCGGGGCTGAGCTGGTACACCCTCGCCGTGGTCGCCCTCGGCTGCTACACCTCGGCGTTCGTCTGCGAGGCGGTGCGTTCCGGCATCAACGCGGTGCCGATGGGCCAGGCCGAGGCGGCCCGCGGCATCGGCATGACGTTCGGGCAGAGCCTGCGGCTGATCATCCTGCCGCAGGCCGTCCGCACGGTGATCCCGCCGATCGGCAGCCTGATGATCGCGCTCACCAAGAACTCCGCGATCGCCGGCGCCTTCGGCGTCTCGGAGCTGTTCACCCAGCAGAAGCGGCTGAGCGAACTGGGCTACAACATCCTGGCCACGTTCGTCTGGATCGCCCTGGCCTACCTGATCATCACCTTCGCCATCAGCGGGGTGTTCCGGCTGCTGGAGAAGAGACTGGCGGTGGCGCGATGACCGCGAACGTCCTGTACGACGCCCCCGGCCCGAGAACCCGGCGGCGCAACCGCGTCTACACCGTCGTGGGCAGCGCCGCCGTCCTCGCCCTGGTCCTCTTCGTGCTGTGGCGGCTGAACGGCAAGGGCCAGTTCGCCGGGTACATGTGGGACCTGTTCCAGTACACCGGCATACAGCAGCGCATCGCCGACGGCGTGGTGGCCACGCTCAAGGCCTTCGCGCTGGCCGCGGTCCTCTCACTGGCACTCGGGGCGCTGCTGGCCGCGGGCCGGCTGTCCGACCACCGGCCGGTGCGCTGGGCCGCCACCGCCGTGGTCGAGTTCTTCCGGGCGCTGCCGCTGCTGATCCTGATCTTCGTGCTGTACGTCAGCGTCCTCCCGCCGTTCTGGGCCCTGGTCGTCGGGCTGACCCTGTACAACGGCTCGGTGCAGGCCGAGGTCTTCCGCGCCGGCATCAACGCGGTGCCCCGGGGCCAGGCCGAGGCCGCCTACGCCCTGGGCCTGCGCAAGACGCAGGTGATGGTGGGCGTGCTGGTGCCGCAGGCGGTGCGCGCGATGCTGCCGACGATCATCAGCCAGCTGGTCGTCACCCTCAAGGACACCTCGCTGGGCTACATCATCACCTATGAGGAACTGCTGTACGCCGGGCGGCTGATCGCCTCCAACACCACCACGCCCGGTGGCTATCCGTATGTGCCGGTGGTCATCGTCATCGGCGCGATCTACATCGCCATGTGCCTGGCCCTGTCGGGGCTGGCGAACTGGATCGAGCGGCGCGGCCGCACCAGCCGCAAGGGCATCGTGCGCCGGGCCCCGCAGGCCGAGGCCGTGGTGGCCCAGGCGGAGTGACGGGGGCTCCGGTGGGCGGAGCTTCGGCGGCCGGGGGCGGCGGGTGCTGATGGCCGGGACGGGGGCCGGGACGTCGGCGGCCGCGGGTGCTGATGGCCGGGGCGGCGGCCGGCGGCCGCGGGTGCTGATGGCCGGGGCGGCGGCCGGGGGCGGCGGGTGCTGATGGCCGGGGGCCGCGGGCGCTGACGGCCGGGGGGCGGCGGCCGGAGCGGGCGCGACCGCGGCACGCTTGAGCGGGCGAGCGCCCCACGCGGGTGATGCGCCGTCAGCCTGAGCTGACATGGTGTAACAAGCGCGGCACACCGGGCACTCGAACGGTCGTCGCTTGACGCACGCAGCCGCAGTAGGTTGCATACGCTATGTGATCGAACACCGGGCTGGAATCAGCGCCTCCGCTACTCCTCTCCCCCGGAGGGCCGCCTCGTGGAACCGGTGATCATCGCCGGGGCCGGGCCCACCGGGCTCGCCCTGTCGCTCGGCCTGGCCCGGCACGGCGTGCCCGTTCTCCTGCTCGACGATGGCGGCACCCCCCGCCCCCAGCAGCCCGAACGCACCGTCGTCCTGCGGCCGGAGAGCGCCGAACTGCTCGCCCGGCTCGGCTACCGCGCCGTCCACACCGACGGCCTGCGCTGGACCGCCTGGCGCACCGTGCGCCGCCGCCAGGAGGTGCAGCGCGTCGAGTTCGGCGACGCGCCCGGCGGCGAGCCCGCCCCCCTGCACCTGTCCCAGGACCGCCTGCTGCGCGGGCTGCGCGAGGCCATCGCGGGGCAGGAACTCATCCGCATCATGCGCGGCAGCCGGGTCGACGCCCTGGAACAGGACGACCACGGCGTGAGCGTGCACACCCGCAACGTCGAGACCGATGCCGAGACCTGGTGGCGCGGCTCGTTCCTGGTCGGCTGCGACGGCGCCCGCTCCACCGTGCGCAAACTGCTGCGGGTGCGCTTCCCCGGCCGGACCGCGGTGGACCGCTTCGCCGTGGCGGCCCTGCGCGTCAGCCTCCCGGAGCCGGACGCGGCGCTGCTGCACCGGGAGCCGCCCGGCGGGCAGCGGGCCGGCGAGGTCATCGCCCGCCCCCTGCCGGACCGGGTGTGGCGGATCGACTGGACGCTGCCCCGCAGCCGGGCACCGCTGACGTCCGACGCGCTGGTGGCGCTGATCCGCCGCGCCCTCGCCACCTGGTGCCAGGGCTCGGTACCGCCCTACGACCTGCTCGGATCCGCCGAGTACGCCGTGCACCAGCGGCTGGCCCGGCACTTCCGGGTCGGGCGGTCCTTCCTGGCCGGGGACGCCGCCCACCTGCTGGGCGCGCTGGGCACCCAGGGCGTCGAGGAGGGGCTGCGCGACGCGGACAACCTCGCCTGGAAGCTCGCCCACGCCTGGCACGACAACGCCTCGGACATCCTCCTCGACAGCTACCAGGCCGAACGGCGCACCGCGGTCGGCGCCCGGCTGCGCGCCGCCGACCAGGCACTGCCTCTGCTGCGGGCGGCCGGCGCCTGGCACACCGTCAGGCAGACGCTGCTGTCCGGCCCGATGAGCCGCCACACCGAACTGCTCACCGACGGCCACCTCGGCCACGGCCTGCTCGGCGGGCCACCGGTCTACGACCGCTCCCCCCTCGCCCCGGCCCCGGAGAGCGGCGGACGCGGCTCCGCCACCCCGGCCTCCCCCGCCGCCCTGCCGCGGGGCGCGATGGTCGAGGACACCGCCGTGACCGCGATGGACGGCACCCAGGGCCGGCTGCGCGACCGGCTCGGCCAGGCCCTGCTGGTCGTCCTCGTCGCACCGGGCACCGGCGTGTGGGAGAGCCGCCACTGGCTGACGGCCGGGCTGATGCCCCAGCTGTCGGCCGCCGTCGCCGCCCTGCCCATGCGGGCCGAACTGCTGGTCGCCGAGTCCTACCCGGGTGCCCTGGCGCACACCGTGCTGGTGGTCCGGCCGGACGGCCATCTGGTCGGTTCCATGACGGGCTGCCGTCCGCCCGAGCTGTACGCCCTCGCCGACGCGCTCCGCGGCGGGCCCGCCCAGGGCCGGCTCGACGACGGTTCGCACCCTTCGGACGGCGGGCCGACCGGCTCCGGCGGCCCGGATTCCCCGGGAGCCGACGAGGACGCCGACGCACCCGTCTCCTCCCGGTGAGGCGGCGGTGAGGCGGTTCGATGTGCCTGGCGGTGCCGATGTGCCTGTGCGTGAGGGGCGGTTGCGGGCGCGCCACTGCCTGACGGGTCGCTGAGCCATCGGCGCGGGGCCGTCGGCGCGGAGCCGGTGTCCTACGGTGCCGTGCGGCCGCAGGGCAGGTTTGTCGCAGGACCGGTGCGGTCGTAGGGCAGGTTCTGTCGCAGGACCGATGCGGTCGTACGGCCGGCGCGGTCGTCTGGCCGTGCGTGCGGTCGTCGGTCGTGCGGTCGGCCGGGCAGTCCGGTCGTACGGGC
>JBEHXI010000059.1:0-31747 GCA_048498775.1 Actinomycetota bacterium | reverse complement strand
CGTTCGCCGACTCCTCGACGGTGGAGGTCGGGCAGATCACGCTCGCCATGGGCAACCCGCTGGGCCTGTCCAGCAGCGTCACCGAGGGCATCGTCTCGGCGGTGGGCCGCACCGTGAGCGAGCCGGCGAGCGGCGGGCAGGGCGGCGCGACCATCCCGAACATGGTGCAGACCTCGGCCTCCATCAACCCCGGCAACAGCGGCGGCGCCCTGGTCAACCTCTCCGGCCAGGTCATCGGCATCCCCACGCTGGCCGCCGCCGACCCGGAACTCGGCGGCGGCGCGGCCCCCGGCATCGGCTTCGCGATCCCGTCCTCGACGGTCACCAGCATCGCGGGCCAGCTGGCCAGGGACGGGCGGGTGACCGACTCCGGCCGGGCGGCGCTCGGGGTGAGCGGCCGGACCGTCCTCGGCACCGACCTGCAACCCGAGGGGGTCGCCGTGGTGTCGGTGGTCTCCGGGGGCGCCGCGGACCGGGCGGGCATCCGGCCCGGCGACATCGTCACCCGGATCGGCTCCACGCCGGTCACCACCAACGCCTCGCTGGCCGAGACGCTGGCGGGACTCCGCCCCGGCCAGCGCGTCGAGGTCACCTACGAGCGGGACGGCGACACCCGCACCGCCGAGGTGACGCTGACTCAGCTGTGAACCCGCCGCGGCCCGGCGGTCACTCGGCGCCGTGCAGACTCATCGGGCCGTAGATCTCGGTGCCGTCCTCGAAGAGGGTGACCTGGTCCACGCCGCCCTCCAGCAGCGTCCGCCACACCTCGCCGATCCAGGACTCGGCGTCTCCCTGGGTGGTGAACTCCTCGGGCTCGACGGGCGTGGGCACCTCGGTGCCGTCGGCCTTCTCGAACCGCCACGTCCACGCCATGCCCGGCCCCTTCCAGTGCGCCTCCGGCACGCCGTTCGCCGTGCCGTCCGACGTCGCAGGTTACAGGTGTTCTACCCGGTGACGGGCGTCCTACGGCCCGCGGCACCGGGTACGCGACGATGAGCGCATGGAGATCACCCTGCTCGGCACCGGCGGACCCGAGGGCCTGCCGGTGCCCGGCTGCCCCTGCGCGGTCTGCGGCACCGCGCTCGGCGAGGCGGCCCGCCACCCGGCCGCGGTCCTGATCGACGGCGCCCTGCTGGTGGAGGCGCCGCCCGGGATCGCGCTCGCCGCGGCCCGCGCCGGGCGGACGCTCACCGGGGTACGGCACCTGCTGGTGTCGGCGCCGGACGGGTGCGCGCCGCCGGGGCTGCCCGCGCCGGAACGCCTCGCGCCGGGCGGCGAGGCGGTGCTGACGGGTGGCCACCGGGTGCGCGCGGTCGCCGTGGACGGCCCCGGCACCGGGTACGCGGTGACCGGCCCGGCCGGGGAGCGGCTGCTGTACCTGCCCGCCGGACGCGCTCCGGCCGCGCCGGATTGCGGGCCGCACGAGCCGTATGACGTGGTGCTGCTGGACGCGGTGGGCCGGCCGGACGCGTCGGCCGGGCTGCGCAGGTCCGGCGCGGTGGGACCGGGCACCCGGCTCGTCGCGCTGCACCTGTCCCATGACGCGCCGGGTGGCGCCGGCGGGTGCCGGGCCCTGGCCGCCCAGGGGGTGGAGGTGCTCCCGGACGGCGCCCGGGTGGCGGGCGACGCCTCCAGCACCGGGATGCCGCGGCGCACCCTGGTCCTGGGCGGGGCCCGGTCCGGGAAGTCCGCCGAGGCCGAACGCAGGCTGGCCGCTTTCCCCGACGTCGTCTACGTGGCCACCGGCGGGACGCGCGCCGGTGATCCGGAGTGGGCGCGGCGGGTGCGGCTGCACCGGGAGCGGCGGCCCGCGAGCTGGCGCACCGAGGAGACCTGCGATCTGGTGCCGCTGCTGGCATCCGAGGGGCCGCCGCTGCTCGTCGACTGCCTGGCGCTGTGGCTGACCGCCGCGATGGACGCGGTCGGCGCGTGGGACGACGACCGGTGGGCGGAGGACGGCGAGCGCGAACTGGCCGCGCGGACGGCCGAGTTGGCGGCCGCGTGGCGGTCGGCGCGGCGCCCGGTGGTCGCCGTCAGCAACGAGGTGGGCTCGGGTGTGGTGCCCGCGACCGCCTCCGGACGCCGGTTCCGTGACGCGCTGGGCCGGCTGAACGCGGCCATCGCGGCGGAGTCCGAGCAGGTGCTGCTGGTGGTCGCCGGAACCGTCCTGCCGCTGCGCGGCTGACCCGGCTGACCGCGAAACCCGGCGGGAAGTAGGGTGCGGGCGTGAGCGGTGTGGACCTTGATGACTTCGCGACGTTGATCGACCGGCCCGACCCCGGAGCCCGGCACGACGCCCAGGCACGGCGGCGGCACACCGCGGCGCCGCCCGGCACCCTGGGCAGGCTGGAGGAGCTCGGCGACTGGCTGGCCTCGGTGCAGGGCCGGGTGCCGGTCAGGCCGCTGGAACGGGCCCGGGTGGTGCTGTTCGCGGGCGACCACGGCATCGCCGCCAAGGAGGTCTCCGCGCGCCCGGCGGGCAGCGCGGTGCGGCTGGTGCGCGCGGTGCTGGACGGCGAGGCCGCCGTGAACGTGCTGGCCCACCAGTTCGGCGCGCAGATCAGGGTCGTCGACATGGCGCTGGACTGCGACCCGGAGGAACTGCCCGCGGACGTCGTGCGGCACCGGGTGCGGCGCGGTTCCGGGGTGCTGGACACCGAGGACGCGCTGACCGCCGAGGAGGCCGAGCGGGCGTTCGCGGCGGGCGTGGCCGTCGCGAACGAGGAGGCGGACTCCGGTACCGACCTGGTGCTGCTGGGCGACCTGAGCGTGGGCGGCACCACGGCCGCGGGCGTGCTGGTCGCGGCGCTGTGCGGCACGGACGCCTCCGTGGTGACCGGCCGTGGTTCCGGCATCGACGACCTGGCGTGGATGCGCAAGTGCGCGGCGATCCGGGACGGGTTGCGCCGCGGCCGGCCGGTGCTCGGGGACCAGCTGGCGCTGCTGGCCGCGGTGGGCGGCGCGGACCTGGCGGCCATGACGGGCTTTCTGCTGCAGTGCGCGGCGCGCAAACTCCCGGTGGTGCTGGACGGCGTGGTCTCCGCGGCGTGCGCGCTGGCCGCGCAGCGGGTGGCGTTCCGCGCTCCGGACTGGTGGCTGGCCGGTCAGTCGTCCGGTGAGCCCGCGCAGGCCAAGGCCCTGGAGCGGCTGTCCCTCGACCCCCTGCTCGACCATGGGGTGCGGCTCGGCGAGGGCACCGGGGCGCTGCTGGCGCTGCCGATGCTGAAGGCCGCCGCGGCGCTGGCGGCCGAGCTTCCGGAGAACGTCTGAGCGCCCGGCCGGCTGACCCGCCCTCTGGTTGACGGCGTGTCAGGGGGCGCAGGAGCGCGGGGTGGTCTGCCCCGGCACCCGTGCGCCGGGTTTCGCCGGGATCACAACCACCGGACGGGTGAACGTCGTCCTTGAGGGCATGAGCGTGGTCCTCCCCCCTTCGATGCCGGACGCGGCCCTCCGCATCCCCGGCGCGTGTGAACTCCCCCTTCCGCACGGTGCGTTACGCCCGCCCGCACTCCCGCGGCGGCGCGGCGCGCGGGTCACCGGCGCAGTCACCCTGGCGTCCGGCGATGTGATCGGCGACCCTGAGGCAGGGCCCGGTGGCACCGGGGCCGGCGGAAAGGGGGGCACGATCCGCGCGCGACACGGACGGGACGCGGTGGAGACCGGTGACGAGGCGATCACGGCGTGGACCGCGCCGCCGGCCGCCGGGTGCAGCCGGGAGGGGCGTGCCATGCGAACCACGGTCCCCGGCCCGCGGTGAGCGCGGGCCGCACGCGAGCGTTACTGCGGCGCGCCGCCTACCGCGAGTGGGGGGCGCTGGCCGCCGGGGTGCGCGCCGCGCTGGTGGCCCGGCGCTGGCGGGCGGTGTGGCTGACGCTGGTCGCGGTGCTGCTGATCTGCGTGTTGCAGGTGATGCAGCACGAGCAGTGGGGCGTCGACCGGGTCGACGGACTCGGCGAGGTCAGTGCCGCGCTGCCGTGGTGGCGGGAGGTGTTGCGCACCCCGCTGTCGCTGTTCGTGCCGGCGCCCGAACTGCCGGTGTGGGGGGCGGTCGCGCAGGTGCTGGTGGTGTTCGGCGTCGCGGAGACCACGCTGGGCCGGGCGCGGACGCTGGTGGTCGCCTACGCCTCGACACTGGCCGGCACCGGATACGCGCGCTGGGGCGTGTACGCCGGCACGCGCACGCCGTTCGGGCTGTCCTGGGACGAGGCGTTCGTCCGTGACACCGGCCCCTCGGCCGCCGTGGTGGCGCTCGCGCTGTTCGTCGCCTGGCGCCACCGGGCGTGGTGGACGGGCGGCGCGGTGGTCGCCGCGATGGTGCTCGAAGCCGTCCTGCGCCCCAACCTCGCGGGCTGGGAGCATCTGGCCGCGATCCTCGCGGCGGCCGTCTGCTGCCTGGCGGACGACATGGTGCGCCGGCGCCGCAAGCACCGCGCGGATCTGCCCGCGCCGCGCCGCCCGGTGACCGAGCCGCTGCGCGGACCGGCGCGGCGCCCCTGACCGCGTCCGGCGGTGGGCCGGGCGGTAGCGTGCCGAGCCGGCCGGCCCACCGGGCGCCGGTGCCGCAGGAGACCGGGCCGCGGGTCCGGGGGATGAGGGAGCGCAGTGTCGAGGAACGCCGAAGCCGGCGGTGCCGCCAAGGAGCCGGGTGGCCTGCGGGGCGCGGGGCCGCGCTTCGCGTTCGGCACGCTGACGGTGCTGCCGGTGCGGGTGGAGCGCTGGGACCGGGCCGCCGGCCGCGCCGGGATGCTGTGGGCGCCGGTGGTGGGCGTCGTCGTCGGGTGCGCCGCGGGCGCGGCCGGCGCGGCGCTGCTGGGCCTTGGCGCCGGAGCGCTGCTGGCGGCGGTCGGTGCCGCGGCGGTGCCCGCGCTGCTCACCCGCGGGCTGCACCTGGACGGACTGGCCGACACCGCCGACGGGTTGGGCAGCGGCAAGCCCGCGGCCGAGGCGCTGCGCGTCATGAAGCAGTCCGACATCGGGCCGTTCGGTGTGCTGACGCTGGTGTTCGTGCTGCTGGCGCAGGTCGCCGCGCTGGCCGGGCGGTACGGGCAGGGCTGGGCGCCCGGCGCGGTGGCCGCCGCCGTCGCCGCGCTGACCGCGCGCACCGCGATGACCCTGGCCTGCCGGGAGGGGGTCGAGCCGGCCCGGCGCGACGGCCTGGGCGTGGCGGTGGCCGGCGCGGTGCCGGCCCGGGCCGCCTGGGCGGTGGCCGCGCTCGCGGTGGTCGCCGCGGGGGGCGCCGGGGCCTGCTTCGGCGTTGTGTCGGCGGTGCACCACGCGCTCGCCGCGCTGGCCGGACTGGGCGCGGCGGAGTGGCTGCTGCGCCGCTGCCGGCGGCGGCTCGGCGGCGTCACCGGGGACGTCTTCGGCGCGCTGTCCGAAATCGCGGCCACCGTCTGCCTCGTCGGCCTTGCGGTGGGATCGGCGGCGTAGGCTCGGCAGGCGGCGGCGGCTCGCACCCCGAGGCGAGCCGGGCCGACCGCCGGCAGCCTACGATGCAGCGGGCCCGGCCGGCCCACCCATCGGCCGAAGAGCGCACTCGAACTGGACGGAAGAGGAACCCCGATACCGTGACTGCACTGACTCTGAGCACTTCCTCCGCTGCCGCGCTGCGCGCGGACGCCGTCGTCGTCGGCGTCGCCAAGGGTCCCAAGGGCCCGCTGGTGGCGCCGGGCGCGGAAGCGGTGGACAAGGCGTTCGACGGCGGGCTGGCCGCCACCTTGGAGACCCTCGGCGCCTCGGGCGGCGAGGGCGAGGTGACCAAGCTCCCGGCGCCGGCCGGGGTCAAGGCCGCGGTGGTGCTCGCCGTCGGGCTCGGCGACGCCCCGGCCAAGGGCGAGCCGTACGCCGCCGAGGCGCTGCGCCGCGCGGCGGGGGTCGCCGCCCGCACGCTGGCGGGCTCCCGCAAGGCCGGGTTCGCCCTCCCGCTGGACGGGCCGCGGGCCGCCGAGGCGGTGGGGACCGGCGCGCTGCTCGGCGCGTACTCCTTCACCGCGTACCGGGGCACCGCGAACGGCAACGGCGGCGGTGCGAAGAACAACGGCGTCAAGGAGCCCCTCGCCGAGGTCACGCTGCTCGGCGGCAAGCCGCGCGACGCGGAGTTCAAGGCGGCGGCGCAGCGGGCGACCGCGGTGGCCGAGGAGGTCAACCGGGCCCGCGACCTGGTCAACACCCCCTCCAACGACCTGTATCCGCAGACCTTCGCCACCGCCGTGCAGGCCGCCGCCAAGGAGCACGGCCTGAAGGTGGAGGTGCTGGACGAGAAGGCGCTCGCCAAGGGCGGCTACGGCGGCATCCTCGGCGTCGGCCAGGGCTCGGCCAACCCGCCGCGCCTGGTGCGCGTGGCGTACGTCCACTCCCGGTCCGCGAAGACCCTGGCGCTCGTCGGCAAGGGCATCACCTACGACTCGGGCGGCATCTCGCTGAAGCCGGCCGGGCACAACGAGACGATGAAGTGCGACATGAGCGGCGCGGCCGCCGTGTTCGCCGCCGTGGTGGCCGCCGCGCGGCTGGGCCTGAAGGTCAACGTCACCGGCTGGCTGGCGCTCGCCGAGAACATGCCGTCCGGCTCGGCGACCCGGCCGGGCGACGTGCTGCGGATGTACTCCGGCAAGACGGTCGAGGTGCTCAACACCGACGCCGAGGGCCGTCTGGTGCTCGCCGACGCGCTGACCCGGGCGGGCGAGGAGAAGCCCGACGCGATCGTGGACGTCGCCACCCTGACCGGCGCCATGATGGTGGCCCTGGGCAGCCGCACCTTCGGGATCATGGCGAACGACGACGCCTTCCGCACCGCGATCCACGAGATCGCCGAGGAGGCCGGCGAGCCGGCCTGGCCGATGCCGCTGCCCGCGGAGCTCCGCAAGGGCCTGGACTCCCCCGTCGCCGACATCGCCAACATGGGCGAGCGGCTCGGCGGCGGCCTGACGGCGGGCGTCTTCCTCAAGGAGTTCGTCGGCGACGCCACCACCTGGGCGCACCTGGACATCGCCGGCCCGGCCTTCCACGAGGGCGCGCCGTACGGCTACACCCCCAAGGGCGGCACCGGCACCGCGGTGCGCACCCTGGTGGCGCTGGCCGGGAAGGTCGCCGAGGGCGGGGTGCTCTGAGGCGGGTGCCGGCGGGTGCCGGGCTCCGGGCGGCCGGGGTTCCGGTCGCGTGACGCGCGTAGGAGCGGCCCCGGGCGATTGCCCGGGGCCGTTTCCATGGGTCCACAAGACCCCGAAGCACGTCCGGAAGCGGTTCGCAATGGTTACTCGTCCGTAGTACTCGGCGGTTGCACGTAGGGTCGTCACCGGGACGGCCCCGCGTCCCGGGCATCGTCGACAAGTGCGAAGATGTTGTACCGGCACGAGCGGGCCCAGCTCTTCGAAGATTTCGATATTTCGAGCACCAGCGGCCGAACAGAAAGCCGCCGCCCGGTCACGGCGACCGGTTACGGCGTATCCATGCATGGAGGACGTGACGTGGCGAACGACGCCAGCACCGTTTTCGACCTAGTGATCCTCGGTGGCGGCAGCGGCGGCTACGCTGCGGCTCTGCGCGGGGCTCAGCTGGGCCTGGACGTCGCCCTGATCGAGAAGGACAAGCTCGGGGGCACCTGTCTGCACCGCGGCTGCATCCCCACCAAGGCTCTGCTGCACGCCGGTGAACTCGCCGACCAGGCGCGGGAGGGCGCCGAGTTCGGTGTGCGGACCACTTTCGAGGGCATCGACATCGCCGGCGTCCACGCCTACAAGGACGGCGTGGTCTCCGGCCTCTACAAGGGTCTGCAGGGCCTGGTCGCCAGCCGGAAGGTGACATATGTCACGGGTGAGGGCCGGCTGTCCTCCCCCACCTCCGTGGACGTCGACGGCCGGCGCTACACCGGCCGCCACGTCCTGCTGGCCACCGGCTCGGTGCCGAAGTCGCTGCCGGGCCTGACCATCGACGGCGACCGGATCATCTCCTCCGACCACGCGCTCACCCTGAACCGGGTGCCGAAGTCCGCCGTGGTCCTGGGCGGCGGTGTGATCGGCGTCGAGTTCGCCTCGGTGTGGAAGTCCTTCGGCGCCGACGTGACCATCGTCGAGGCGCTGCCGCACCTGGTGCCCGTCGAGGACGAGAACAGCTCCAAGCTCCTGGAGCGCGCCTTCCGCAAGCGCGGCATCAACTTCTCCCTCGGCTCCCGCTTCGCCGGCGCGGAGTACACCGCCGACGGGGTGAAGGTCTCCCTGGAGAACGGCAAGACCTTCGAGGCGGAGCTGCTGCTCGTGGCCGTCGGCCGCGGCCCGGTCTCGCAGGGCCTCGGCTACGAGGAGGCCGGGGTCGCCATGGACCGCGGCTACGTCCTGGTCGACGAGTACATGCGGACCAACGTGCCGACCATCTCGGCCGTCGGCGACCTGGTCCCGACCCTGCAGCTCGCGCACGTCGGCTTCGCCGAGGGCATTCTGGTAGCGGAGCGGCTGGCCGGTCTGAAGACCGTGCCGATCGACTACGACGGCGTGCCGCGCGTCACGTACTGCCACCCCGAGGTCGCGTCGGTGGGCATCACCGAGGCGAAGGCCAAGGAGCTGTACGGCGCCGACAAGGTCGTCACCCTGAAGTACAACCTGGCGGGCAACGGCAAGAGCAAGATCCTGAAGACCGCGGGCGAGATCAAGCTCGTCCAGGTCCGGGACGGTGCCGTCGTCGGCGTCCACATGGTCGGTGACCGGATGGGCGAGCAGGTTGGCGAGGCGCAGCTGATCTACAACTGGGAGGCGCTGCCCGCCGAGGTCGCGCAGCTGATCCACGCGCACCCGACGCAGAACGAGGCACTGGGTGAGGCGCACCTCGCCCTGGCCGGCAAGCCGCTGCACTCGCACGACTGACCCGCTGGCACCTTCACCATCCGCACAGATCGTTAGGAGCAACCGAAACCATGGCGGTTTCCGTAACCCTGCCGGCGCTCGGTGAGTCGGTCACCGAAGGCACCGTCACCCGCTGGCTGAAGGCCGAGGGTGAGCGGGTGGAGGTCGACGAGCCCCTGCTCGAGGTCTCCACCGACAAGGTCGACACCGAGATCCCGGCCCCGGCGGCCGGTGTGCTGGCCTCCATCAAGGTCGCCGAGGACGAGACGGTGGAGGTCGGCGCCGAGCTGGCCGTCATCGACGACGGCAGCGGTGCCCCCGCGGCCGCCCCGGCCCCCGCCGCCGCCGAGGCCGCGGCGCCCGCTCCGGCCCCCGCCCCCGCGCAGGAGGCCCCGGCGGCTCCCGCGCCCGCCGCCGCCCCGGCCGCTCCGGCGCCGTCCGCCGGCGGTGCCGAGGGCACCCCGGTGCTGCTGCCGGCGCTCGGCGAGTCCGTCACCGAGGGCACCGTCACCCGCTGGCTGAAGCAGGTCGGCGAGGAGGTGGCCGAGGACGAGCCGCTGCTGGAGGTCTCCACCGACAAGGTGGACACCGAGATCCCGGCGCCGGCCTCCGGCACCCTGCTGGAGATCCTGATCGGCGAGGACGAGACCGCCGAGGTCGGCGCGAAGCTCGCGGTCATCGGCGCGGCCGGTACCGCTCCGGCCGCGGCTCCGGCTCCGGCCCAGCCCGCTCCCGCGCCCGCCCCGGCCCCCGCCCCGGTGCAGGAGGCCCCGGCCCCCGCCCCGGCTCCGGCACCCGCCCCGGCCGCGCCGCAGGCGCCCACCGCGCCCGCCCCGCAGGCCGTCACCGCCCCGGCGCCCGAGCCCGTCCCGTCGGCGCCCGCGCCGGCCCCGGCCCCGGCCGCTCCCGCCGCCCCGACCACCGGTGGCGAGGGCGCGTACGTGACCCCGCTGGTCCGCAAGCTGGCCGCCGAGAGCGGTGTGAACCTCGCCGACGTCAAGGGCAGCGGCGTCGGCGGCCGGATCCGCAAGCAGGACGTCGTCGCCGCCGCGGAGGCCGCCCGGGCCGCCGCTCCGGCCCCGGCCGCCGCCAAGGCCGCCCCGGCGCCGCTCACCCCGTCGCCGCTGCGCGGCCAGACCGTGCCCATGACCCGGGTGCGCAAGGCCATCGCCAAGCACATGGTCGAGTCGCTGCGGGTCTCCGCCCAGCTCACGACCGTGGTCGAGGCGGACGTCACCCGCATCATGCGACTGCGGGCCCGCGCGAAGGACGCGTTCGCGCAGCGTGAGGGCGTCAAGCTCTCGCCGATGCCGTTCTTCGTCAAGGCCGCCGCCGAGGCGCTGAAGGTCCACCCGATCGTCAACGCCCGGGTCAACGACGACGACACGATCACCTACTACGACGTCGAGAACATCGGCATCGCGGTGGACACCGAGAAGGGCCTGTTCGTCCCGGTGATCCACAACGCCGGCGACCTGAACATCGCCGGGATCGCCAAGAAGACCGCCGACCTCGCGACCCGGACGCGGGAGGGCGGCCTGAAGCCGGACGAGCTGGCGGGCGGCACCTTCACGGTGACGAACACCGGCTCGCGCGGCGCCCTGTTCGACACCCCGATCCTCAACCAGCCGCAGGTCGGGATGCTCGGCATCGGCGCGACCGTCAAGCGGCCGGTCGTCGTCGAGACCGAGGAGGGCACCGTGATCGCCGTCCGCGACATGGTCTACCTGGCGCTGACCTACGACCACCGGATCGTCGACGGCGCCGACGCGGCCCGCTTCCTGGCCACCGTCAAGGACCGTCTGGAGGCCGGCGAGTTCGAGGGCGACCTCGGGCTGTGACCCGCTGAACCTTCCGCGCCACCTGACAGCGGCCCCCGGTGATCCGGGGGCCGCTGCCGGTTCACCCGGGTGTCACCGGCACGGGCGCATCCGGAGCAGTCCGGGTGCGGGCGGGCCCGGCTCCCGGGATGCTGGTCCCGTGATGCACGAGACGGAGTTCTGGGAGATCATCGACACCGCCCGCGAGGCCGCCGCCGGCGACGCCGAGGAGCAGGCCGACCTGGTGATCGAGCGCCTGACGCAGCTCGACCCGGAGGCGGTGCTGGACTTCGCCCGGCACTTCGAGACGCGGTTCAACCGGGCCTGCCGCTGGGATCTGTGGGGCGCGGCCGAGATCATGCTCGGCGGTGTCGACGAGGACGCCTTCGACGCCTTCCGCTGCTGGCTGATCGGCCAGGGCCGGCACGTCTTCGAGGGCGCGCTGCTGCACGACCCCGACGACCTCGCGGTGCTGCTGGACGAGTTCGACAGCGAGGTGGACGGGGACGCCGAGGACCTCGGCTACGCGGCCGACGAGGCGTACGAGCGGCTGACCGGCCTGCGGATGCCCGACCTGGACCTGCCCGAACCCGGCGAGCCGGAGGGCCCGGTGCTGGATCTCGGCGACCGCAAGGCCCTGGCGGAGCGCTTCCCCGCGCTGTGGGCCCGCTTCGGGGACTGACTCAGCGGCTCCCCCTGTCTTCCAGCCGCAGCCCCATCAGCACGTCGTCCGCGTACTCCGTGCCGATCCGGAACTCCTCCGGCAGCACGCCCTCGACACGGAAGCCCACCGACTCGTACAGCCGCCGGGCCGGGGCGTTGTGGCCGAGGACGCCGAGCGTCACCCGGCGGGCGCCCTGCCGGGTGGCCAGCGCGCAGGCGGCCCGCACCAGGGCCCGCCCGACGCCCCGGCCGCGGGCCCACTCGTCCACCGCGAGGCCCTGGATGCGGCGGACGTGCGCCTGGGCGGTGAGCGACGAGACCGGCACGAGGCGCACATAGCCGGCGACGCGCCCGTCCACCTCGGCCACCAGGACCTCGTGCGGGCGGTGGGTGGCGTCGAAGTACCGGCCGACCGGGCCCTCGGGCCGCGGCGTCGGGCTGTGCAGCGGTGACCAGGTGCGCCGGCGCAGCCGGGCGAGGTCGTGGTCGTCGGCCGTCACCGCGGGGCGGATCCGCACCCCGGGGCCGGAAGTCTCGGAAGGCTCGGAAGGTTCGGAAGGCTCGGGAGTCGGGGACGTCGAGGACATGGTGTCACTGTGTCAGGCGGGGCGGCGGGCGGGCAGGATGGCCCCATGCGTATCGCGGTCACCGGCACGTCCGGTCTCATCGGCTCGGCCCTGGTCCGCTCCCTGCGGGCGGACGGTCACCAGGTGGTGTGTCTGGTCCGGCGGGAGCCCGCCGCCCCGCTGGAGATCCGCTGGGACCCCGAGCGGCGTTTCGTGGAGGGCGCGGGGCTCGCCGGCTGCGAGGCGGTGGTGCACCTGGCCGGGGCCGGGGTCGCCGACCACCGCTGGACGGCCGCGTACAAGCGGCTGATCCGCGACAGCCGGGTGCTGGGCACCGACACCGTCGCCCGGGCGGTGGCCGCGCTGGACACCCCGCCCCGGGTGCTGGTCAGCGCCTCGGGGATCGGCTACTACGGCGACACCGGGGACCGGGCGGTGGACGAGTCGGCGCCGGCCGGCACCGGGTTCCTGGCCGGGGTGTGCCAGGAGTGGGAGGCGGCCACGGCGCCGGCCCGGGACGCCGGGGTGCGGACGGTGATCGCCCGCACCGGGCTGGTGGTGGCCCGCGGCGGCGGGGCCTGGGGCCGGCTGTTCCCGCTGTTCAAGGCCGGTCTGGGCGGGCGGCTCGGCAGCGGCCGCCAGTACTGGAGCTTCATCGCGCTGCACGACCACATCGCCGCGCTGCGCCATCTGATCGACACCCCGCAGCTGGAGGGCCCGGTGAACCTCACCGGTCCGCAGCCGGTCACCAACCGGGAGGTCACCGAGGCCATGGGCCGGGTGCTGCACCGGCCGACGGCCGCCGCGGTGCCGGCCGCGGCACTGCGCGTCGCGCTGGGCGGTGTCGCCGAGGACGTGCTCGCCAGCCAGCGGGTGCTGCCGCGGCGGCTGCTGGAGTCCGGGTTCGCGTTCGCCTTCCCCGGGATCGACGACGCGATCCGGGCCGCCCTGGACGACCGGCCGTGATCGGACACGATCGGCTCAGGGCCGTCAACTGGCCGTAACGCAACGGAAATTGGCCCAAGAGAGCGGGTGGGCGGCGGTATCGGACGGCCCCGAATCGGGCATGACACAGGGCGCGAGGACCCGACCGGTCCTCGCGTCCATGAGCGGGGAGCCGAACCGACCACCGCCGGGAGGGGCAACCGTGCCGTTCCACCCACGCCATGCGGACGTAGTCGTCATCGGGGCGGGCCTCGCGGGCCTGTCCGCCGCACACCACCTGATCAACGCCGGAGTCACGGTCACGGTCCTGGAGGCCGGCTCACGGGTCGGCGGCCGCATGACCACCGACACCGTCGGCGGGTTCCGCCTGGACCGCACCAGCCAGCTGGTCAACTCCGCCTTCCCGGAGCTGCGCCGCACCCCCGGCTTCACCGGGCTGCGGCTGCTCCCCCTCACCCCCACCCTGCCGCGCCCCGCCCCCGGGCGCATCGCGCGCCTGTCCGACCCGCGGGCCGCGCTGCACAAGGCACGGGTCGGAGCCGTCCTCGGCAGGCTCGCCTCCACCCCCACCCGGCGGCTGCTCGCCCGCCCCGAGACCACCACGGACCAGGCCCTGACCGCCCGCGGGCTGCCGCGCCAGGTCGACGGCTTCCTGCGGCCGCTGCTCACCGCGCTGCTGCACGACCCGGCGCTCGGCACCTCAAGCCGCTGCGCGGACCTGGTGCTGCGCGGATTCGCCCGCGGGCGCCTCGCGCTGCCCGCCGGGGGCGCCGGGACCGTTCCCCGGCTGCTGGCCGACGCGCTGCCGCCCGGCACCGTACGGCTCGGGGTGCGGGCCGTCGCGGTGGCCGCCAACGAGGTCACCACCGCCGACGGCCAGGTGCTGCCCTGCCGGGCCGTGGTGGTGGCCACCGGGGCACGGGACGCCGGCACGCTGCTGCCGGGCCTGCGGATGCCCGAGTTCCTGCCGGTGGCGGTGGTCCACCACGCGGCCGGCCGGGCACCGCAGCGCCAGGCCCCCTCGCTGCTGCTGGCCCCGGACCGCGGCGGCCCGGTCGCGCACACCGTGGTGGCCAGCGCCGTCGACCCGTCCCGGGCCCCGGCCGGGCGCACCCTGATCACCTCGACCGTGCTGGGACCGGCCGCGACCGCCGCCCCCGAGGTGCTGGACCGCTCGGTGCGGCCGCATCTCGCGGAGCTGTACGGCACGCCCACCGGCGGCTGGGAGCTGCTGGCCGTCCACCACGATCCCGAGGCGGTCCCGGCCATGCCGGCACCCCACGACCTGCGGCGCCCGGTGCGGGTGCTGTGCGGTCTCTACGTGTGCGGCGACCACCGGGACACCAGCACCGTGCAGGGCGCGCTGTTCTCCGGCCGCCGGGCCGCCCACCACGTCATGCGCGACTTCGGCATCCGCCCCGGCTACGGCGACACCGCCCGGGACCTGCCTGCGGTTGCTTGATTTCTTTGTGGCTCGGTTCGCCTCCGGATGCTCTTTTTCGGGGCTCGGCTCGCCTCCGGGTGCGCAGAAGCCGATGTCGACGTTCCTCGACACGGCACTCCCTCCTTCGTCGGTCGTTTGGTCTCTCCCCCAGCCCCGCGGGGGGACCCCCCCTCTTTCGACACCGGCGCGCACCCTTCGGCTCGCTCGCCAACGCCGCACCCCGGCCCCGGGCAGGAGGGCACCCTCGGGGCCGGCCCGAGCAGAGACGCTGTGCTCTGGCCCGCCGCGGCGAGTGAGCCGAAGGGTGCCCGCGCCTGTCGAAAGCGAGGAGACCCAACGACCGAGGTACGAGGGAGTGCGGCGTCGACGAGCGTCGACAGGTGCTTCGGGGCACCCGGAGGCGAACCGAGCCACATCAATGCGGCGCGAGCCCCAGCGCCGCCACCCGTTCGTGGAAGCTGCGGGCGGCGGGCACGTCGCGGTACGGCTCCAGGCGGCGGGCGAAGTCGCGCACGTAGTCGACGGCGCACGCCGAACGCATCTCGGAGGCGTGCTGGACGGCCTCGGTGGCCAGCGCGCAGCCCTGTTCGACCTCACCGAGCCCGAGCCGCGCGCTGGCCAGCACCACCCGGCAGAACAGCCGGCTGCGGGCGTACGCGGGCGAGCGCAGCTGGAGGGAGCGCTCGGCGTGCTGGGCGGCGGGCCGGTACTGCTGGAGGTCGCGGTAGCAGTGCGCGAATTCCGCGGCCAGCTGCCCCTCGTCGAAGAAGCGCGCCCAGGACGGGGTCTCGTCGCCCGGCCGGGCGGCCTCCAGGGCCCGTTCGGCGCGAACCAGCGACGCCGTGCAGGCCCGGGTCTCGCCGAGGAGGGCGTGCCCGCGTGCCTCGGCCGCGTGGAGCAGCGCCTGGACGGCGGGTGGCGCGCCGGTGCCCACGCCCTGCTGGGCGACCCGGGCGAGCTGGACCGCCTCCCGGCCGTGTCCGAGGTAGACGGCCTGGCCGCTCATGGTCGCCAGGACGTAGCCGCCGTAGACGCGGTCGGCGGCCGCCTGGGACAGCCGCAGGGCCTGGACGAAGTAGCGCTGGGCCAGTCCGTGGGCGCCGATGTCGTACGAGGTCCAGCCGGCCAGCCGGGTCAGGTCGGCGACGGCGGCGAACAGGCGGCGGCCGAGGTTCTCGCCGTAGGTGCCGCGCAGCATCGGCTCGGCCTCGTGTTCGAGGTAGCGCACCAGGGCCTGCCGGGCGTGCCCGCCGCCGTAGGCGTGGTCGAGCGATCGGAACAGTTCGCCGACCGAGCGCAGCGCGTGGATGTCGCCCATGGTGACGCGGCGGAGGGGTTCGCCGGACGCCGACCGGGCGGGGGCGCGGCCGCGGGCGGTCTGGGCGGGGATGCGCGCCTCGGCCTGGGGCTCGGGGCCGCCGCGGCCGAGCCGTTCGTCGGCGCGCCCGATCAGCCAGTCCCGGCTCGGGATGACCAGCCCGGCCGGGGTGAAGGCTATACGGCGCAGTTCGGCCTGGCTTCCGGTGTCCTTGCGCCACAGTCCGCTGACGATCTCCACCGCCTCCTCGGGGCTGCCGGCGAACTCCAGTCCGGCGTAGACCGGGGCGCAGGCGTCCAGTCCGAGGTCCTGGGCGCTCAGCCGGCGGCCGAGGCGTCTGGTGAAGACCTCCGCGATCAGGGCGGGGGTGGTGCCGCGGGGCTGCTGGCCGCGCAGCCAGCGGGTGACCGAGGTCTTGTCGTAGCGCAGGTCCAGGCCGTGCTCGACGCCGAGCTGGTCGACGCGGCGGGCCAGTCCGGCGTTCGAGAAGCCGGCCTCGGCGATCAGGGAGGCCAGCCTGCGGTTGGGAGGTCGGCGCTGAGGCGATCGTTCTGTCATGTGCAGTGCAGTGCCTCTCGCAGCGTACGGGGTCTGGGTGCCGGCCCAGGGGCCCGAATCAGCGGAAGGTCAGGGGAAGGGTTTCGGGGCCCTTGGGACGGCGTGAATGTAGCCCTCTGCACCGCCGGGCTCGCCGTCTCCGCTCCGCATTCCCCGAAATAGGTGAACTCGGGCGGAGACGGGCACGTGTTCGGCTCCCGCACCGCATGGGGACGGGCGGCCTGCTGCGGCCGCCGCGCGCCGCCGTAGAGTGGCATACGGCCCACAAGAGCCGAGATGGTGCTACACCCCGAGGGAGCAGCCGTGAGTGACCTGCGCTTCGTCCACCTGGGATTCGGGCCGGACGCGGTCGAGTACCAGGAGGCCTGGCAGGAGCAGCGCCGGGTGCACGCGGCCCGCTTCGCCGACGAGATCCCCGACACCTGCCTGCTGCTGGAGCACCTGCCGGTCTACACCGCGGGCCGCCGCACCGAGGACTCCGAGCGCCCGCTGGACGGCACCCCGGTGGTGGACGTGGACCGCGGCGGGAAGATCACCTGGCACGGCCCCGGCCAGCTGGTCGGCTACCCGATCCTGAAGCTGCCGCGTCCGGTGGACGTCATCGCCCACGTACGGCGGCTGGAGGAGGCGCTGATCCGCACCTGTGCGGAGTTCGGCCTGGAGACCACCCGGGTCGAGGGCCGCAGCGGGGTGTGGGTGCTGGGCGACCCGGTCGAGCGGCGCACCCTGCCCGGCGGGCTGACCCTGGACTTCGACCCCCGCCTGCAGGACGACGAGTTCGACTCCCGGCTGAGCGGCCCGGAGTACGCACCGTCCAACGCCGGGCAGCGAGGCGAGGACCGCAAGATCGCCGCGATCGGCATCCGGGTCGCCAAGGGCGTGACCATGCACGGCTTCGCCCTGAACTGCGACCCCGACAACACCTCGTTCGACCGGATCGTGCCGTGCGGGATCCGCGACGCGGGGGTCTCCTCGCTCTCCGCCGAGCTCGGCCGGGACGTGCCGGTCGCCGAGGTGCTGCCGGTGATGGAGAAGCACCTGCGGGCGGTGCTGGAGTCGTCCGAACCGCTCCCCCGGGCCGTCTGACCGCACCGGGCGGCGACCGTCCGGGCGTGCGAATGGCAGGCGTACCCTGGAGCCCACCGAAGAATCGAATGCCGTGCCGAGGGCTCTCACCCGAACTCCCGCGCGCGGCCCGACACAGAGGTCGCGAACTCGCGATCGAGCCTCACGATAGGGAGCCGGACGTGTCCGCTGTCGCACCCGACGGCCGCAAGCTGCTGCGTCTGGAGGTCCGGAACAGCCAGACCCCCATCGAGCGCAAGCCCGAGTGGATCAAGACCCGGGCGAAGATGGGGCCGGAGTACACGGAGCTGCTCGGCCTGGTCAAGCGCGAGGGCCTGCACACCGTGTGCCAGGAGGCCGGCTGCCCGAACATCTTCGAGTGCTGGGAGGACCGCGAGGCGACCTTCCTGATCGGTGGCGACCAGTGCACCCGGCGCTGCGACTTCTGCCAGATCGACACCGGGAAGCCGCAGGACCTCGACCGTGACGAGCCGCGCCGGGTCGGCGAGTCGGTGGTCACCATGGACCTCAACTACGCCACCGTCACCGGCGTGGCCCGCGACGACCTGCCGGACGGCGGCGCCTGGCTGTACGCCGAGACGGTGCGGCAGATCCACGCCATGACGGCGGGGCGCGAGGGCGGCCGCACCAAGGTCGAGCTGCTGATCCCGGACTTCAACGCGGTGCCCGCGCAGCTCGCCGAGGTCTTCGGCAGCAGGCCCGAGGTGCTGGCGCACAACGTCGAGACGGTGCCGCGGATCTTCAAGCGGATCCGGCCCGCGTTCCGTTACGAGCGCTCGCTGGAGGTCATCACCAAGGCGCGCGAGGCGGGGCTGATCACCAAGTCCAACCTGATCCTGGGGATGGGCGAGGAGCGCGCGGAGGTCAGCCAGGCGCTGCGGGACCTGCACGCCGCGGGCTGCGAGCTGATCACCATCACGCAGTACCTGCGGCCGAGCGTGCGGCACCACCCGGTGGAGCGCTGGGTCAAGCCCGCCGAGTTCGTGGAGCTGAAGGAGGAGGCCGAGCAGATCGGCTTCGCCGGGGTCATGTCGGGGCCGCTGGTGCGTTCGTCGTACCGGGCGGGGCGCCTCTACCAGCAGGCCCTGGAGCGCCGCGGGGCGGCCGCGGCGTAACGCGTCGCGGGCGGGGCGTGCGCCGATCGGGTGGCCGGCGTGTGCGGTGCGGACGGCCGGAAGGCGTTCCGGCGTTTCATGTGGGTTTGACCGTCCGGTCACCGGCTGGTAACACAATGTGGTGACCCTGGGTACGAGCTCAGCTTCATGCCGCTCCGATACGCCTTGAGGGAGATCTCATGCAGGCTCAGCCCCCGCGCGTACACCCGAGCTCAGCCGGCGCCGTCGGGTCCGTCACCGGCGCGCTGCGCGCCGTGGAGTCGCTGCTGCTGCGCGGCGGTCAGCAGACGGCCCGGCGCAACGCCTGGTCGGCGGTGCTGGAGGACCGCAGGCGCGCCCAGGACCGCCGCGACGCCGAGCACGTGCTCGACGCGCTGGGCATGTCGCGCGGTTCCGGTTCCGGTCTGCTGTAGGCGCCGTCCGTCCCGCTTCACGGCCCGCCGGTCCGGCGGGGTCCGGCCGGCGGGACGGCACCGCGGGCCACCGCACGGATTCCGCCGATACGATCATCCATCCGGTGGCGTCATCCCCCCGTCGGCCACGTATCCTGTGCGGCATGGCGAGGCAGGAATCAACCCAGAACCCCGGGCGGCTGAAGCAGATCGGCCTGACCTACAAGATGACCCGGCGTGCCGACCCCAAGGTCGGCCTCGTGGTCGCGGCCGTGGGCATCGTGATCTTCGGTGTCATCCTCGCCATCGGCTTCCTGATCGGGCATCCGGTCTACGCGGGCATCCTCGGCTTCCTGCTGGCGTTCCTCGGGATGGCGGTCGTCTTCGGCCGCCGTGCCGAGCGGGCCGCCTTCGGGCAGATGGAGGGCCAGCCCGGTGCCGCCGCGGCGGTGCTGGAGAACGTCGGCCGCGGCTGGACCGTCACCCCGGCGGTGGCGATGAACCGCAACCAGGACGTCGTGCACCGCGCGGTCAGCCGGGCGGGCATCGTCCTGGTGGGCGAGGGCAATCCCAACCGGGTCAAGGGCCTGCTCGCCGCCGAGAAGAAGAAGATGGCCCGGGTCGTCGTCGACGCCCCGGTCACCGACATCCTCGTGGGCGACGGCGAGGGCCAGGTGCCGCTGCGCAAGATCCGCACCACGCTGCTCAAGCTGCCCCGGGTGCTGCCCGGCCCGAAGGTCACCGAGGTCAACGACCGGCTGCGGGCGCTGGGCGACCTGATGAGCAACATGCCGATCCCCAAGGGCCCGATGCCGAAGGGCGCGCGGATGCCGCGCGGCCGGATGCGCTGACCGGCGGGCACCGGCGCGTCCGTCACACGACGACGCGCCGGTCCTTCGGCGAAGGGGTCCCGGGCGATGCCCGCGGACCCCTTTCCGGTACCGGTCGCCGGCGGCTCACATCCTGACCTGGACGGCGCCGACCGCCTTGTCGTGCATGCCGCGGGTGTCGCGGTCCCAGATCGCCGCCGGGATCACCAGCAGCAGCAGTACGGTCCGCAGCACGACGCCGCCGAGGCCGAGCCGGCCGCCGTCCACCCGCACCACCCGCAGCCCCAGCAGCCGCTTGCCGGGGGTGCTGCCGACCGTCCCCAGGGTGAGCACCGACAGGACGCCGAAGAGCGCGAAGGCCCAGTTGTTCGCGGCGGCGGCGTGGCGGCCGGACAGCAGCCCGTAGGCGATCAGCACGCACAGGCCCCAGTCGATGAACAGCGCGGCGATCCGCCGGCCCACCGGGGCGATCGATCCCGGCCCCTCCTTGGGGAGCCCCAGGCGCTCGCCGCGGTACCCGAAGTCGGCGCCCATCCGCTCCGCGGCCGCCCGCGGCCCGGAGAGCCAAGATCCCAAAGCATCCCTATTGTCCACGCCCCCACGGTATCGGCACTGCATACGGCCGCGGCCGTCCGGGTCGCCCGGCGCAGTCGTACGCTGGCCGTGAGGGGCGGCCCCGGCAGGCGCGTCGCGAACCCGCTCAGACCAGCAGCGGTTAACATCCGCGAAACAATCGGGTCATCCTTGGGAAATGCCCGATCTCTATGGTCAGGGGAGCGTGCGCCACCGCACTGGCCGCACAGACCAGCAAGCCCCGCGCCGCTCGGCCGGGCCGAGGAGGAGTTGGATGTTCCAGAACGCCGACGAGGCCAAGAAGTTCATTGCGGACGAGGACGTCAAATTCGTCGACGTCCGCTTCTGCGACCTGCCCGGCGTCATGCAGCACTTCACCGTGCCGGCGTCGACGTTCGACCCGTCCGAGGAGCTGGCGTTCGACGGCTCGTCGATCCGCGGTTTCCAGGCCATCCACGAGTCGGACATGGCGCTGCGTCCGGACCTGTCCACGGCCCGTGTCGACCCGTTCCGCCGGGACAAGACGCTGAACGTCAACTTCTTCATCCACGACCCGATCACCGGCGAAGAGTACAGCCGTGACCCGCGCAACGTGGCGAAGAAGGCGGAGGCCTACCTCGCCTCCACCGGCATCGCGGACACCGCGTTCTTCGGCCCCGAGGCCGAGTTCTACATCTTCGACAACGTCCGCTTCGCCACCACCGCGAACGAGTCCTTCTACCACATCGACTCCGAGGCGGGCGCCTGGAACACCGGCTCCGAGAAGGAGAACCGCGGTTACAAGGTCCGTTACAAGGGCGGCTACTTCCCGGTCCCGCCGGTCGACCACTTCGCCGACCTGCGCGCCGAGATCTCCCTGGAGCTGGAGAAGTCCGGCCTGGCGGTCGAGCGCCAGCACCACGAGGTCGGCACCGCCGGCCAGGCGGAGATCAACTACAAGTTCAACACGCTGCTCGCCGCCGCCGACGACGTGATGCTGTTCAAGTACATCGTCAAGAACGTCGCCTGGCGCAACGGCAAGACCGCGACCTTCATGCCGAAGCCGATCTTCGGTGACAACGGCTCCGGCATGCACTGCCACCAGTCGCTGTGGAGCGCGGGCGAGCCGCTGTTCTACGACGAGCAGGGCTACGCGGGCCTGTCGGACACCGCCCGCTACTACATCGGCGGCATCCTCAAGCACGCCCCGTCGCTGCTGGCCTTCACCAACCCGACGGTGAACTCCTACCACCGTCTGGTCCCGGGCTTCGAGGCCCCGGTCAACCTGGTGTACTCGCAGCGCAACCGCTCCGCCGCGATCCGTATCCCGATCACCGGTGCCAACCCGAAGGCCAAGCGCATCGAGTTCCGCGCCCCGGACTCCTCGGGCAACCCGTACCTGGCCTTCTCCGCCATGCTGATGGCCGGCCTGGACGGCATCAAGAACAAGATCGAGCCGGTCGAGCCGGTCGACAAGGACCTCTACGAGCTGGCTCCCGAGGAGCACGCCAACGTGCCGCAGGTCCCGACCAGCCTCCCGGCCGTGCTCGACGCCCTCGAGGCCGACCACGAGTTCCTCCTCCAGGGCGGGGTCTTCACCTCCGACCTGATCGAGACCTGGATCGACTTCAAGCGCACCAACGAGATCGCCCCGCTCGCGCTGCGGCCGCACCCGCACGAGTTCGAGCTCTACTTCGACATCTAAGATCACCGCAGGTCGGCGCGGGTCTCCGCGCTCCTGTGCGATCTGTGGCCGCGGGCCGTGTCCCCTCCTCGGGGGCACGGCCCGCGGGCGTTTTCCGGCGACGGCGGCGGTGCCGGGTTTGACCTGGAGTGCACTCCACTTCGTAGCGTGCCGGTATGACCACACCACAGCAGCCCATCGGGTCCGGGTTCGGAGCGCGGAGCACCGCGTCGGACGTCCTGCGCGGGATCGATCTCAGCGGGAGGCTCGCGGTCGTCACCGGCGGCTACTCCGGCATCGGACTGGAGACCACCCGCGCACTGGCCGGCGCCGGGGCGCATGTCGTCGTACCGGCCCGGCGGCCGGAGCCGGCGGCCAAGGCACTGGACGGCATCGAGGGAGTGGAGGTCGGCCCGCTCGACCTCGGCGACCTGGACAGCGTCCGCGCCTTCGCCGACGGCTTCCTCGACTCCGGCCGCGCCATCGACATCCTCATCAACAGCGCCGGGATCATGGCCTGTCCGGAGACCCGGGTCGGCCCCGGCTGGGAAGCGCAGTTCGCCACCAACCACCTCGGGCACCACGCCCTGGTCAACCGGTTGTGGCCGGCGATCGCGCGGGGCCGGGGCCGGGTCGTCGCGGTCTCCTCGCGCGGCCACCACCGCTCGCCCATCCGCTGGGACGACATCCACTTCGAGCACGGCTACGACAAGTGGGCGGCCTACGGGCAGGCGAAGACGGCCAACGCGCTCTTCGCGGTCCATCTCGACCGGCTCGCCCAGGCCCAGGGGGTGCGGGCGTTCTCGCTGCACCCGGGCGGCATCATGACCCCGCTCCAGCGGCACCTGTCGAAGGAGGAGATGGTCGAGGCCGGGTGGATCGACGAGCAGGGCAACGTCCTCATCCCGACGTTCAAGAGCCCCGAGCAGGGCGCGGCGACGCAGGTCTGGGCCGCGACGTCGCCGCGGCTGGACGGCGCGGGCGGCGTGTACTGCGAGGACTGCGACATCGCCGCCCCGGCCGTCGAGGGCGACTCCTCGCGCGGGGTGCGCGAGCACGCCACCGACCCGGAGCAGGCCGCCCGGCTGTGGGCGTACTCGGCCGAGGCCACCGGGCTGGACGCGTTCGCGTAACGGGATCCGGCGACGCGGCCGGCCGGTGACCGCCCCCGGTCACCGGCCGGCGCGCTCCCGGGGCAGCAGCACCGTCACCGCGCCCAGCAGCGACAGCCCCGCCGAGACCAGCAGCGCCACGTCCGTGCCGTGCGCCAGGTCCGGGCCGCAGGACGTCGCCACCGCGATGACGAGGGCGACGCCGGCCGACGAACCGATGTAGCGCGCGGTGTTGTTGGCGCCCGATCCCATCGCGGCGCGCTCCGCGGGGACGCTCTCCACGGCCAGCCGGGGCAGCGCCGCGTTGAGCAGTCCGCTGCCGATCCCGCAGATCACCAGGCCGGGCAGCAGCCGCGGCCAGGAGCCCGCGGGCACGGCGCCCTCCATGGCCAGCAGCCCGGCGGCGGACGCGGCGAAGCCCACGGCGAGCTGGCGGCGCACCGGGACGCGGTGCGCGATCCGCCTGACCTGGAGCGCCGCCACCAGCGAGGTGCCCGCCCAGAGGAAGAACAGCCAGGCGGTGGCGAACGCCGGCATGCCGATGGTCCGCTGGAGGAGTGCGGACAGGTAGCTGAACATGCCGATCACGCCCAGCCCGGTGAACAGCGCCCCGGCGATCGACGCCTGGAACAGCGGCCGGCGGAACAGCGCGAGGTCGATCATCGGGGTCGCGCTGCGCCGTTCGATCCCGGCGAAGACCGCGGTGAGCGCCACCGCCGCCGCGAGCAGCAGCCCGACCGGTATTCGCAGCCAGCCGTCCCGGCCCAGGGTGAGGGCGCTGAGCAGGGCGGTCAGGGCCGCGCCGAGGGTGAGGGCGCCGAGCAGGTCGGGGCGGCCGCCGCGCGGGGTGCGGGACTCGGTGAGCACGCGGGCTCCGGCGGCGGCCGTGAGGAGTCCGGCGCCGGCGAAGGCCGCGTAGCACAGCCGCCAGTCGAGGGTGGCGAGTCCGCCGGCGATGACGGGTCCGGTGGCGATGCCGCCGCTCACCGAGGCGCCCCACACTCCCATGGCCCGGATCTGCCGGGGGCCGGGCGGGTAGGCCCGGGCGAGCAGGCCGAGGCTGCCGGCGAGGATCGCGGCGGAGGCGGCGCCCTGCGCGATCCGGGCCAGGGTGAAGGTCAGGGTCGAGGTGGCCAGCGCCCCGAGTCCGGTGGTGAGGGCCATCGCGACGGTGCCGGTGAGGAAGGCGCGGCGGCGGCCGTAGTCGTCGGCGAGGCTGCCGGCGACGAGGAGGAGGGCGGCCAGGCCGAGCGGGGTGCCGTTGAGCAGCCAGGCCTGTCCGGATACGGGGGTGTGGAAGTCCGCGGTCATGCCGGGGAGGGTCAGCATCGGCGCGGTGTAGTTCATCAGCGCGATGGCGGTGGCGGCGGCCGTGACGGCGAGGACGGCACCGGGGCCGTGCGCCGGCTCCGCGGTCCTGGGGTGATTCACGGTCGCTCTGCGGCGGGTCTCTGCTGAAGCCACGGGAAACTCCGAGGTCGGGAGGGAGAGGGTCGGGACCGGAGTCGCGAGATGCCCAAGGTGGGAAACAAGGAGGCACAAGGTTCGTTGACTGAACTCACTCGTCTCCTCCGACCGTAGCACAAAGGTTCATTCACCGAACCTGGTATTGCTACAGTGGTCCCATGGCGCTCGGAAAGGACTACACCTCACAGACCTGCACGATCGCCCGCGCGCTGGAGATCGTCGGCGAGCGGTGGACCCTGCTGGTGGTGCGGGACGCCTTCTACGGCGTCCGCCGCTACAACGACTTCCTCGGCCACCTGGGCATCCCGCGGGCCGTGCTGGCCGCCCGGCTCCAGACCCTCACCGAGGCCGGCGTCCTGGAGAGGCGCCGCTACCAGGAGTCCCCGCCGCGCGACGAGTACGTGCTGACGCCGCGCGGCCGCCGGCTGTGGCCCGCGCTGCGGGCACTGAGCAGCTGGGGGGAGTCCCTCAGCGAGAGCGGGCCGGTGTTCGTCTTCAGCCACGCCGCCTGCGGCACCGACCTCGGCGAGTACGGCGAGTGCCCGCGCTGCGCCGTCCCCGTGCCCCCGGAGGACGTCGAGATGCGCCCGGGCCCGGGCCGCCCGGCCGACCCCGGCAATCCCGTCAACCGCCGGCTGGCGGTACCGCACCGGCTGCTGGAACCGCTGCTGACCGAGGACCGCGCCGAGGACGAGGGCGAGGACCGGGCCGAGGACCGCGCCGCGGGCTGAGCACGGCCGGCCGGTATCCGGCGTCACATCCGGCGTTCGCGCGGCGGCCCGCGGGGCGCCCGCGCTGTACTGGAGCCCTCACCCGGACGACCGAGGAGCGGCCCATGCGGGAGCAGGTGCCCGGCACGGCGGAGCGGTACCGGCGGTTCGCGGCGCGGGAGGCCCACGGACACTCCCCCGCCTACCAGGAACTGGCCGAACGGATCGCCGGCGACGCCGAGGTGATGGCGCTGATCGACGCGCTGCCGGAGGGCCGGCGGCAGCCGAACCTGCTGCTGGCGGCGGTCCGGTTCCTCGGCGGCCCGGTCGGCGGCTACCGGGACTTCCGCCCCTGGCTGCTCGCCCACTTCGACCGCGTCCGCGCCGAGATGCTGCGGCGCCGCACCCAGACCAACGAGGCCGGCCGGTGCGCCACACTGCTGCCGCTGCTGGCGGCCCTCCCCCAACCGCTGGCCCTGATCGAGGTCGGCGCGTCGGCCGGCCTGTGCCTGTACCCGGACCGCTACCGCTATGTCTACGACGACCGGCCCGCGTTCGGCCCGGCCGGCAGCCCCGTCACCCTGGAATGCCGCACCGCCGGGCCCGTGCCGCTCCCCGGACGGCCGCCCACCGTCGCCTGGCGCGCCGGCATCGACCTCGACCCGCTGGACGTGCACGACGCCGACGACGTGCGATGGCTGGAGTCGCTGGTCTGGCCGGAGCAGACCCGGCGTCTGGAACGACTGCGCGGCGCGGTGCGGGTGGCCCGCGACGAGCCGCCCCACCTGGTGCGCGCGGACCTCAACGAGGCCGTCGCGGACCTGGTCGGCCAGGTGCCGGCGGGCGCCACGCCGGTGGTCTTCCACAGCGCGGTGCTGGCCTACCTGCCCCCCGGGGCCCGGGAGGCGTTCACCGCGACGATGCGGAGCCTGCCCGGCCACTGGATCTCCAACGAGGCGGCGCCGCTGCTGCCGTCGGTCGCGGAGCGCCTGCCCCGGGCGACGCCCACGGACCGGGCCCTGTTCGCCCTGGCCCTGGACGAACGGCCGGTGGCCTTCAGCGGGCCGCACGGCGAGTCACTGGAGTGGTTCGGCCCCTGACCGCGGCACGGGCGCGGCGGGCCGCCGGCCCGGGGACGTGCGGCGTCACGGACCGGCGGCCGTGCCGAGCGGTCCGGCGAGGGGGAAGATCCCGGACCGGCCTCGGAGCGCGGTCATCCGGACACCGATGACCGCACCACCAGTGTGCCCCTACATGTAGCTATATGTGACTTTTGCGGCGGTCATGCCCTCGCCCCGCGGCGGCGACCCCCCTGTTCCCGCCCGGCGCGGGTCGCGGATGATGGGAACGTGAGTTCCTCCGCGTGCCGCCCGCCCTGGGCGTCCGCCGGGTACACCGCCGCGGTACACCTCGGCGCGCGGCTGACCCGGCGGCTGACCCCCGAAGAGCGGATCCGCGTGCTGCGCGCCCACTCCACCAACGTCGACAACCTCCGCGACGGCCGCTGGCACACCCTCCTGACCAGCGCCTTCCTCACCGAGCAGCCGCTGACCCCGGTCTCCGCCGCGCTGGTGGCCGGGATACTCGGCGGGGCCGAGGCCCGCTGGGGCGCCCGGCGGACCGCGGGCCTGTTCGCGCTCGGCCATGTCGGCGGCAGCCTGGTGGTGTACGCGGGGCTGCGCGCGGCGCGGCCGTCCGCCGAGACCGCGGCGGCGGTGGACGTCGGCGTCTCCTACGGCGTGGGCGCGGTGCTCGGGGCGCTGACGGCGGCGGTGCCCCGGACCTGGCCGCGCCGGGCGGCGGCCGCCGGGCTGGTCGCGCTCGGCGCGCGGCCGGTGCTGCGCGGCGGCGGCACGTTCACCGACGCCGGGCACCTGGCGGCCCTGCTGATCGGCCTTGCCGCCGGGTGGACGGGCGGTGACCATCGCATGAACCGCTCGTTTGGCACGGCGTGGATACCCAAGCGGCACCCGCACGCCGATCCGAACCGCCGGACCCCGTAGAGGTCGAGGACGCCGAGGCGGCGCTCGTCGAGCACTATCCGCGGCTGGTGCGGATCGCCTATCTGACGCTGCCGGCCGGGCTCGGCCTGCACCGGCGGGTGCTGCTGGCGCACCGGATGGTCCAGCGGGCGCTGCCGCGGACCCGCCGCACCCCGGGCGAGGCCGTCGCGGGCGCGCCGGATCCGGCGTACGCGCTGGTCCGGCTGGAGATGCTGCGCGGGACGCTGGCCTACGGGCGGCAGCGGGCCGGCTGGCGCCGGTGGCTGCGCGGCGCGCTCGCCGCCGCGCCGCTGCCCCCGCAGGTGGTGGGGCTGCGGCTGTTCCCCCGCGCGGGCGGCACCGACGAACTGGCCCTGGAGCGCAGCCTGGCCCGGCTGGACGCCCCGGCCCGGGCGGCGTGCGCCCTGCGCGCGCTGGACGGGCTGGACGGCGACGCGGTCGCGGCGCTGCTCACGGCGGCGGGCGCGGAGCAGCCGCGCCGGGCGGTGCGGGCGGCGAACGCCGCGTGGACGGACGGGTACGAATCCCTGCTGACCTCCGCCGAGTTCGACCCGTGCACGGTGCAGGCCCGGCCCACCGACCTGATGCGCCGGCGCCAGCACGTCCGGGCGGGTGCGGCGGCGGCCGTCGCGGTCGCGGTGTGCGTCGCGCTGCTCGGCGTACCGGGGTCGGACGACGGCGGCCCGGACGCGGCCGGCCCGCTGGGGCCGCAGCAGGCCGCGCTCAACGCGGCCCTCGATCCGGACGCGGTGGTGCGGGCCGCGCCGGACGCCTGGCAGCGCGCCGCACGGCTGGACTTCTCGGTGTGGCCGGCCCGCGGTGACCGCGTCGACGACCGCGGGCTGCTGCGCCGGGCGCTGTCCGCGTGGGCCAGGCCGAACCGCTCGGTGCGGGTCACGGCCGTCCAGGGCACCCCGGCCACCCCGCCCGTCGCCGCCCCCCACCTGCTGTACGCGGGCGATGTGGACGGCACCGGCGTGGTGCTGCTCTACGACGGGCTGCGGCTGGCGCGGTACGGCGAGCCGGTGGACGGTTCGGGCACCCGCGCGCTGGACTTCGCCCGCGTCGACGGCGCGCAGGGCGCCTCGGCGTCGGCCGCGCTGCTGACCCGTTCCGAGACCGGGGCGCGGTATCTGACGGCCCCGTGGGTCG
This sequence comes from Actinomycetota bacterium, assembly GCA_048498775.1. Lineage (GTDB taxonomy): Bacteria > Actinomycetota > Actinomycetes > Streptomycetales > Streptomycetaceae > JBEHXI01. The sequence continues at coordinate 3,499 of JBEHXI010000059.1, read as the reverse complement.
ACTCGGCAGAACAGCGCGACCTGCTGCGCCCCGGCCCGGACGGCCGGGCGCTGCGGCGGACGGCGGACGGGGTGACCGACGCGGTCGGGACACCGCGCCCGGCGTCCGACGGGTCCTGCGCGCCGGGCTCCGGCGCGAGCTGGCCCGCGCTGGTGCTGGGCGCCCGGCGCGAACTGCCCGACCCCCGCACGGTCGTGCTCACCGACCTCGGGGACATCACCCCCGTCCAGCTGACGTACGCGGCGGGAGCGGGCGCGCACCCCGCCGACGCCGCCGGGCCCGCCGCGCTGGCGGTCTGGTCGCGGACCGTCTGCGGTCTGGCCGGGGCCCGCGGCGAGGGCGTACGGGCCGTGGGCAGCTGGCAGTTCGCCGACCAGCAGCTGCCCGAGAACCAGGGCGGCGCGAGCTGGCTGTGCACCCGGGCCGACACCTGGGTGGGCACCGACCGGGTGCTGGTGCTGTTCCTGCCGCCGGGCAGGGTGCCCCGCAGCCAGGTCGCCATGGTCTCCAAGGCGGACAACAGCGCGGCGTGCGGCCCCTACCAGCCGCGGGTGCTCTCCCGCGCGCTGTGGCAGTCACGGACCGGCCACTGGTTTCTGCTGGCCGCCGGCAGCCCGGACGTGGCGTCCATCACCGCGGACGGCGATGTGCGCCACACCGAGCAGGGGCACACCTTCGCGGCGCCGGCCCGGCAGAACGCCCAGGCCCGGCTGTCGGCCCGGCTGACGGACGGCGGCACCCTGAGCCCCCTCGGCTGAGACGGCTCCGGATCCGCCCGCGGCCGGGTCACCACCGCAACCTCTAGGGGTGGCGTCGATGCGGTCGCCCGCCGGCTCCGAGGCCGGCCAGGGCGGCACGCGCGGCGGCGGGGACGGCGCGGCAGGGCGCCGGACCGGGAAGCAGGCACGTGGATGGCTCCTTCACGCGTTTCACAGGTGCGAACGACGACAGGGTGCTCGCGCCCGGAGCCCACGCGCATGAGCCGGGTGCCGCCCGGTCCCGGGACTGCCGTCATCCCTCCAGACGGCAGGCTCCGGGTCACCGGGCGTGTGCGGGGACCGTACTCGTCCCCGGCGGGTTTCTGCAAGATGCTGCAAGGAGTCCGCAAGAACTTCCAACCGACGTCTTGACGCGGGCATGTTGATCGCTCCACTCTCCAACTCACGGACCGGCGGCCATTCCCCCCACCCGACCGCCGTCCGTACCTCCCCGGGGAGTCCCACCTCATCCGGCGGCACCTGCCGCCGGTCTCCAACGTGCCGTCGCACGGCGGCACTTACGTGATCGAGGGAGTCCTCCTGATGTCCGTCTCCAGGCTGCGCGCCGCCCTGCAGCGCGCGCAGGAATGGGAACCACCGGGCACCCCCGCGCGCCGGCGGCGCCGAACGGCGGGACCGGCCGCGGCGCTCGCCGCGGCGGGCCTGCTGCTCGCCGGCGCCGTCTCGGCCCTGCCGGGCGCCGAGGCGCACGCCGCGACCTCGTTCAACAGCGGTGACGTCACCGCCAACCTGTGGGAGTGGAACTGGCCCTCGGTGGCCTCCGAGTGCACGAACGTGCTCGGGCCGAACGGGTACGGCGCCGTCGAGGTCGCACCGCCCGAGGAGTCGCTGAAGCAGACGAACTACTACTGGTGGGACGTCTACCAGCCGTACAGCTACAGCCTCAACAGCCGGTTCGGCACCGCCTCCCAGTTCGCGTCCATGGTGTCCACCTGCCACAGCGCGGGCGTGAAGGTCATCGTGGACGCGGTGATCAACCACACCGCGGCGCAGACCGGCACCGGCTACAACGGCACCACGATGTCGGACAAGTACAACAACGCGATCTACAGCTCGTCCGACTACCACCATGTGGGCGACGACTGCCCGTCCTCCGACGGCCAGATCGACGACTGGTCCTCGCTGACCCAGATCCAGGAGTGCGAGCTGCTGGGCCTGCCGGACCTGTACACCCAGAAGGACAGCGTCCGCACCAAGATCGCGGGCTATCTCAACAGCCTGCTCGCGGACGGCGTGGACGGCTTCCGGGTGGACGCGGCCAAGCACATCGCCAACGCCGACATCGCCGCCATCGAGGCCAAGCTGACCAAGACCACCTCGGGCAGCGCGCCGTTCGTCACCCAGGAGGTCGTGCCGGGCCAGACCCCGAGCGAGGCATCCTACGAGGGCACCGGCCACCTGCTGGAGTTCAACTACGCCTACCAGCTGAAGTCGGCGTTCAACGGCAGCATCTCCAACCTGTCGAACCTGGGCACCGGCTCCGGCCTGATCGACCCGGCGTACGCGACGACGTTCGTCAACAACCACGACACCGAACGCAACGGCAGCACCCTGTCGTACAAGGACGGCGACACCTACCGGCTCGCGAACATCTTCCAGCTCGCCTACGGCTACGGCTCGCCGCAGGTCTACTCCGGCTTCACCTTCACCGGCAACGACCAGGCGCCGCCGAACTCGAACGGCTTCGTGACCGACACCGACTGCTCGAACGGCTGGTACTGCACCGACCGGGACCGCGCGATCGAGTCCATGGTGGGCTTCCACAACACGGTCGGCTCCGCCGCGGTGGCCAACTGGCAGTCCAAGGACGGCAACAACATCGGCTTCAGCCGCGGCTCCACCGGTTTCGTGGCGCTCAACAACTCGTCCGGCTCGACCACGTACACCTACACCACCGGGCTGCCGGACGGCTCGTACTGCAACCTGATCGACAGCTGCGCCACCACGGTGACCGTCTCCGGTGGCTCGGCGAGCATCACCCTGGCCGCCAAGAGCGCGGTGGCCATCGACACGGCGACCTACACCCCGCCGAGCGGACCGGGGAGCGGCGGCAGCGGCGGCGGCAGCACGGTGTCGGCGACCTTCGACGAGCAGGCGTCGACCACCACGGGCACCAACGTCTACGTGACCGGCTCCATCGCCGCCCTGGGCAGCTGGAACACCGCGAGCGCCATCCGGCTGTCGTCCTCCGGGTACCCGATCTGGTCGACGACGGTGAGCCTGCCGCAGAACACCTCGTTCACCTACAAGTACTTCAAGGAGGACTCCAGCGGCACCATCACCTGGGAGTCCAACGCCAACCGCGCGGTGTCGACCGGGACGGCACCCGTGGAGTTCGACAACAGCTGGAACGTCGCCGACGCCGACGCCACGGACGTGACGTTCAACGAGTACGCGACGACGACCTGGGGCACCAACGTCTACGTCGTCGGGTCCATCCCCTCGCTGGGCTCCTGGAACGCCTCCGACGCCATCCCGCTGTCGTCGGCGTCCTATCCGACCTGGGGCCGGCTGGTCATCGTCCCGAAGAGCACCTCGTTCACCTACAAGTACATCAAGAAGGACTCCAGTGGCACCGTGACCTGGGAGTCCGACCCCAACCGCTCGTTCACCACGGGCTCGTCGTCCGGCTACAGCACCAACGACAGCTGGCGGTAGCCCGTCCGCGGTCCCCGATACGGCTCCGGCCGCCGGCGTCCCTGACGCGCCGGCGGCCGGAG
>JBEHXI010000058.1:0-31747 GCA_048498775.1 Actinomycetota bacterium | reverse complement strand
GCTCAACGTCCACCGCTACTGGCGGAGCGAGTTCGACCAGCTCATCGCCGCCTTCCCGGCCGGGCGCGCGCCGTGCGAAGGGTGGTCAGACCCGCGCCGAGGACTGGGGGGCCTGGGCCTGGGCCGGAATGGCCTCGGCCGGGAAGGCGGCGATGAGCTGGTCGAACTCGCTCCGCCAGTAGCGGTGGACGTTGAGCCGGCGGTGCTTGTTCTCGCCCGGGAACCGCAGGTACATCGAGCTCCACACCCGCTTGCGCTTGATGCGGTCCACCGGCACCTCGGAGCGCGGGAAGGCGGCGACGATGTCACCCGGCCGGTTGGTGAACCGGTTCGCGGAGTTGACCACGACCGAGGTGTTGGTCAGCGTGATGAAGTAGAACCTGCGGGTGAGCGCGACGATGAGGCCCACGAAGGGGATCTCGTCGAAGATCCCGTTGAGCCATGGGCTGGGGCCCGTCTCGGTGTGCACACACGCGATGAACGTCTCACCGGGAGGCGCCTCCTTGGAGAGCTTCTCGATGACCTGAGCCTTCTGCTTGGCTCTGCGAATTGCCATGTACTGCCGTCCTGATGAGGTGTGGGTGTTCACATCCGCGCACGGGACCTGACGGTCCGGGGCGCGGCGGCGGCCAGGAGGGGGGACGGCCCGGAACGCCACCGGCGTACGCCGGTCACCCGGCGGGCGGATCGGTTCGGCGGTGTGCGGCAGCCTGCGGATTCCTGGCCGCGGGTGTCCGGCGCGTCCGGGATCCGCCGTACCAGCGCTTCCCCCGGCCCCGACCGACCGCCGGATCACCATAGACCAAACACACCACTCGTGAGAGGTCTTTGAGGTGATGCGCCGGCATGCGCACCCGCCCGGAGCGTCAGCCGAGGTGACGGCCGATCACTCCGGGCGGGGCGGCCCCTCAGGCGGGTTCCGGTGCGGCGGGCTGCGGATCCGGCTGCGCGGCCGGTCCCGACGCGCTCCAGTGGAGCTTGACCTCCAGGTGGGCGCCGCTGTTGGCGCTGGCGATGACACCGCCGAGCCTGCCGTCCAGGGTGACGCCGAAGCTGATCTCCACCTCGTCGGGGCGATGGCCCAGCCGCCGGAAGCTCTCCATCAGCTCGCCGGCGGCCGTGGTGACCGGTGCCAGGGCCTGGCGGAGTGTCTTCTCGGCGGCGGCGAGGCGGTCGCCGAGGCCCACCGCGCCGGTCCCGGTCCTGGCGACGGGGGCCACGGCCACGGTCGTTCCGTCGTCGAGGACGAATGCCACGGCGTCCGGCATGGGGAAGCTCCTTAGAGATCACGGTGTGCGGTGCGGCGCGGGGGTGGAACAGGCCTTGTCCACCAGGGTGTCGTGCGAAGTGGTGGGTGTCGTGCCCGAGTCCTTCATCACCGCTTTCTGGATCATGTCCAGCCCGGCGAGGATCTGCGGCAGTGCCCCGGGGTCCTCGACGTAGCGCAGGACCGCCCGGTAGAAGGCGGCGGACAGGTCCGGCTGCATCATGTCGGCGGCGCTGAAGCACAGCGGGTGCCCGGACCGCGGTTGCAGCAGTCCGGCGACCTGCCGGGTGTACCGCGGGTAGGAGCCGAGGGGCACGTGGGCGGAGGCGGACACCGCGAAGCTGTCCGGGTCACCGGTCCAGGCGCGCTGCACCCGCACGTCGGACAGGTAGGTGATCAGGTCCCGTGCCCGGGGGTTGGTGGTGAACATTCCGACGAAGTCGGCGGAGACCTGGAGCGGGACGCCCTTGGGCAGGGGCACGTACCTGTAGTCCTGGGCGGGCCGGCGGGTGCCCCGGGTCGCGGCCGGGGCGTCCAGCGCGGCGAGCGCCCCGTGCGCCAGCCGGCAGCCGGCGGACCGGGCGGACATCGCGGCGGCCGCCTTGCCGAAGCCGGTCTCCAGCGCCTGACCGGTACTGCCGCGGATCAGGTCGCCCCACTCGTTCCAGACACCCCGGATCGTCGGGGACGACCAGGCCGTCCCCCCGGTGAGCCACTTCCGGTACCCGTCCGGCTGCTGCTGCGTCAGGAGGATGTCGGAGATCCAGTCGGCGCCCGGCCAGCCGGACGTGGCCCCCGACTCCAGCCCCAGGCACCAGCGGCCCTGGCGGGCGGAGAACGCCTTCAGCGCGGCCGGCGTGGCCTCGCCCGGCGGGTCGGGCAGGGTCTTCGGGTCGTACCAGACCAGGCTCTGGACGTCCGCCTTGACGGGGACCGCGTACACCGCCTGCCGCACCGTCATCAGTCCCTGGAAGGGCTGCACGTAGTCGGAGGGACGGACGTCGTCGAGCGGCTGCAGCGCCCCTTCGTCGGCGTACTGGGCGACCGCGCCGGGGCTGGAGAGCACCGCCAGGTCGGGCGGATGCCCCGCGGCCACCGCCGCGTCGAGCTGCTGCGGCTGTGCCCTGGTGACCTCGACGGCGACCTCGGTGTGGGTGGCGGCCTCGAACCCCTTGATCAGCGTGTAGAACGCCGTGAACTCGTCGCCGCTCCACGGCACCATGATCGTGACGGGCTCCGGCCGCGGCCCCCCGCCGCACCCGGCGAGCGTCACCAGCAGCCCGAGAGCCAGGACTCCGCGCGCCAGCCGCGCCCCCAGGGCCCTCATGACGGCCGGAACCGGTACTCGGCGAGACGCGGGCGGTACGCCAGGTAGGCGAGCACGGCGGCCGCCGCGAGCAGCAGCAGCCCGGACGCCAGGGTCACCCAGTGCCCGGCCAGCGGCGCCGCGGACGGATGCCCGCCGTCGTAGGTGACCAGGGCTCCCCCGGTGACGGCGACGGCCGTGGTCAGCAGCACGGCCCCGAGCAGCAGCGGGCTGAGGTGCCGCCGGAAGTGCCCGGCCAGCACGTACCCCGTCGCCCCGGTGAGGACCAGCATGACCAGCACCGGGGTCAGCAGCACCGTCCAGAAGCAGGCCGGTGCGAGCCAGCGGGAGCTCAGCTGCGCGTGCCGTGCCTGTGCCTCCAGCGCTTCGAGGTCGTCGAGCGCGGCGATCAGGCCCCCGGTGTCCGCGATGGACGCGCCCGTGCGGTCCTTCTGGTCGGGGGCGGTCAGCGCCTCCAGGGCGGAGGCGTCGGCATCGCGGCGGCTGCCGTTGTCGTAGGTGGCGACCGCGGTCTCGGCGAGCTGGACGCAGGTGGCCAACTGCCCCTGCACGAACTGGAGTTCCGTCTCGCCGCGGGCTCCCGCCGCGTTGCCCTCGGCGGCCGCGGTGACGTCGGTGTTCACCTGGGCGGTGGTGTTGACGAACGCGGTGCCGGTGCCGATCAGGGTGACGTCCTCGGTGGTGAAGGCACGGTCCAGCGCCTTGGTCGCCCTGAGCGCCGCCGCGGAGGCCTTGCGGACGTCGCTGATGGTCCGCCCGGTCCGCTCGGCCGCGGAGATCCGGTGCCCGGCCTGGTTGGCGACCACCGCGTACAGCAGCTCCGTCGCCAGGACGGCCAGCAGTACCCCGTTGCGGAACCACCGCAGTCTGCGGACCGGATGGGCGGTGCGCCAGCGGCGGCGCGCGGCGGCCGGGACCCGGGTCGCGGTGCGGCGGAACGCCGCCGCCAGGGGCGTCATGACGCCTCCGCCGGTCCCGCGTCGAGCGGCAGGCCGCACTGCTCGCAGTGCTTGGCGGACCGCCGGTGGGTGGTCTCGCCGCAGGCGCGGCAGACCCGCCCGGCGGGGCCGTCCCGCGGCGGCGGCGGGACGTCCGGCAGGTCAGGCACGTCGGGCAGGTCCGGCACGTGGAGCAGGTCCGCCGGCTGAGGCGGCCGCGGGCTGGTCCTGGTCGATTCCAGGCCGATCCGCTGGATCTGCCCGCGCCCCAGGTCGCGGCGCACCCGGACCTCGCCGTCCGTGCCGCGGATCGCGACGCTCTCCAGCAGCCGGAGCCGTTCGCGGTCGGCGAGGCGCCGGGCGAGCTCCATCGCGCGGCGCAGCTCCTGGTCGGCCTCGGCGTGCCGGCCGGCGAGGAAGGCGTCGGCGCAGGCGCGCATCGCCATGCCGAGTTCGTGGGCGTTCTCCGCGCGGGTGAGTCCCTCGGGGACCGGCGGCGGGTCGGCTGTCGCGTGCCGCACGACCACCATCGCCTGGGATTCGGCGCACGGTTCGCGTCCGCCGTCGGGCAGGTCGGCGAGCACGTCGACACGCGCGGCGCGCACCTCCTCGCCGATGGGCAGGGTCTCGGGGTCGAAGGCCAGCGAGACCCGGTACTGGCGGGACTCGGTGCCCCAGGGGCCCAGCGGGACGCGTATCTCGCGCCCGTCCCGCTCCTGATGTGCCGTCAGGTCGGCTTCGACCGGCAGGGTCTGCCGGACGAAGCCGAGCTCGAAGCGCGCGTTGAGGCGCAGCGCCAGATGGACCCCGGGAACCCCCAGGCTCTGCGCCTGGCACATCAGCCGGGTGAAGTCCTCGGTGAGGTCGGGGATGGCGATCACGGCCTCGGCGGTGCCGTGCAGGGCCTCGGCGACCCGCAGCAGTTCGGTGTAGCGCCACTCGTCGCCGAGTCCGCGCACGTCGCACACGAACCGGTCGGCGCAGGCAGCCAGCGCCTGTTCGAGTTCCTCGGGGGTCTCGTGCTCGTTCCTGCCGTCGGTGTAGAGCGCGGCGTGCCGTACGGTGCCGGGCGGCGCGGTGTCCAGGAGGTCCGCGGCGCGGGTCAGCCAGCGGCCGATCGCGGTGCCGCCCTTGGGCCACAGGGCGTTCACCCGGCGCTTGGCCGCCTCCCTGACCTGCGCGTCGACCCGGGCGAGGCCCCCGCCGGCCGGGTCCGGGTAGAGGGTCTCGGCCTCGTGATGGCCCGCGACGATGCCGAGGAGGGTGCCGTCGCGCAGGGCGTCGATGGCGGCGCACGCCGCGCGTTTCGCCTCGCTGATCTTGTGGTGGTCGGCCATGGACAGGGAGCGGTCCATGATGAGGACCTCGGCGATGCGCGCCTGCGACCCGGGCCGCCCGGTGGGGCGCGCGCCGATGGTGATCAGAGCGTCGACGCGGTCGGCGTCGACGTGGACGTCGCCGGCCACATCGACCTCGGCGGTGAATCCCCATGCGAGCGGTGCCCCGCTGTCTGCCGGCTCCGTCATGTCCCCCGACCCTGACTGCCCAAACGCCCCTGATGACCCATCTGAAGGCATATCAGCTTACGCCCGCCGGGCGGGTGCGCCGCCGGATTTTCCCGAACAGTCCCGGCCAGGGCCGGGTGAGCGGTGGGCGCAGGCGGTTCGCCAGGTCGACGAGCGCGGTGTGGTCGCGTTCGGTGGCGGCGTGTGCCGCCATCCTGCGGACCGCCTCGGACAGTTCCAGTTCCCCGCCCTCCGCCGGATGCCGGGCCAGCTGGATCTCGGCGCCGATCCCGATGCGGGCGACCGGGTCCACGTCGAGACCGGCCAGCAGGCCACCGGCGCGCGCCCGATGCTCCGGGGTGGGCCGGGCGGCGCCCGCGGCGGCGGGGACCGCGACCAGCGCGCGCACGGTGGCGACCCACGCCTCCCGCTCGAAGCGGAACTCATGCGTCAGCGGTTCCAGGGCGGCCACCGCCTCCTCGCGCCGCCCGGCCAGCAGGTGGACGCGGGCCAGTCCGAAACCCGCCGCGCCGAGCCGCGGAGCGGTCCCGGCCACCATCTCGTAGTGCGTCCGGGCCACCACCAGGTCACCGTCGAGTTCGGCGCAGAGCCCGAGCGCGAGCAGCGGGACCAGCTCACCCGGCAGCATGGCCCGCACGCTCGCGAAACAGCCGGCCGCGTCCTTCGTCCGGCCGCCGGCCAGCGCGATCAGACCGCCGTACCAGGAGTGCAGCCAGTCCCAGGCGGGCAGTTCGGCCGCCCGCAGCGCCCGGGACGCCGTCTCCACCTGGCCGCCGCGCAGCGCGGTGCGGCACTCGGCCAGGCGGCGCTGCGCCACCTGGCCGGGCGGTGCGTCCGGGTCGGCCAGGGGCGCGGGCAGCGCCACCACCGCGTCGAGCGGAGACGGGCAGGCGAAGGGCGCGCGGAGCACCGGGCCGCGGTCCGGTGTCACCCGTGCGCCGATCCAGTGCTCCAGCGGCCGGGCCGCGCCGAGTCCGCCGTGCAGCGGCTCGGTCACCGGCCCGAACAGCGCCGAGACCCGGCTGACCCGCTCCCGTTCCGCCACCACCTGCCGGATCACGCCGCTGAGTTGCTCGGCGAACTGCTGGGCGGAGCGGAAGCGGCGTCCGGGTACCTCCAGGCAGGTGGCGCGCTCCAGCAGCCGGTCCAGGGCGACGACGCCGGGCGCGGTGCGCTGGGCGCGCAGATGCGGCCGGCACAGCTCCTGGAGCGTCCGGCCGAGGCAGAACAGGTCGAACCCGGCCGTCGGACGCTCGCGTTCCGGATCCGGTGCGCGGGTCTTCTCGTTCCACTTCGGCGGGGCGAACTCCTCGCTGTAGACGAGCAGGGGGCTGGCGTCGTCGATCCGCCGGACCGCCCCGAAGTCGATGAGCCGCACCCGGTCGCGCGGCCCCGCGGGGCTCTGCTCGGTGAACCTGATGATGTTGGCCGGTTTCACGTCGCAGTGCAGCAGTCCCCTGGCGTGCAGGTAGTCCAGCGCCTGCAGGATCTGCAGGCCGTGCCCGAGCACGACCTCCAGCCGGTCGCCCGCCCGGGGCGCCAGCCGGGTGCCGCGCACGTACTCCAGCACCAGGCAGCGGTTCTCCCGCTCGTAGCTGAGGATGCGGACGATGCTGTCGTGGCGCAGCCCGACCAGCGCGTTGCGCTCGGGCTCCTCGGTGTGGACGACCGACGTCCGGTGCAGGACCTTCAGGACCACGTCGGTGCCGAGGTTGCGGTCGTACGCGAGGTACGCCGCCCCTCCGCCACCGGACCCCAGCACGCCCCTGATCCGGTACCGCTCGGCGAAGGCGGGGCTGCCCGGCGGCCGTGAGAAGTCGAACGGCGTGGCGCAGTCCGGGCAGTAGCCGGTCACCCGGCCCGGCCGGCCGCCGTGTCCGCGGCCGACCGGCGCCCGGCACCGGGAGTTCACGCAGTACCGGTGCTCCTCCCTGACGTGCTGGCCGAGCGGGGGCTCCTCCACCTCCGCCGGCAGTTCGCCGCCGTCCACCAGGTCCTGGCCCCACCAGGGGGCCGGACGTACCTGCACGACGCCGAGGCCGGCGCCGCGGGGCGGGTGCCCGCCGCCGGGCGCGCCGCGGCGGTCCGCTGCGGGCCGCCCGGGGCCTGGTGCGTCCCGCAGCGGACGCCGGTCGCACTCGGTGCAGAAGCCCTGCGCGTCGATCTCGCCGCGCCCGCACTCGGGACGGTTACACCTGGCCACGGCCGCTGACCTCCTCGATCCGGCGGTTCACCTCGTCCCGGTACCTGCCGACCGCGGCCCGCGCGGCCCGGAGATCGACCGGCGCCGTCCGCAGCCGGTGCGCGGCGGCCTCGTGGCGGCGGGCGAGGTGCGCGTCCTCGGCGTCGAAGAAGCGGCGGGAGCGCACCCGGTGCACCTCCAGCGTGCGCAGCAGGTCCTCGTACTCGGCGACGAGCCCCCGCATGGCGCTCTGGAACCGGGTGACGCGATCGAGCGCGGCGACGGCGTCGTCACGGACCGCCGCGAGTTCCGTGCCGGGATCCGGGCCGGCCGCGACGGCCAGGTGCACCCGCAACTGGGGGGCGCGGCGGGGTGGCAGCCGGGGCGGCCCGAAGAACCGCAGCCCCCACTCGGCGTAGCAGGCGGCCGCGGCGTCCTCGGCGGCCGCGAGCCGTTCCACGCGGTCCTCGGCGTCCCGGCGGCCGGCCGGCGCCGACGCCGACCGGGCGGGCCGTTCCGGGCCGAGGGAGACCTCGTAGGGCAGGCCGGGCGGCGGCTGCTCGTGGAATCCGAGGACCAGGCGGATCCCGCGGGTGCGGGCCCGGCGCGCCAGTGGCTCCAGCAGCTCGGTCACCAGCGCCTCCGGGTCGGCGGCGCGGTCCACCCCGCCGATGACCAGGCAGGGCGGTGGTCTGCGGCGCAGCAGCCCGTCGAGCACGGGGATGTCGTCGGGCAGCCAGAACCGGTCCGTGAGATACCGCCGGACGTCGTCGAGCGAGCTGTCCTGGGCGTCGTAGGCGGCGTCCACCACGCCGAGGCGCAGCACGGTGTCCCGTGGGGCGCCGGACAGTTCCGCGTCGAGGACGCGGGCCCGGGTCTCGGGGGCGGCGGTGCGCACCAGGCGCACCAGCCAGGAGGTGCCGGTGCCGGTGGCGCCGCCGGTGAGCACCACCGTGCCCGACCAGGGGCTGCTGAGCAGGCGGGTCAGCTCCCGGGTCAGTGCGAGGCGCACCGGATCGTCCAGTCCGGCGTCGGGGGGCGTCGGGCCGGAGCGCGTGACGATGGTGGGTGCTCCGGCGACATACCGCTCGACCGGCAGGTAGTCGCGGATGGTCTCGGTCGGCAGCATCCAGGCGGCCTTGGCCTCGCCGGCGATGTAGTCGGCGACCACGATGCCGAGGACCCGGTCGCGGAAGGGGCCCTCGGGCGCGTACACGCCCGCGCCCGAGAAGCCCTGCTCGATCCACGGCCGTGCCTCGTGCAGCCGGTTCAGCACGGCCCATTCGCCCTCCCGGCCCCCGGAGCCGCCGAGTTCGGCGTCCACCTCCATCCCGTAGGGATCGTTCGACGGGAAGCCGTAGGCGCGCACCCGGCCGCCGGAGATCGGGGCCAGCCACAGCCGGGCGCCGCCCTCGCACGGCGCCGGCTCGTCCAGCCCGAGCAGCGCCACGTCTCCGCGCCGCGTGCCGTTGCGGTGGACCCAGTTCTCCGGTGCGATCCGCGCGGTGGCCTGCCACTCCGGGCTGCACACCGCGCTCCTGACCAGCAGGTGCGATCGGGGGCCGTCCGGTGCCGCACCGGCCTGTGTGACGACGTGCGCGCAGGTCAGCACCGTCCGGTCGTCCAGCAGCACCCCGGCGCCGACGGGTTGCCCGTCCGCGTCGTCCACCCTGACACGCCAGGGGTTGTCGGTGTGACGGTGCGTCGCCATGGCCTCACGTTACGGCGAGTCCGGGGTACGCACAGCCGGAATATCCGCATCACCCGCTCACGGCCGGGGAGTTGTCCCGTCGTCGCCGGGCCGCGGCGGTGTCCCGGGGCCGGGGGCGTGGTCGCCGGACATCGGCAGCGGCAACGGCCGCCCGTGACGGCGCTCCCACACGTCGCCGATGATCACCTTGATGATCCCGGCCGCGGGAATGGCCAGCAGCGCTCCCAGGATCCCGGCGAGCTCCACCGCGAACAGGATGGCCAGCAGCACGGTGAGCGGACTGAGCCGGACCGTACGCCCCATGATCACCGGTTGCAGCAGATGGTTCTCCACCTGCTGGTAGACGATGAAGAAGGCCACCGCGCCGATCCCGGCCGGCACCGAGTGCACGAACGCCGCGATCGCGCCGACCACCGCGCCGAGCGTCGCCCCGACGAGCGGTATGAGGTCCGCGATGGCCACGAAGAGCGCGATGAGCGCGGCGAACGGCACCCCCGAGACCAGGAACACCAGGTAGGTCAGCACCCCGCAGATCACGCTGATCAGCAGGTTCCCGGATAGGTACCCGGTGACGGTCCGGGCGCAGGCGGAGCCGACCCGCCTCAGGCGCACCGCCTGTGGCTCCTCGACCAGGCGCAGGGAGCTGTCGATGATCCGGGGCCCCTGGAGCACCATGAGGTAGGACAGGACGAAGATCGTGACCGCGCCCGCCACCGTGGTGACGGTGCCGCGCAGGAACGACAGGGTGGGCTTGCCCAGCCCGGTGGCGAACGACTGGATGTCCTTGCGGTGCCGGCTGAGGTACTCCAGGGCGTGGGTGCGCCGGAGCAGGTCCCCGATGGGTCCCCGGCCCGCCCGGATGTCCTCGACGATCCTGGGCAGCCGCCCGGCGAGCTGAGTGCCCTCCTGCGCGAGGGGGGTGACGAACACCGCGGCCAGGCCGGCGGCGACGAGGACGGCCGCGAGGAAGACCAGCAGGGTCGCGAGGGTGCGCCGGCACCGGGGCACCCGCCGTTCCACCACGTCGACGGCCGGCGAGAGCGCCACCGCGAAGAACAGCGCGATGACCATCCAGGTCAGGACGCGCTGCGTGGCGACCACCAGCCGGAGCCCCAGGTAGACGGCCAGGACCAGGCCGATGGCGACGAGGATCGTCCGGACGTGCGCCGGTCGCGACGCCATGGGGGATGGGTGCCCGGCGCGGGTGGCGGAAAACATGGTGCATCTCAACGGATCGATGCAACCGGCATGTATAAGTACGCGGCACCGGAGCGGCATCGGTGCACTGCGAGTCGCATAGACATGCGTCGGTTCGTGGATCCATGCAGACATGGGTATCATCGGGGTGAACCCCCGGGCCGGACCCACAGGTCCCGGCCCGACGTGTGCCCGGCACACCCCGCCGCCGCACGCCGTACACCAGAGATTGCGAACCACCCATGCGCTCCAGCGGACTGCGTGTCAAGTCCCCCGACCGCCTGCTCGCCGAATCCGGCGGGGACCTCGAAGGCCACGGCCTGAAGCGCACCATGGGGCTGTTCCAGCTGGTGTCCTTCGGCGTCGGCGCGATCGTGGGCACCGGCATCTTCGTCGGGCTGTCCGACACCGTCGCCGCGGCCGGGCCCGCGGTCGTCGTCTCCTTCGTCCTCGCGGCCGTCACCTGTGTCTTCACCGCCTTCTCCTTCGCGGAGCTGGGCGGTGCCATCCCGGTGTCCGGCAGCTCGTACTCGTACGCCTACGCCACCCTCGGTGAGCGCGCCGCCTTCCTGGTCGGCTGGTGCCTGCTGCTGGAGTACGGCGTCTCGGTGTCGGCCGTGGCGGTCGGCTGGGGCCAGTACCTCAACGAACTGCTCGGCAACGTGCTCGGCTTCCAGCTTCCCGCCGCCCTGTCCGAGGGGCCGGGCCAGGGCGGTGTCGTCAACCTGCCGGCCGTCGTCGTGATCGTGCTCGCCGCGCTGCTGCTGGTGCGGGGCATGCGGGAGAGCGCCCGGGCGACCACCGCCATGGCCGTCGTGAAGATCGCCGTTCTGGTGCTGTTCTGCGCGCTGGCCTTCACCGCCTTCCGCAGCCACAACCTCAGCCCGTTCGCCGCGTCCGGGGTCTCCGGGATCACCTCCGGCGCGTCGGTGGCGTTCTTCTCCTACATCGGCTTCGACGCGGTCACCACCGCGGGCGAGGAGGTCAGGGAACCGCGGCGGAACATCCCGCGCGCCGTCCTGATCTGCCTGGCCGTGGTCACGCTGCTGTACTGCCTGGTGGCGGTGGCCGCCATCGGCGCCCTGTCCGCCGGCCGGGTCGCGCACCAGCCCGCGGCGCTGTCGGTGATCGTCGACCGGGTGACCGGTTCGGCCATCGGTGGTGGCGTCATCGCCTTCGGTGCCGTGGTGGCCATCGCGTCGGTCGTCCTCGCGACCCTGTACGGGCAGACCCGCATCCTGCTGTCGATGTCCCGCGACGGCCTGGTCCCGCGGGCCTTCGAGCGCGTCTCGCCCAGGACCGCCACGCCGGTCGCGGGCACCTGGATCGTCGCCGCGGTCTTCGCGGTCCCGGCCGCGTTCGTCCCGCTGGACGTGGTGATGAACCTGTGCACCATCGGCACGCTGGCCGTCATGGCCGTGGTGAACGTGGCCGTCATGGTGCTGCGCCGCACCCGTCCCGGCCTGGCGCGGCGCTTCCGGGTCCCGTTCTACCCGGTCAGCCCGCTCCTCGGGATCGGCTTCTGCCTGTACCTGATGTACGGCACCGGGACGGCGACGTGGGTCCAGTTCGCGGTCTTCCTCGCGGCCGGTGTCCTGGTCTACAGCGCGTACGGACGGCGCCGCTCGCGGTTCGGCGCCACCGCGTCGGAAGCGGAGGAAGCGGAAGCACACGAAGCAGTGGGGACCGCCGCCGCCGTCACCGTGCCCGCCACCCGCACGGCCCCCTGACGCCCCACCCGGATCACAGGGCCCCGAGCTGGGCCAGGGCGTCGACGACGGCGGCGGCCCCGAGGAACAGGGCGGCGGCGCACTGCGCCGCGCGGTCGCCCGCCCGGACGTGGAGGGCGACCGCCCCGGCCATCAGGAGGGCCAGACCGCCCGCGGACGCCGCCCCCACCGGCCGGGAGACCAGGCCGATCACCAGCCCCAGGGACGCCGCGATCTCCAGCGAGCCGATCGCCTGGAGGTCCTCGGTGGACACTCCCAGGCGGGCGGCGCGCTTCCTCATCCCCGGGTACTCGGCGATGGTGACGGCGCCGGCGGCCGTGAACAGCGCGGCCAGCAGCCCCGACAGCACCATGGTCAGGCCGGACACGGCACGTCCTCTCTGCGGTCATACGGTCATGTCGTGGTGTGCGGTCATCCGGTCGCGGGACGCCTCAGCGCCGGGCCGCGCCGGTCTTCTCCACTCCGTGCGGAACGGGGGCGCCCACGACGGGCGTCCTGGCCCGGCCCGGTATGAGGAGTGCGATCAGTACCGCGACCACCGCTGCCGCGCCGCTGATCCCGAAGGCGACCCGGAAGCCGTTGAGGGAGGGCAGCACGACCGGGCCGTAACGGATCGTCAGGTGCGCCAGCACCACTCCGACGACCGCGCTCGACGTGGAGGTGCCGATCGAACGCATCAGGGTGTTCAGCCCATTGGCCGCCGCCGTCTCCGACACCGGCACCGCGGACATGATGAGCGCCGGCATGGCGGCGTAGGCGAAGCCGATTCCGGCCGAGATGACACAGGTGGCCAGGACGATCTGCCAGACGGAGTGGGTCATGCCCAGCGCCGTGGCGTACCCGGCGGCGATGACCACCGCGCCGGTGAGCAGGGACACCTTCGGCCCCCGGGCGGTGCTCAGGCGGGCCGACAGCGGTGAGATGAGCATCATCATCAGGCCCGAGGGCATCATGCACAGCCCGGCGGTCATCATCGTCCGGCCCAGTCCGTAGCCGGTGGCCCTGGGCAGTTGCAGCAACTGCGGGACGACCAGCGACATCGCGTACATCGCGAAGCCGACCATGACGGAGGCCGCGTTGGTCATCAGCACCTGGCGCCGGGTGGCGGTGCGCAGGTCCACCAGCGGCTCGGCGGCGCGCAGTTCCCACCAGCCCCACACCGGCAGCACCACTGCGGCCGCGCCGAACAGCGAGAGGGTGGTGGCGCTGCTCCAGCCCCAGTCACCGCCCTTGGAGATCGCCAGCAGCAGGCAGACGAGCCCGCCGGACAGTCCCAGCGTGCCGGCCAGGTCGAACCGGCCTCCGCTGCGCACCGGGGACTCCGGGACGAAGACGAGCGTCAGGACCACCATCAGCGCGGACAGACCGGCGGAGCCCCAGAACAGCACATGCCAGTCGAAGTGCTGGGCGACGGCGGCGGACGCGGGCACTCCGAGTGCTCCTCCCACCCCGAGGGAGGAACTCATCAGGGCCATCGCGGCACCAAGCCGCTGCGGCGGCAGTTCGTCGCGCATGATGCTGATGCCCAGCGGGATCACGCCCGCGCCGCAGCCCTGCAGGGCCCGTCCGACGACCACGGGCGCCAGCGAGTCGCTCAGCGCGCAGGTGGCCGATCCGGCGATCAGCAGGAGCACGCTGGCGGTGAGGATCCGCCGCTTGCCGTACATGTCGCCGAGCCGCCCGGCCACCGGGGTGGCGACCGCGCCGGCGAGCAGGGTGGCGGTCAGCACCCAGGCGGTGTCGGACGCCGGTGCGTGCAGCAGCAGGGGCAGCTTCGGGATCAGCGGCACCACCAGCGTCTGCATCAGCGACACGACGATGCCCGCGCACGCCAGCACCGCGACGACGGCCCCGGAGCGCGGTGATCCGGACGCCCGATCCGCCCTCCCGTCGGCATGGGAGAGGGAGGCACTGCTCATGGGGTTCTCCGTTGAGTTGATCGGGGAAGGCGGCGGAGCCCCTTCCGGCCAGGGACGTGCGTGAGGCAGCGATACGCGTCATGCGGGGATGTGCGCCCCGCCCACTCGATATGCATCATGCACTAGATGTGCATCATACATATGATCGGGTCCGGCGGGTACGCTGGGGATACGGCGGCTCAGCCGGGCATCCGGATCTCATGGACGGACACGCGGTAGGCACGATGCGGCACCATCTCCAGGACATCGAGCGCGAACTCATGCTGATCACCCGCCACGACCTGGCGGACGTGCGGCACCGGCACGGCCTGGAGCCCCTGCACCGCTCCGCCTACCTGCTGCTCAGCCGTATGGAGGCCGAAGGCCCGCTGTCGATCGGCCAGTTGGCCGCGGCGTTCGCCCTCGACACCTCCACCGTCAACCGCCAGACGGCCGCGATGCTCCGGTCGGGTCTGGCGGAACGCATCCCCGACCCCGAGGGTGGCCTGGCCCGCAAGCTGCGGATCACCGAGGAGGGCGCGCGCCGCCTCGCCGCGCACCGCGCCTGGGCCCAGGAGGGCATCGGACGGATCGTCGAGGACTGGACGGAGGAGGAGATCGGGCAACTGCTGGAGAGCCTGACGCGCTTCAACACCAGCATCGAGCGGTTGCAGGCCAATCCCTGGCCCCGCCCCGAGCGCCACGCCCCGCGGTGACCCGCCGGCCCCTGCCTCACGTCGCCGAACAGGCCGTCCGCCGCGGCGTCAGCCGCCGATCCGCAGCGCCCGCAGGGCGATGTACAGCTCCGCGGAGGCCACCGCGTCGGCGGTGCTGCGGCCGGTCAGCGCGATGACGCGGTTGATGCGGTAGAGCACCGTGTTGCGGTGGCAGTGGAGCCGTTCGGCCGCACGGGCCGTCGAGCCCCCGGTGACGTACCAGGCGTCGAGGGTGTCGAGCAGCACGGTCCGCTCCTGCTCGGGGAGTTCGAGCAGCGGGCCGAGGACGGCCCCGGCGACCTCGGCCGCGGTCTCCGGCGAGGCGGCGGCCAGCAGCGCGATGGGCGAACTGCCGTAGACGTGCACCCCGTGGACGCCCGCGGGCAGGCAGCGCGAGGCGAGCTGCGCCTGGCGCCAGGCCGCCGGCACCTCCACCGGTGACGAGAACGGGCGGCTGACGCCGATCCGGGCATCGGCGGCCTCGGCCAGCCGGTCGGCGACGGCCGCGGCGGCATGCTCACCGCTGACGCCGACGAGGCCGACACGGGCACCGATCTGCTGGATCCACACCCCGGCCACCCCCGCCGCCCGCAGCCGTCGCTCGGCGGCCAGCGGTCCGCCGGTGTCGGCGCTGACCACCAGCAGGGTGCCGTGGGTGTCCAGCCGCAGCATGCGCAGCACCTCCCAGGCGCGGGCGCCGCCTGCGACGCTGCCGTCGAGCAGGCTGGTCAGCAGCATCCCGCGCACCTCGGCGTCGCGCCGGGCGTGCTCCTCCATGGCGGCCCGGTAGGCGTCGGCCGCGGCGGACGAGAACTCGTCGATGAGGAGCCAGACGTCGGATGCCACCGGCAGCAGCTCGGTGGCGCTGCCCTCCTCCTCGGCGGCGGCGAGCAGGTGGTCCCAGATGAAGCGCCCGGCCAGCCGGAAGGCGTGCAGCAACGCGGCCAGCGGGATGCCCTGTTCCGCCTTGAGCCGGCCCGCGGCCCGGGCGGCGTCGAGGCTCACCGGCTCGCCCTGCAGGGCCATCAGCAGAGTGCGGAGGTTGTCGTAGACGGCGCCGCGCAGCTGCTCGTGGCTGAGCAGCGTACTTTCGGCGTAGGCGTACTCGCCGTCGAAGATGCGGGCGGTCAGCCCGTCGGCCAGCGGGTCCACCGCCCCCAGCAGGCGGCCCACCAGGTCGGCGACGCGCCGCTCCGAGGCGAGGTGCGTGGTCATGGGAGCCAGAGTCCCCGGATTTGTGCGCCGGCACAAGACCGGCGGGGACATCTCCGCCGACCGCCTATGGCAGACATCCCCGGACTGCCGGGACGATCGCGACCAGCGCGCAGTGGAGCCGCCACGCGCCTGGTGCGCGAGCACAGTCCCCGCGGCCGAGGGAGATCGGGTGGATACCAGCAACACGTACGACTACGTCATCGTCGGAGCGGGCTCGGCGGGCTGCGTCCTCGCGGCGCGGCTGAGCGAGGACCCGGACACCACCGTCGCCCTGGTCGAGGCGGGCGGCCCGGACACGGCCCAGGAGATCCACATCCCCGCCGCCTTCAGCCAGTTGTTCAAGAGCGAGGCCGACTGGGACCTGGACACCGAGCCGGAGCCGGAGCTCGACGGCCGGCGGGCCTACCTGCCGCGCGGCAAGGTCCTCGGCGGCTGCAGCTCGATCAACGCGATGATCTACATCCGCGGCAACCGGGCGGACTACGACGGCTGGGCGGCGGCCGGGGCCACCGGCTGGTCCTATGACGAGGTGCTGCCCTACTTCCTGCGCGCGGAGGACAACGAGCGCGGCGCGGACGCCCACCACGGCACCGGGGGACCGCTGCGGGTCAGCGACAGCCGGTCCGCCCATCCGCTGGCGGCCGCCTTCGTCGAGGCGGCGGTGCGGGCCGGGCACCCCCGCAACGACGACTTCAACGGCGAAAGCCAGCTCGGCGTCGGCCCCTACCAGCTCACCCAGCTGGGCGGCATGCGCCACAGCGTCGCCGTCGCCTACCTGCACCCCGCGCTGGGCCGGCCGAACCTCACCGTGCTCCCCCACGCCCACGCGCGGCGCGTCGTCCTGGACGCCGGGCGGGCGACGGGCGTGGAGGTGGAGCGCGGCGGTGAGGCGGTGGTCCTGCGCGCGGACCGGGAGGTGATCGTCTCCGCCGGCGCCTACGAGTCGCCGAAGCTGCTGATGCTCTCGGGCGTCGGGCCGGCCGGGACCCTGGCGGCGTTCGGCCTGGAGACCGTCGCCGACCTGCCGGTCGGGCAGGGGCTGCAGGACCACTTCATGGCCCTGCTGAACTTCCGGACCGACGCCGAGTCCCTGTTCACCGCCGCGACCCCGGAGAACGCCGCGCTGCTGGCCGGTGAGGGGCGCGGGCCGCTGACGTCCAACATCGGCGAGGCGGGCGGCTTCCTGCACAGCCGGGACGGACTGACCGCGCCCGACGTGCAGTTCCACTTCGCCCCGGTGCTCTTCCACCAGGAGGGTCTCGGCCCGGTCACCGAGCACGGCTTCGCCCTCGGCCCGTGCGTGCTGGCGCCGGCCAGCCGCGGCGAGGTCACGCTGCGCTCGGCCCGTCCCGGTGCCGCGCCCCGTATCCGCCACAACTACCTGACGGCGCCGGAGGACCGGGCCGCCATCGTCGCCGGGGTGCGCGCCGCGCTGGAGGTGGTGGAGCACAAGCCGCTGACCGACCTGGTCACCGGCCCGTTCAGCGTCCCGGCCTCGGCCTCGGAGGCGGACATCCTCGCCTGGGTCAGGCGCACCGGTATGACGCTGTTCCATCCGACGTCCACCTGCGCGATCGGCACGGTCGTCGATCCGGAGCTGCGCGTGCTGGGCACCACCGGCCTGCGGGTCGTGGACGCCTCCGTCTTCCCCACCGTGCCGCGCGGCAACACCAACGCGCCCACCGTCATGGCGGCCGAGAAGGCCGCCGATCTCATCAAGGGAGCCACCCGATGACCACCTTCGCCCCGGACACCGACGAGGCCGCCCGGATCGACGGACTCCTCGCCCAGCTCGCCGAGGGCGAGAAGGCGTGGGCCGCGTGCGGCCTCGCCGAGCGCCGCGAGTTGCTGGAGCAGGTGCACGCCGCCACCGCCGCCCAGGCCCAGGCCTGGGTGGACGCGGCCGCCGGCTACAAGCAACTGCCGCCCGGCAGCCCGCTGCTGGGCGAGGAGTGGACCTCCGGCCCGTACGCGGTGCTCACCGGGACCGCGGCGCTGGCCGCGAGCATCCGCGCCCTGGAGCAGGGCCGCAGCCCCGTCGACGACTACTCGCTCGCGCAGGCCCCCGGAGGGCGGGTGGCGGTGCGGGTGATGCCCCACGGCGTCTACGACCAGCTGCTGCTCAGCGGGTTCAGCGCCGAGGTGTGGATGCCGCCGGGGGTCACCGCGGACGAGGTCCGCGAGCGCGCCGGGCTGGCGCTGCGCAGGCCGGCCGAGACCGGCGGTGTGGGTGTCGTGCTCGGCGCCGGCAACATCACCTCCATCCCCGTCCTGGACGTGCTCTACGAGCTCTACGCCCACAACCGGGTCGTCGCGCTCAAGCTCAACCCCATCACCGACCCGATGCTGGAGGTGTTCCGCGCGGTCCTGGACCCGCTGATCCGGGTCGGCGCGGTGCGGGTGCTCACCGGCGGCGCCGACGTCGGCGGCTACCTGGTGCACCACTCCCGCGTCGGGCATGTGCACATGACGGGCAGCGCGGCCACCCATGACGCCATCGTCTTCGGTCCCGGCGAGGAGGGCGCGGCCCGCCGGAAGGCCGGAACGCCCCTGCTGGACAAGCCCGTCACCAGCGAACTCGGCGGCGTCTCCCCCGTCATCGTGGTGCCCGGCGACTGGTCGGAGGCCGATCTGCGCTTCCAGGCCGAGCATGTCGCCACGCAGCGCCTGCACAACGGCGGGTACAACTGCATCGCCGGGCAGATCCTGGTCATCGGGGCGGACTGGCCGCAGAAGGACCGCTTCCTGGCCCACCTGCGCACCGCGCTGGCCGGCGCCCCGGCACGGCCGGCCTACTATCCCGGCAGCGACAGCCGGGTCACCCAGGCGCTCGGCTGCCACGCGAACGCCGAGACGCTGGACCGCGGGCGTGTCCTGCTGCCGGGCCTGCGCGCCGGGGACGGCGAGTCCGCGCTGACCACCGAGTACTTCGCCCCCGTCCTCGGGGTCGTCGAACTCCCGGGCGGGCCGGGCGAGTTCCTGCGGGAGGCGGTGCGCACCGCCAACGACGAGCTGCTGGGCACGCTGGGCGCCAACGTCATCGCCGCCCCGCGCACCATCTCCGCGCTGGGCCGCTCCTTCGAGGACGCCGTCGCGGACCTGCGCTACGGCACCGTCGCCGTCAACGCCTGGACCGGGCTCGGTTACCTCACCCCGACCGCCACCTGGGGCGCGTTCCCCGGGCACACCCCGCAGGACGTCCAGAGCGGCATCGGGGTGGTGCACAACGCCGTGCTGCTGGACAGCCCGGAACGCACCGTGGTGCGGGGCCCGTTCCGCCCGGCGCCCCGCTCGGTGCTGCACGGCGAGTTCGCCCTGTCCCCCCGGCCGCCGTGGTTCGTCACCAACCGCACCGCCGCGACCACCGGCCGCCTGCTGACCGGCTTCGCGGCCAGGCCGCGCTGGTCCGCGCTGCCGGGGATCTTCGCCTCCGCCCTGCGGGGGTGAGCACCGCGCGGATGCCCGGGCCGGTCCCGGGCATCCGCGCAGCGGCGCCCCGGCGACGGCGCCGGATCTGCGAGCATCGAAGGCATGACCGGCACCCCTCTGCAGATCAAGGACATCGTCATCGACTGCGCCGACCCCGAGCGGCTGGCCGCGTTCTGGGCCGGGCTCCTCGGCAGGACGGTCGCGGCCAGGATCGGCCCCTACGTCTGGCTCACCCGCGGCGACGGCCCGGGAATGGGCTTCCAGAAGACCGACGGGCCCAAGGTGGGCAAGAACCGGGTCCACTTCGACGTCGCCTCCCCCGACCCGGCCGCCGAGCAGGCCCGGATCGAGGCGCTGGGCGGCAGGCTGCTCCCGCAGTACGCGCCGGGCGGCTTCCTGGTGATGGCCGACCCGGAGGGCAACGAGTTCTGCGTCATCCCCTCCGGGCCGTTCGAGCTGGACGACGAGGGGCGGGCGAGCTATCTCGGCGACCGCGGTGCCGCGTCCGGCCCCGGCCTGCGGCTCTGCCCCTGAGCGGGAGCGGATGACGCGTGCTCAGCCGGTACCGGCGCCGCGGCGCCGGTACCGGGCGACCTTGGCGCTGTTGCCGCAGCGCTGCATCGAGCACCAGCGGCGGGGCTTCCCGCGTCCCGTGTCGAGGTAGAGCATGCGGCAGTTCTCGGCGTCGCACTCCCGCAGCCGGGAACGGCGCGGGGGGTCGCCGAGCAGCGTGATCAGGTCGCGGGCCACCAGCGCCTGGAGATCCTCGCCGGACAGCCGCACGCTGGAGTCGTCCAGGCACACCCCCGAGGAGTCCAGCCGCAACCGCGGGGCGGGAGGGGGATGGCCGGCCCGGAGGTTGAGCAGGTCCACCGCGGCGGCGGACGGACGGCGTGCGCGCACCGCCGCGGCGGCCACCTCGTGGGCGGCGGCCCGCAGTTCACGCAGGGACGCGAGCAGCTCCGGTGTGGCCGCGTCCGCGCGCAGCACGAGCCCCACGCCCGCGCACCAGTCGCGCAGCCGGTCCACGCCGTCCAGGCGCTCGACCGGCGAGACCGGCCGGCGGCCGACGGTCGCGACGAGGTTCAGCGACAACGAGCCCGCGTCGAAACGCAGATCGCGCAGCCGGGCGGTCACCCTGGTGCGGGTCGCTTGCGGGGCGTTGTCCATGGCGACCATAGTAACCTTCACCACGGTTACCAGGACGACGCAGCGGCGGCGGCCGGCGGGCCCGTCCGGCGACGAAAGGCAGTGATCATGCGCATCGGAGTCATCGGGGCGGGAGGCGTCGGAGGGTACTTCGGCGCCCGGCTCCTGGCCGCGGGCAACGACGTGACCTTCGTGGCGCGCGGCCGGCACCTGGCGGCGATCCGCGAGCGCGGCCTGCTGGTCCGCAGCGAACTGGGCGACCTGGGCGTGCCGTCCGACGCCGTCGTGTCGTCGGTCTCCGAACTGGGCGAGGCCGACGTCGTCCTCGTCGCCGTCAAGCTGTGGGACACCGAGGACGTCGCCGCGCAACTGGCGTCCGTCGTCGGGCCGGACACCCGGGTGATCTCCCTGCAGAACGGCGTCCACAAGGACGAGGTGCTGCGCAAGGCACTGCCGGAGGACGCGGTCACCGGCGGCGTGTGCTACATCTCCGCGGCCATCGAGGAGCCGGGGATCGTCGCGCACCGCGGCACCCTGCAGAAGCTGGTCTTCGGCGCCTACCGGCAGGAGGCCCCGCCGGTGATCCGGGAGTTTCTGACACGCTGTCAGGAAGCGGGCATCGAGGCCGGGATCAGCGAGGACATCGAGCGGGTGATCTGGGAGAAGTTCGTCTTCCTGGTGGGCCTGTCCGGTGCCACCTCGGTGGTGCGGCAACCCGTCGGCGTCGTCCGCGGCCACCCGCACTCACGCGCCCTGCTGCACGGCCTGATGGCGGAGGCCGTCGCGGTCGGACGGGCCGCCGGCGTGCGTCTGGACCCCGGGTTCGCCGACGACCGGCTCGCCTTCTGCGACACCCTGCCCGCGGCCATGTCGTCCTCGATGCACCACGACCTCGACCACGGCAACCGGCTGGAACTGCCCTGGCTCAGCGGCGCGGTGACCGAACTCGGCGGTCGGTTCGGGGTGGACACCCCCCGCAACCGGACGGTCGCCGAGGCACTCGCGCCCTACGAGCTCGGCACCCCGGCCACCGGCGGCTGACCAGGACAGAAGTCAGCCCCCGGGACGCCACGGATCGCGGATGGTGCCCTGGCGCGCATCGCCAGGGCCCGCCGTCTCAGCCCTTGACGACGCCCAGCGGTGTCAGACGTGCCACCTTGCGGCACAGGCCCGCGCCCTCGCTCACCCGCACGACCGCGTCGATGTTCTTGTAGGCGCACGGTGCCTCCTCGGCCAGCCCGCGCACCGTCGTTCCCCGCACCGCGATGCCCTGCGCCTGGAGATCCGCGCGCAGTCGGCGTCCGTCCACTACCTCCGCCGCGGCGTGCCGGCTGCGCGTGCGCCCGGCACCGTGGCAGGCCGAATGGAAGGCCCCGCCGCCGGGCACGCCCACCAGGACGTACGAAGCCGTGCCCATGGTGCCCGGAATGAGCACGGGCTGGCCCACCCGGGCGAGGTCCGCGGGCAGATCGGGGTGGCCCGGCGGCAGGGCCCGGGTGGCTCCCTTGCGGTGAACGCACAGCCGCATCCGGTCGCCGCCGACCGAGTGCGGCTCGATCTTCGCAAGGTTGTGGGAGATGTCGTACACCAGGTCCAGTCCGCAGCCGGCCACCGCCTCGAAGACATCCCGCACCGCCTCGGCCAGCAGGTGGCGGTTGGCTCGCGCGTAGTTGGCGGCGGCCGCCATCGCCCCCAGGTACGAACGTCCCTCGGGCGAGTCCACGGGCAGGCAGGCGAGCTGCCGGTCGGGGACCGCGATCCCGTACCGTGACATGGCCTGGTCCATCGTCCTGACGTGGTCGGTGCAGACCTGGTGGCCCAGGCCGCGGGAACCACAGTGGATCATCACGCACACCTGCCCCTCGGACAGCCCCATGGCCCGGGCCGCGTCCTCGTCGTAGACCGTCTGTACGGCCTGGACCTCCAGGAAGTGGTTGCCCGAGCCAAGGCTGCCCACCTGCCCCAGGCCGCGCTCCACGGCCCGGGCGCTCACCCGGCCCGGTTCGGCGCCGGACAGGACGCCCTCGTCCTCGCAGCGCTCCAGGTCGCGGTGGACTCCGTGCCCGCGTTCCACCGCGTACCGCGCCCCTCCCTCAAGGATCTGCTTCAGCTGGGAGGGACCCATCGGCCAGACCGCGCCGCGTCTCGGACCGCGCGGGGTGCGGCGGCTGAGCTCGTTCATCAGCGCTCGCATACGGGGAGCGAGCGCGGCCCGGTCGCACCCGGCGGCGAGCAGCCGCACTCCGCAGGAGATGTCGAACCCGACCCCGCCGGGGGACACCACACCCCCACGGGCCACATCGGTCGCCGCCACGCCGCCGATCGGGAAGCCGTAGCCCCAGTGCACATCCGGCATCGCGTACGAGGCCTCCACGATCCCCGGCAGGGTGGCCACGTTCACCACCTGCTCCAGCGCCCTGTCGCCGGTTGCCTCCGGCAACAGCTCCCGGTCGGCGAAGACCACGCCCGGGACGCGCATGTCGCCGTGCCGCGGAATCCCGAACCGGAAGGGGCCCTCGGCGACAAGCTCCACGCCTGCCTGCTCGGCCGTCCTCATCGCCCCCACATCCTTGTCACCCGCGACCGGTACGGCCACCGACCGGGCACGGGCCGAGGTGCCGGGCGGCCGATGCATCACCGATCACGGACCCGGCTCTTTCACCAGGGTTGGAAGCCCCCGCCTCTTCCAGCCTTGAGCGCCCCGACGCGCGTTCAACGCCCGGTGCGCAGCAGACGGTTGATCAGGTCGCGCATCTTGCGGCTGTACACCGGCTGCTCGCCGCCGTGCCTGGTGCGAAGGGCACGATGCTCCGCTCGTCCCTGCCTGCCGTACAGGTGTGTGCGCTGCCAGCCCCAGGTGTGGGCTGTGGAACCCCGCTTCATCGGCTGCCTCCTCACAGACGATCAGGGTGGGTGAACCGCGGCCGGCACCCACCGCCCCACCGGCGGGAACCAAAGACGCAAAAGCGATATCCCGGATATAACGCCTCATACCCGGGGCGGCGGTGCTTACACCCCCACCGGGGCCCGCCGCCGCCACTGGCGCCGCGCTCTCCCCCCAGCGCGCGAGACGCCGTCCGGCGCTGTGTACTGGTGGGCAGGAGGACCGTACCGACGAGGAGCGATCGTGAAACTGACCTTCCTCGACCCGCTGTACGAGCATCCCGGCCCCTACGCGTGCGTCTACCTCGACACCTCACGCGACACCGACGACCCTCACAAGGCGATCGAGCTGCGCTGGCGGCAGTTGCGAGCGCAGCTGGACGCGCAGGGCGCCGACAGCGGCACCCTGGACACCCTGACCGCCGAGGTCGGGAGCGACGAGGAGGTCGCGGGGCGGCACGGGCAAGCACTCTTCGTCAGCCATGGCGATCTGGTGTGGGAGGAGGAGCTGCCCGAGCCCCCGGTGTGGGGCTCGGCCCAGGTGGCCACGCTCCCCGACACCTTCCCGCTGGCACTGCAGCACGCCCCGGACATCCCCTACGCGGCCGTCGACGTCCGGCGCTCCGAGCCGGAGGAACCCGGCCGGGCGCCCGAGGAATTCGAGGTCGCGATGGAGACCGGACGATGGCCCATGAGCCGGGTCTCGCCTGGCCCCCGCCGGCACCAGCGCGTCGCGGCGGGCGACTGGCCGCGCACCGTGGGGCGGATCGCCGTCGAAGTGGAGGAGATGGCCGCCGCGAGTGAGGCGGAGGTGATCGCCCTGGCCGGCGACCCCTGGGCCACCAGCGTCCTGGCCCACCGCCTGCCCGCGCGCCTGCGCGACCGTGTCGTCATCGCCGGCCCGGACGGGCGTGCCGCCCCGGGCCGCGCTCTGCTCGAAGAGCAACTCGCCGGGCTCCTCAGCGACCGGATCAGCGCCGCCGACCAGGCCCGGGTGGACCGGTTCATGGCCCAGCGCGCCCGGCACCGGGGCACCGTCGAAGGCATGGCCGCCTCCGTGGCGGCGCTGCAACGCGGTCAGGTCGGCGCACTGCTCCTCAACACGCCCGCCGAGCTGCCCGCCTCCCTGTGGGCCGGAGCCGAACCCGCCCAGATCGCCCTGTCCCGCGAGGAGCTGGAATCCTTCGGCGCCCTGTCCTTCGAGGAGGGCCCCGCCGGCGCCGCCCTGATACGTGCGCTGGTCCGGACCGGTGCCGAACTCATCCCCGTCCCCAGAAAGACGCTCCCCCTCCGGGATGGCGTGGGCGTGCTCCTGCGCTACTTCGACACGCCCGGGTAGACGGCTGTCCACAGTGGCCACCCCGCCGATGTGGCCCGGGTTCTTCGTCGTCCACCCGCGCCGGCGCGCCCCCTGGGGCGGCACCGTCGCCGGCACGGACGGCGCCGCGAAGCGGGTCATGATCGACGTCGGCTACGGCAGGGTGCGGCGGCCCACCTGCGCGAGTTCTTGCCGCCGCCCCGGACGAGGCCGTACCGCTGTGTCGTTTCGACGGCGGTCGGCCCCTGCGCGTCAGCCCTTCAGGGCGGCGGCGACGCTGTCGGCGATCGGGGTCGTCGGACGGCCCGTCAGACGGCTCAGGTCGCCGCTGCCGCCCTCCAGCAGTCCGCGCCGGATGGCGGAGACGTCCACGTCGACGAGGATCCCGGCCATCGGCTCGGGAACCCCGGCACCGACGAGGATGCCCTGGTAGACCTCGGCGGGAACGTCGTGGTACGCCACCTCGCGGCCGGACTGCCGGGACAGCTCGGCCGCGTATTCGGCCAGCGTCCAGGCCCGGTCACCGCTGAGTTCGTAGGCCCTGCCGTCGTGGCCGTCGGTGGTGAGCACCACGGCCGCGGCGGCGGCGTAGTCGGCGCGCGAGGCGGACGCGATGCGGCCCTCGCCCGCGCTGCCCACGACGCCGTGCTCCAGCTGGACGGGGATCTGCGCGGTGTAGTTCTCGTTGTACCAGCCGTTGCGGAGGAAGGTGTAGGGCAGACCGGAGTCGAGAATGGCCTGCTCGGTGGCCTTGTGCTCGTCGGCGAGCCGGAAGTCGGCCGCGGGGCCGCCGAGCACGCCGGTGTAGACGAGCCGGGCCACGTCGGCCGCCCGGGCGGCGTCGATGACGGCCGTGTGCTGCGGAACGCGCCGCCCGACCTCGCTGCCGGAGATCAGCAGGACGGTGTCGCCGGCCCGGAAGGCGTCCGCCAGGGTCTCCGGCCTGCCGTAGTCGGCCACCCGCAGGTCCACACCGCGCCCGGCGAGGGCCGCGCCCTTCGCCGCGTCGCGGGCCACGGCGGCGACCTGCCCGGCGGGGACCCTGGCCAGCAGTTCGTCGATGACGAGGCGGCCGAGCTGCCCGGTGGCTCCGGTGACGACGATGCTCATGATGGTTGCTCCTGTGCTGGATGATTCCTGCGCGGTCGTGCACTCACCGTAGGAGGGGTACTCACCTTCCGGAAGTACGCACCTTTTCGTAAGCTACTGCTGTGTCGGTAAGAGAAGAGGCCGCCGCCGGGCGCCGGGGGCCGGACGTCAACGCCGCGGACTGCCCGTCGCGGCCGATCCTGGAGCATGTCACCAGCCGCTGGGGCGTCCTGGTGCTCGCCGCCCTCCTCGACGGCACCCGGCGCTTCAGCGAGCTGCGCCGCATCGTCAGCGGGGTGAGCGAGAAGATGCTGGCCCAGACCCTGCAGACGCTGGAGCGCGACGGCCTGGTGCACCGCGAGGCGTATCCGGTGATACCGCCGCACGTCGACTACTCCCTCACGCCGCTCGGCGAGGAGGCGGCCCGCCAGGTGTGGGCGCTGGCCCGCTGGGCGGAGGCGCGGGTGCCTGAGGTGCTGGCGGCGCGCGAGGCATACGACACCGCGAAGTCCGCCGGGGCGGGGACCCGCTCCTGACGGCCGGGCCGCGGCGGGTGTGCCAGGATCTGCGAAGATCCGGCGTCCACCGTTGCACCGAGGGGAGTTGAGCGTGTCGGTGCCGTCTGCCGTCAGCGGTTCGGAAACGGTGCGGGGGCTGCAGGAGAGGGCGGCCCGGGCCCTTCCGGCCGAGCGTGTCGTGGACCTCGACGGGTGGTGGCTGCGCCATGCCCCCGGCTCCGCCTGGTGGGCGGGCACGGTGCTGCCCCACGGCGACACCGCACCGGGCGGACTGCTGCCGCGGATCGCCGCCGCGGAGCGGTTCTACGCCGGGCACGGCACCGTCACCCGGTTCCAGATCACCCCCGGGGCGTGCCCGGCGGAGCTGGACGCGGTCCTGGCGGAGCGCGGCTACCGCCGGGAGAGCGTGATGTCGTTGCGGACCGCGCCGGTCGCCCGTATTCCGGCACCGGCCGCCGCGGGCACCTGGCGGGTGCGGCTGGACGACCGCCCGACCCCGGCCTGGTTCGCGGCCTGGCACGCCGTGCACGGCCACGGCGGCGACTCCCGGTCCGAGTGGGACCTGCTCGACCGGGTGAAGCGGCCGTCGGCCTACGCCTGCGCACTCGCCGGGGACGAGGTCGCCGCGGTGGGACGGGCCGTCGCCGACACCGGCTGGGTGGGCGTGTTCGGCATGGCCACGCTGCCCGAGGCGCGCGGCAGGGGCGCGGCCCGCGCCGTGCTCACCGCCCTGGCCGGCTGGGCCGGCGCGCACCGGGCCGGCCACATGTACCTCCAGGTGGAGCAGGACAACGTCCCGGCACTGCGGCTGTACGAGCGGATGGGCTTCGGCGCGCTGTGCGCCTACCACTACCGCGCCGCGGTGTGAACGCGGCGCCGGCCCGCCTCCCGTTCGGGCGCGCGGACCGCCCGCAGCAGTTCGGGCCCCGCCACCAGCCTGACCATCTCGTCGAGGTCCGGGGACATCCACCGGTCGTCGCCGAGCGGAGCGATGTGCCGCCGGATCACCCGCCACAGCCGGGCGCTTCCCACCCCCAGCGGCAGCCCCTTCATCCGGTCCCGGATGAGGTCGATCCCCTGCGCCGACATCATCATCTCCACCGCGAGGACGGTGCCGAGCCGGTCCAGGTTCTCGTGCAGGTCACGGACCGCGGCCATGGCCATGCTGTTGTGGTCCTCCTGCCCGGCCTTCGCCGGCCGCGACAGCGCACTCGCCGGATAGGCCCGTACCTGGAGTTCGGGGAGCAGCGCGGTGGCCACCGTCTGCACCTGGACCATGCCGGAGTTCAGGCCGATCGTGCCGCCGGCGAGGTTCGCGGGAAGGCCGTAGCTCCACTCCGGGGACAGCAGCCGCGCGGAGAACTGCTCGTAGAGCGTGCCGATGTCGGCGATGTGGCCGCTCAGCGCGTCGATGTCGTGTGCCATGAGGTCGGCGTCGTAGTTGCCGCCCATGACGAATCGGGCGGGTGCTCCGGGCACCGGGAAGACGAGCGGGTTGGAGGTGGAGGAGTTGGCCTCGCGGTCCAGGACGACGCGGTCGTGGTCCAGCGCCTCGCGCCAGGCACCCAGGATGTGCGGGGCGGCCCGCACGGAGACCGCGTCCTGCACACGGGGGTGGGTCTCGCCGAGCCGGCGCCGCCCGGTCTCGGTCATCCAGCCGCTGCCCGCCACCAGGGCGCGCAGCCGGGCGGCGACGGCGATCTCCGCGGGGATGCGCCGCTCGTCGTGGGTGCGGGCGTCCAGTGCCTCGGCCTCGGCGCGGGTGACGTCCATGAACAGGGCCAGCCCGCCCTCGGCCAGGTCGGCGAGGCGCGTGGCGCGCTGGACGGCGTAGGCGAAGTCGGCGGCGACGACCGCGCTGCCGCTGACGATCGGCAGGGCCTCGCCCTGCTCCAGGGTGAAGGAGCGCGGCAGACCTGCGCGGGCGAGGATCCGCGACGCCGGTCCGACGCGGCCGCGGTACCGGGCGGGGACCGGCTCTCCGATGGCCACCAGACCGGCCTCGGCCATCGGCTGGAGGTCCCCGATGCCCAGCGATCCGATCTGCGGCATCTCGGGCGTGACCCCGGCGTTGACCAGGTCCAGCAGCCGCTGCGGCACCTGCGGCCGCACGCCCATCCGCGCGCGTGCCATCTGGTTGGCCCGCAGGACCAGGGCCAGCCGCGCCACCCGGGGCGGGAACGCCGGTCCGGTGCCCGCCGCGTGCGACAGCAGGATGTTGCGCTGGAAGCGGCGCTGCTCGGCCTGGGTGAGCGTGCGGTTCTTCAGCGGTCCGAGCGCCTGGTTCCATCCGTAGACCCGCTGCCCGGACCGCAGGGCGGCGAGGGCCTCCGCCCGGTTCCGCCGCATCCGCTCCCGGGCCGCGGCGGTCAGCCGTACCGTCAGGTCCGGCGCCTCCAGCACCGTGGACATCTGCTCCGGTGTCAACGCGTTGCCGTCCAGGAACAGCACGGCGCGTCCCGGGTGGAGCCCGGGCGGGCTGCCACCGGCCCGGTCGGCGGCCGGCCCGGCGGCGAGGCCGGAGAAGCAGGACGGCACCACCACGGCGGCCAGCAGCGGGACCGACCACAGGCGGGAGACGACCGCCCGGCCGGGCCATCGCGGACGACCGTGCCCGGGCCCCGGCGGTGGCCCGGCTGCCGCGGCCGGCTGTGCTGCTGCCATCTCTCGCGCCCCTTACACCCTCCCGTTCGACCGGACACCGCGTCACCGGCACTTCCCGGCGCGCCGTCTCCCGGGTCGGCCGACCCGGCAAGCACCCCCAGCGTCCTTCGCGTGCCCCGGCGCCGCGAGCGGGACTGCTCCGGTCAGGTGCGGCGCGGCCCGGCTCCAGGTCTGCTTACGCCGTCCCACGACAGAGCAGAGACGGAGCGAAGCGCAGTGCGGCGAGCGTGCGTGCCAGGCCCCGCGAGCCCGGCGGGAACCGTCGGACACGGTCTAGGGTCGGTGCCATGCGGCAACACGTCGACGGACGGACGGAGTCGGTGGCGCGGGTAGCGGTCGTCGGGGCGGGGGCGATCGGCGGCTACCTGGCGGCGACGGCGTACGCGGCCGGACATGACGTGACGCTGTGCGCCCGCACCCCTCTGAAGGGTCTGCGGGTTTCCGGCGGCGGCCGGACGCTGGAGGCGCCGGTCCGGGTGGTGACCGATCCGCGCGCGGCGCCCGGCGACGTGGAGTGGATCCTGCTGGCCACCAAGGCGCAGGACACCCCGGGGGCCGCGGGGTGGCTGGGGGCGCTGGCCGGGCCGGGCACGGTGACGGCGGTGCTGCAGAACGGCGTCGAGCATCTCGCCCTGGCCGGGCCCCTGGTGCCGCCCGGCGCGGAGGTGCTGCCCGTGCTGGTCTACGTGTCGGTCGAGCGCGTCGGTGCCGGCCATGTCGTGCACCACACCGGCGATCGCCTGGTGGTCCCGGACTGCTCCCCCGCCGCGGAAGGCTTCGCCCGGCTGTGGGCGGGGACCGGCGTGGAGGTCGTCCGGGAGGCCGAGTTCACCACCGCCGCCTGGCGCAAGCTGCTCACCAACCTCGCGGCGAACCCGCTCACCGCGTTGCTGCGGCAGCGGATGGAGGTCTTCGCCGTCCCGGAGATGGTGCGTCTGGCGGAGGACGTCCTGCGTGAGGGGGTGGCCGTCGCCCGGGCCGAGGGCGCCGGTGTGGGGGACGAGGACATCGCCCGGACGCTGAGGACGTACGCGGCCGGGCCGCCGGACGGGGGCACGTCGATGCTCTACGACCGGCTGGCGGGACGCCCGATGGAGCACGAGCACATCACCGGTGCCGTGGTGCGCGCCGGTGAGCGGCATGGCGTTCCGACGCCGCTGAACCGTATGCTCCTCACCCTTCTTCGGGTGATCGACCGGCAGGTGTGAGCGCCGCCGTCCGCCGCCCGGCGATGCCACCCGGGATCCGGGTGCGCTGCTATGCTGGGACAAAATTGGCGACAATGTGCGCGCAGCCACGGACCAGGGGAGATGCAGTGCCCACAAGCGGCAACAGCGATACTCGCCGCGCCGGAACCGAGCAGAACGGGACCGCGGCGGACAGCGGACGCCCGTCTGTGACGGCCCTGATCCGCGAGGCGATCGTCAGTGGCGAGTTCGCACCGAACCAGCGGCTGGTCGAGGCCGACCTGTCCGAGCAGTTCGCCGCCAGCCGGGCCGGCGTGCGGGCGGCCCTGCTGGAGCTGACGAACGAGGGCCTCGTCGAACGCATCCAGAACCGCGGTGCCCGCGTCCGCGCGGTCCCACTCGCCGAGGCCATCGAGATCTCCGAGGTCCGGATGGTGGTCGAGGGCCTGTGCGCCGCCAAGGCCGCCGAGCGGATCACCGACGAGGGCATCACGGAGCTGAAGGACATCGGCGAGAAGATGCGCTCGGCCGTCTCCTCCGGTGACGTGTTCGGCTACTCCCGGCTGAACCAGGAGCTGCACGGCCGGATCCGGGCGATCAGCGGCCAGCACACGGCCGCCCAGGTGCTGGAGCGGCTGCGCGCCCAGAGCGTGCGCCACCAGTTCAGGCTCGCGCTGCACCCGGGCCGGCCGAACGTGTCGCTCCCCCAGCATCTGGCGATCATCGACGCCGTCTGCGATCGCGACCCCGTGGCAGCCGAGCAGGCCGCCCGCGCCCACCTGCGCAGCGTCATCCAGACCCTGCCCGAGGTGGACCAGAGCGCACAACGCGGCGCGGACCACTAACCCCTATCCGCCCGCCGCCGCCCTCGCGGCGGCGGGCGGACGCCTGACAGCGACCGGGCACGACGAGCGGGCCGTCAGGCTGCCGGATCCCGCTCGGGGAATCCGGGTCATCGGGGTGCGGCCACCGCCGGCCGCGTCACAGCCAGGCGGGCAGCGTGACCGTGGTCGTGGTGGCGACCGCGCGGGCGCAGGGGGTGTCGCGGCCCAGCAGCCAGCCGGCCAGTCCCGCGGCGGGCCCGCCGACCTCCCGGGCAGGTCCCTCGGCCGGGCCGAGCGCCCAGGTGCGGGTGCGGTCGGTGGGGCACAGCACCAGCGGCGGGCAGCCCTCCCGGGCTCCGACGGTGCGGCCGGCGTCGGTCAGCAGCGCGTCGACGAGGTCCGCGGGAAAGGCGTCGAAGTCCGCGGCGCCGGTGGCCAGGTCCACGGCGTGGATCCACACCTCGCGGGTCCGCAGCCAGGGCACCTCGGACGCCGGGATGGTGCGGCCCAGCGCGCTGCGGACGGGGGCGTGCCAGGCCGGTTCCGGCAGTGTGTCGATGGCCTGGAGGAGCCGGGCGTCGGCTGCCACGAGGTCCGCGAGGACCTGCGGGGCCGGGCGCCCGGACCCGGTCTCGATGTCGTCCAGGCGGGTGGCCGGGTTCGGGTACATGGGGGTCTCGATCCCGGTGCGGGCCCAGGTGAGCAGGTTGCCCAGGGCGTCGGCGTTGCGGGCGAGGTGGGTCAGGACATGGGCCCTGCTCCAGCCGGGCAGGAGCGAGGGGGCGTGCACCTGGTCCTCGGTGAGGCCGTTGACGACGGTGCGCAGCAGCGCGGAGCCCTCCCGTACCAGGGTCAGGGCGCGGTCGAAGCCGATGTCAGGCATGGGTGTTCCCTAAGAATGTTGGCCGGTCCGGGAGGACCGGGTATGGCTGATGGGTGATTGCCGCTGATGGCTCGAAAGGAATGGCCGCCCGGTCCT
>JBEHXI010000057.1:0-31934 GCA_048498775.1 Actinomycetota bacterium | reverse complement strand
GACCATCGTGCCAGCCGGACACCCGCGCTGTTACGCGTCCGTGCCATACCCGGCCGGTGTCCGGCCCTATCCGGTCCCCGTCCGGGCCCTGTCCGGTCCCCGTCCGGGCCCTGTCCGGTCCCTGCCCGGTCCCTGTCCGGTCCACGCCCGGTCCCCGTCCGATCCACGCCCGGTCCCCGTCCGATCCGCGTCCGGTCCCTGACAGCTCCACGTCCCGGCCCTGACAGCTCCACGTCCGGTCCGGCGCGCCGCACAGGGCCGGCACAGCCTCCCGCGAGGCCCGGCACAGCCCGGCGGGCGAACCTCGGTGGTGTGCAGCCCCGAGGACGACCGGAGGACCTGATGAGCGACGCGATGCCCCGCACCCGCCCCGGAGTGCCGCGCGGCGGCCTGGTGCTCGCCGGAGCCGCCGCCACCGTGCTGCTCGCGCCGTCGGCGACGGTGGCCGCGGCGCTCGCGGAGGCCAACGCCGCCCCGCCGTGGACCGCGCGCCGCCGCGCGCGGGCGCCCCGGCCGCACCCGGTCGCCCTGGTGCGCGCCGCCGCCTGACGGCATGACGGCGTGCCGCGGCGTCAGGCGCGGGCCGTGAGCCGCCGCGCCCCCTCGGCGGTCAGTGAGCCGTACAGCCGCAGCCGCCCGATGCCCCCGTCCGGGAAGATCTCCAGGCGGACCTGGGTCACCGGGGGCGCGTCGAGGACGAAGCGGTGCACCGTGTCGGGGTGCAGCCGGGTGCGCGGCAGGATCTCCCGCCACTCGCCGGGCTCCCGGCCCGGGACGGCGTCCCGCCCGTACAGCGCGGCCCAGCCGGCCGCGTTGCCCCGGAAGCAGCCGGTGTCGATCTCGGCGGCCCGGATCAGCGCCTGCCCGGTGAGCCGGTAGCGCACCCAGTCGTGGCCGTCGTCGCGGCGCCGCCGGGTCTCCCAGCCGTCCGCCATGGAGACGGGCCGGCCGGGCAGGATGGTGTGCTCCGGCGGGGAGTAGAAGCGGTCCGAGGCGTCCTCGACGGCCCCGCCGTTCTCCAGCGCGACGACGTCGAAGGTGCCGAGCGCGGACAGCCAGCGCGGATCGGGCACCACCTCCCCGTGCACCCGCAGCCGGGCGACACCGCCGTCCGGGAAGGTGTTCAGCCGCAGGTGGGTGACGCGGCGTCCGCCGGTGATCCGGAAGGCGTTGGCGGCGTGGCCGCCGATCGGGGTGCGCGGGACCAGGGGCGTCCAGTCGGCCGGCTCCCCGGGGCCCGCGGCGCCGTCCGGCGCGGAGGCGGCCTCGATGGAGATCTCCGGCGGGTGGTTGCCGCGGAAGTGCGCGGTGTCCACCACGATGCCGTACGGCACCCCGGGCGTGCCGAGGCGGATCACCGCCCAGTCGTGGTCGTCACGGGACGGGTGCGGGGTGCCGGCCGCGGTGCCGCGGCGGCGGCGGGTCTCCCAACCGTCCATCACCTTGCCCTTGGGCCCGAACAGGTCCGGGTCGAAGCGGGCCGGCCCGGGGGCGAGCAGGTTCTCGCGCTCGGCGAAGAACTCGTCGCTCACGGCGAGCACGGTCCCGCCCAGCCGCCGGTCGGCCAGGTCGGGCAGGTGGGTGAACGGCAGGTCCGCGGCGGCGCGGTGGTCGGCGAAGGGGTCGCCTCCGGAGTACGGCCGGGCCGCGCCGGTGTGGGGGGTGAGCCGCCGGACGCCGGGGGCCTGGCCGTCTGTCACGCGCTGTCCCTCTCCAGGAGCCGGCCCAGCGGCCGGGTGGTGGTGCCGTGCTCGGCGACGAGCCGCCCGCGCAGCCAGGTGGAGCGCACCACGCCGTGCAGGGTCCGGCCGGCGTAGGCGGTCACCGGGTTGCGGTGGTGCAGGGCCGCCGGGTCGACGGTGAAGGTCTCGTCCGGCGCGAACACCGCGAAGTCCGCGTCGCGGCCGGGCGCGACGGCCCCCTTGGCGGCCAGTCCGGCCAGGCGGGCGGGGGCCGCCGACATCCAGCGGGCCACGTCGGCCAGGGTG
Organism: Actinomycetota bacterium; assembly: GCA_048498775.1. Lineage (GTDB taxonomy): Bacteria > Actinomycetota > Actinomycetes > Streptomycetales > Streptomycetaceae > JBEHXI01. The sequence goes on along the minus strand of JBEHXI010000057.1, from coordinate 29,946 downwards.
TGGCCGCGGCGGCGGGCCTCGGTCCACACCGCGGGCAGTCCGAGCTGCAGGGAGGAGATGCCGCCCCACGCCTGGCCGAAGTCGCCGGTGTCGAGGTGCTTCAGAGCGGGGGTGGACGGCGAGTGGTCGGAGACCACGCAGTCGATCGTGCCGTCGGCGAGCCCCTGCCACAGGGCGTCCCGGTTGGCCGCCTCGCGGATCGGCGGGCAGCACTTGAACGGGGTTGCGCCGTCCGGGACTTCCTCGGCCGTCAGGGTCAGGTAGTGCGGGCAGGTCTCGGCGGTGACCGCCACGCCGTCGCGCCGGGCGGCGGCGATCAGCGGCAGGGCGCCGGCGGACGACAGGTGCAGGATGTGGACGCGGGCCCGCAGCCGGCGGGCCGACGCGATCAGGCCGGCGATGGCGGTGTTCTCGGCGGCGCCGGGCCGGGAGGCGAGGAAGTCGGCGTAGCGGGGGCCGGCCGGCCGGGGCGCGGCGCCGATCACCGCCGGGTCCTCGGCGTGGACGATCAGCAGCCCGCCGAGTCCGGCGATCTCCGCCATGGCCGACTCCAGGGCCGCCGGGGGGAGTTCGGGGAACTCCGGAACGCCGGAGTCCAGCAGGAAGCACTTGAAGCCGAAGACCCCGGCCTCGTGCAGCGGGCGCAGCCGCCCGACGTTCTCCGGCACCGCGCCGCCCCAGAAGCCGACGTCCACATGGACGGCGCCGCGGGCGGTGGCGCGTTTGATCCGCAGCGCCTCGACGGTGGTGGTCGGCGGCAGGCAGTTGAGCGGCATGTCCACCACGGTGGTGACGCCGCCCGCGGCGGCCGCCCGGGTGGCGGGGCCGAAGCCCTCCCATTCGGTGCGCCCGGGGTCGTTGATGTGTACGTGGGTGTCGACCAGGCCGGGCAGCAGCGCGTCGCCGCCGAGGTCGGTGACCGGGACGCCGTCCGGTGGCGGCGTCCCGTGGGGCAGGACGGCGGCGATCCGGCCGCCGCGCACCAGGACGTCGGCCGGGCGCTCGCCCTCGGGCGTGACGACCCGCGTCGAGCGCAGGACCAGGTCGGTCACCGGCTGCCCCTTCCGTCGCCGCGGCACCGGGCGATCCGGCGTCCGTCCGGCGTGCTTGAGCGGTCCTCAGCGGCCTTCGGCCACCGTCGGCGGCGTTTCAACGTTCTGTTGAAATCCGTGGAAGGAATCCTCATCGGCGCCGCCGGGAGCGTCAACCCCGCCAGGCCGGGTCGGCGCTCTTGAATTGTTTCGTCACACGGAATTAGCATTCCGTGATCCAAAAGGCACCTACCCACCCATTGTCGATGATCATGCCCTGGACTCCGGGTAGGCTGCGGTACTGCCGGCGGGCCGCCACCCGGCGGCCCAAGCGGCTTCGAGAGGACCGGACGTGCCGTCGACCAGCTCCGCGAACAACATCAGGCCCGCGAACGGCGCCACGGGCAGCGGGGGCGTGCAGTCACTGGAGCGCGCCTTCGACCTGCTGGAGCGGATGGCCGACGCCGGCGGCCAGGTGGGTCTGAGCGAGCTGTCCGCCGCCAGCGGCCTGCCGCTGCCCACCATCCACCGGCTGATGCGCACCCTGGTCTCCTGCGGGTACGTACGGCAGCAGCCCAACCGCCGGTACGCCCTCGGCCCGCGCCTGATCCGCCTGGGCGAGAGCGCCTCGCGGCTGCTGGGCACCTGGGCCCGCCCCTACCTCGCCGAACTGGTCGAGGCCACCGGCGAGACCGCCAACATGGCGCTGCTCGACGGCGACGAGGTCGTCTACGTCGCCCAGGTGCCGTCCCGGCACTCCATGCGGATGTTCACCGAGGTCGGACGGCGGGTCCTGCCCCACACCACGGGCGTCGGCAAGGCCCTGCTCGCCCATCTGCCCGCGGACGAGGTGCGCGCCCTGCTCGCCCGGACCGGCATGCCCGCCGCGACGGAGAAGACCATCACCGACCCGGAGGTCTTCGTCACCGAACTGGCGCGCATCCGCGCCTGCGGCTACGCGGTGGACGACAACGAGCAGGAGATCGGGGTGCGTTGTCTGGCCGTCAGCGTCCCGGACTCCCCCACGGCCGCCGCCATCTCCATCTCGGGTCCGGCCGGCCGGGTCACCGAGGCCGCCCAGGAGAAGATCATCCCGGTGCTGCAGCAGATCGCCCGGGAGCTGTCCGAGGCGCTGTCCACCACCTCGTTCACCTGAGGCGTTCACCTGAGGCTTTCGCCTGGGCCGTTCACCCGGGCCGTTCACCTGGGAGCCCGGGCCGTTCACCCGGACACCTGGGCCGTTCACCTGGCGGCCCGGCCGGACGGCACCGGGCCGTCGGGTCAGCAGCCGCCGCGCAGCGGCTCCGCCGTCCGGCCGCCGGACGGCGCCGGGCCGAACAGGTCGATGGCGTGGTGGACCTCCGACAGCGGCAGCGCCAGCGCGCTGACCGAACCGAGCGCCCCGGTGAGCACCAGTAACGCCCGGCGCAGCCGGGGAACGGCCAGGAGTCCCTCGGCGGCGGCCGCCTCCAGCCCCGCCAGCTCCTCCTCGGCGGCCTCGCGGTCCGCCAGGTGGACGCTGTGGCCCGCCAGTTCGACCCGGAGCCGGGCGACCGCCCGGCGCAGCTCGACCACCCGCGGATCCGGGCCCGCAGCAGCCGCGGCGGACCGGCTCGCGACGGCCGGGGTATCCGGACCGATCCGATCGTTCGACACTGAGACTCCCCCCTCACTGCTGCAGGGCCCGGCCGCCTCCCGGCAGCCGGACCAGTAAAGGCGACGCTCCGCACATCGCGCCATACGGAGAGCGAAATCGTCCCTAAAAACCATACTCCGGCGCCCGTTTTGGCCGCGATCGCCCATCACATGGCGACGTGATGGACTTTCGAAGGGTAGGCAATCCTCATGACACACCACCGCCCCGCGACCGGCAAGAGCGCATGTTCGAACGACGAGAGCCCGAGCGCGGGTTCCGGCCCCGGCGCCCCCGGCCGCCCGCCCGCCGGGCTGCTGCTCGCCGCGGGCGCCGGGCGCCGGCTGGGCGGCCGCCCCAAGGCGCTGCTGCCCTACCGCGGCGGACTGCTGGTCGAGCACGCGGCCCGGGTGCTGCGCGAGGGCGGCTGCGATCCGGTCTACGTGGTGCTGGGCGCCGCGGCGGACGAGGTGCGCGCCCGGGCCGCCGGGCTCGGCGGCTGCGAACTGGTGGAGAACCCGGACTGGGCGAGCGGGATGGGCTCCTCGCTGCGCGCCGGGCTGACCGCGCTGTCCCGGCTCACCCCGGCCCCGGAGGCCGTCGTGGTCGCGCTCGTCGACCAGCCGGGGATCGGGCCGGAGGCCGTCGCCCGGCTGCTGTCCGGCGGGGTGGGGCGCTCCCGGCTGGCGGCGGCCGGGTACGGGGGGCGGCGCGGGCATCCGGTGCTGTTCGGAGCCGCCCACTGGGCGGGGATCATCGCCTCGGCGGCGGGTGACCACGGCGCGCGCGGGTACCTGACGGAGCATCAGGATGACCTGACGCTCGTGGAGTGTGGCGACATCGCCTCGCCGGCCGACATCGACACCCCCGCCGACCTGCGCCTCCTCGACGAGGCCGGAAACCGCCCCGTACCGCCCACCACCAACCGTTGATCTTCCATAATGCAGAAACTATGCTCCACAAAGCAGAAGCCCCGGGCGGGTGCCTGACGCGCGGGGCGGCTCGCCCGTATCCACGACCCACCGTGCCACCGCGCCGCCTCACCCGGCCCGCGCGTGAAGGAGTGACAGCCATGTCCGCAGCAGCGCCCTCCCCGCCGGCCGTCGTCCAGGGCCCGCCGGTCCCGCGCTCGGAAGAGGTACTCACCGAGGAGGCGCTGGCGTTCCTCGCCCAACTGCACCGCCGGTTCACGCCGCGCCGCGACGAACTGCTCGCCCGCCGCGCCGAACGCCGCGCCGAGATCGCGCGCACCGGCACGCTGGACTTCCTCCCGCAGACCGCGCACGTCCGCGAGGGCGACTGGCGTGTCGCCCCGGCGCCGCCCGCGCTGGAGGACCGCCGGGTGGAGATCACCGGCCCCACCGACCAGAAGATGACCATCAACGCGCTGAACTCCGGCGCCCGCGTCTGGCTCGCGGACTTCGAGGACGCCTCCGCGCCCACCTGGGAGAACGTCGTCGCCGGGCAGATCAACCTGATCGACGCCTACGAGCGCCGCATCGACTTCACCAGCCCGGAGGGGAAGACCTACGCCCTGAAGGACGAGGCGGAGCTCGCCACCGTGGTGATGCGCCCGCGCGGCTGGCACCTGGACGAGCGCCACCTCACCGTCGACGGCGAGGCCGTCCCCGGCGCGCTGGTCGACTTCGGCCTGTACCTCTTCCACAACGCGGGCCGCCTGGCCGCCAAGGGCAAGGGCCCGTACTTCTACCTGCCCAAGCTGGAGTCCCACCTCGAGGCCCGGCTGTGGAACGACGTCTTCGTCTTCGCCCAGGACCACCTCGGCATCCCGCAGGGCACCATCCGCGCCACCGTTCTGATCGAGACCATCACCGCGGCCTTCGAGATGGAGGAGATCCTCTACGAGCTGCGCGACCACGCCTCCGGGCTCAACGCGGGCCGCTGGGACTACCTGTTCTCCATCATCAAGGTGTTCCGCGACGCGGGCGCGAGCTTCGTGCTGCCGGACCGCAACGCGATCACCATGACCGCGCCGTTCATGCGCGCCTACACCGAACTGCTGGTCCGCACCTGCCACAAGCGGGGCGCGCACGCGATCGGCGGCATGGCCGCGTTCATCCCGTCCCGCCGGGACCCGGAGGTCAACGCGGCGGCCCTGGAGAAGGTCCGGGCCGACAAGGACCGCGAGGCCGGCGACGGCTTCGACGGCTCCTGGGTCGCCCACCCCGACCTGGTGCCGGTCTGCCGCGCCTCCTTCGACGCGGTCCTCGGCGACCGGCCGCACCAGAAGGACCGGCTGCGCGAGGAGGTGGCGGTCACGGCCGGGCAGTTGCTGGCCATCGACTCGCTGGACGCCAAGCCGACGTTCGCGGGCCTGCTCAACGCCGTCCAGGTGGGCCTGCGGTACATCGAGGCATGGCTGCGCGGGGCGGGGGCGGTGGCCATCTTCAACCTCATGGAGGACGCGGCGACCGCCGAGATCTCCCGCTCCCAGATCTGGCAGTGGGCCAACGCCGGGGTGGTGCTGGACGACGGCCGGACGGTCACGCCCGAACTGGTGCGCTCGGTCGCCGCCGAGGAACTGGCCGCCATCGCCAAGGAGGCCGGTGACGAGGCCTTCGCCGCGGGCGCCTGGCAGCAGGCCCACGACCTGCTGCTGAAGGTGGCGCTCGCCGACACCTACGTCGACTTCCTGACGCTGCCGGCCTACGAACTCCTGGACTGAGCACGGCGATCGGGGCGGGGCGGGGACGGCCGCGGGCCCTACCCGCCCCGCTGCTCGATCGAAATGCCCGGTATCTTGCGGAAATTACTTCTATGTGATATGATGCCAGAATCTGGGGTTACCGTCTGACGCATGACGGATTCCACGGCAGATTCCCCGGTAGATCCCACGGCGGTTTCCACAGCAGTTTCCACGGCCGATCCCACGGCAGGGCCCGCACAGCCCAGCCAGACCGCGCTGCGGGCCGCCGCCGCGCGGGCCGCCCATCTGATCGTCGATGCCGAGCCCGCCCTCCACCGCGACACCCTCGCCTACGCGCTCCTCGGCGAGCGGGCCGAGGAGCTGGTCGGCTACCACCGCGCCCACGGCGACCACCTCGTCCTGCGGACCGCCAGGACCGCCGCCACCACCCGCAGCCGCTTCACCGAGGACCGCCTCGCCGAGGCCGTCCGGCGCGGCACCACCCAGTACGTGCTGCTCGGCGCCGGTCTCGACTCGTTCGCGTACCGCTGCGAACCCGCCGGGCCGCTGCGGGTCTTCGAGGTGGACCACCCCGCGAGCCAGGCGGCCAAGCGGCGGTGCCTGGCGGCGGCGGGCGTCACCGAGCCGCCCCATGTCGCCTTCGTACCCGCCGACTTCGAGACCGCCTCGCCCCTGCAACGCCTGGCCGACGCCGGGTTCGACCCCGGCCGCCCGGCACTGGTGAGCTGGCTGGGCGTCACCATGTATCTGAGCCGGACGGCCATCGCCGCCGTCCTGGCCGAGGTCGGCGGCCTCGCGCCGGGCACCGAACTGGTCGGCGACTACTTCCTCCCCGAGGATCTGCGGGACGCCACCGGCCAGGCGTACGCGGAGGCCGTCGCGCCGGTCAGCGCGGAGCTCGGCGAGCCGTGGCGCGGCTGCCTGCGGCCCGAGGAGATGACCGCGCTGCTGACCGAGAACGGCTTCACCGCGATCCGGCACGTGTCCACCCGCGAGAGCGTCGAACCGGCGCTGTGGCGGCGGACGGACGGGCTGGGGCCGCACGACCTGTCGCGGCTGGTCCACGCCCGGGTCGCCGACCGGCGTGGCTGACACACCGTCAGGCGAGGCCGGCGATCCGGGCCAGGCGCCGGGCCTCGGTGCGGGTGGCGCGGGCCACCGCGTCCTCGTCCACCCGCACCAGCCGGCCGTCCTCGACGACCGGGCGGCCATCGGCCAGCAGCAGCGTCAGCGGGGCGGGGGCGCCCAGCACCAGGGCGGCGACCGGATCGGCGATCGAGGAGTGCCGGAAGCCGTCCAGCCGCCACAGCGCGAGGTCGGCGAGCTTGCCCGCCTCGATCGAGCCGATCTCCCGCTCCCGGCCGAGGACCCGCGCCCCGCCCATCGTGCCAAGCCGCAGCGCCTGCCGGACGCTCATCGCCTTCTCGCCGCCGCCGAGCCGGTTGATCAGCACGGCGTTGCGCAGTTCCGCGCCGAGTTCGCCGGCCTCGTTGGAGGCGGTGCCGTCGACCCCGAGGCCGACCGGTATCCCGGCGCGCAGCATCGCGGGGACCGGGGCGATCCCGGCGGCCAGCCGGGCGTTGGACGACGGGCAGTGCGCGACGCCGGTGCCGGTGGCCGCGAACTTCTCCAGGTCCGAGCCGTTCAGGTGGACGCAGTGCGCCATCCACACGTCCTCACCGAGCCAGCCGGCCGACTCCAGGTAGTCGGTCGGGCCCATGCCGAACCGCTCCCGGCAGAACTTCTCCTCCTCGGCGGTCTCGCTGCCGTGGGTGTGCAGCCGCACCCCCCTGCGCCGCGCCAGCTCCGCCGCCTCCCGCAGCAGTCCGGTGGTCACGGAGAACGGCGAGCACGGCGCGACGACGATCCGCAGCATCGAGCCGGGCGACGGATCGTGCCAGCGGTCGATCGCCTCCTCGGTGGCGGCCAGCGCGTCGTCGCGGCTCTCGACGGCGAAGTCCGGGGGCAGTCCGCCGTCCGAGGCGCCGAGGTCCATCGAGCCGCGGCTCGCGCAGAACCGCAGGCCCGTCTCGGCGGCGGCCCGGATCTCGGCCCCCAGCAGGTCGCCGGCGCCGCGCGGGAAGACGTAGTGGTGATCCATGGCGGTGGTGACCCCGGACAGCGCCAGCGCGGCCAGCGAGCCCTGGGCGGCGGCGTGGACCATGGGCTCGTCGATCCGCGCCCACACCGGGTAGAGCGTGACCAGCCAGTCGAACAGGTTGCAGTCCTGGGCCAGGCCCCGGGTGAGCCACTGGTAGAAGTGGTGGTGGGTGTTGACCAGGCCGGGCGTGAGCAGATGCCCGGCGGCGTCCACGCGCCGCGCCACCCCGGTCAGGCCGGCGGGCGCCGGGCCGTCGCCGACGGACTCGATGCGGTTGCCGGCGATGACGACGTGCCCGCGGGCGTACTCGGTGTCGTGCGCGTCGACGGTGGCGATCGCGCAGTTCTCGACGACCGTGCGGACCGCCGGGTCGGCGGGCGGCGGCGGTGCGGCCATGGGTGCCCCTCTCTCGTGCCGTGTCAGTCGACGGGGATGCGGGCCTCGGCGCCGTCCCGCAGCACGGTCCCCTCGATCAGCCCGTAGGGGCGGTCGGCGGCGAAGTAGACCTCGTGCTCGTTGTCCAGGCCGAACGGCTCCAGATCCACCAGGATGTGGTGCTTGTTGGGCAGTGACAGGCGCACCTCGTCGATCCCCGGGCACCGTTCGATCACCCGCTCGCCCATCCGGTACAGCGTCTGTTGGAGGGAGAGGCTGTAGGTCCCGGCGAACGCGGCCAGCAACTCGGCGCGCGCGGCCGCGTGGGAGGCGTCCCACGCGGGCGGCTCCCCGGCCCCGTCGCCCGTCCAGCCGTGCCGCCAGCGGGCGTTGACGCTGGTGGCGAGTATCCGGTCGGAGGCGTCCTGGAGGGTGGTGTAGCGGTCCCTGGCGAAGCCCCGGAACTCGGAGTCGGTGGAGTTGAGGACCGTCAGGCCGGTCAGTCCGCTGACGACCTCGGCCGCGCCGCCCTCCCAGGTCACCTGGGCGGTGCGGACCTCCTGCCCGGAGCGCGCGAAGGAGTGCCCGGTCACCGGGCGGCCCTGGGGCGTCTCGATCCGCTGCCAGGCGTACTCCTCGACGCGGACCCGTGCGCTGGTGACGGGGCCGTGGCCGGCGACGAAGTGGCGGGCCAGCAGCAGGCCGAACTCCTCGGGCGAGGCGATGCCGTGCTCCCGGGCGAAGGCGAACACGGTGTTCTTGGCGGTGTCGGTGGGCAGGACGGCCGCGTTGCCGCCCGAGTAGTGGACGTCGTCCATCGCGCCGCGCAGCGCGATCGAGACGCCGAGGTCCCGGATGTGGTGGGTGCGGCCGTCCCGCACCACGCGGACGACCCGGGTCTCCGCCTTGCCGTACTGGTTCTGGCCGAGCTTGGTGGTCACGTCCTAGCTCCCCCGGTAGACGGAATACCCGAACGGGCTGAGCAGCAGCGGCACATGGTGGTGCTCGCCCGGCGTGACGGCGAACGCGACCACCACCTCGGGAAAGAACGCCGCCTCCCCCAGGTACGGCCGCACCGCGAACTCCAGCCGGGCGTGCGCCGTGCCGCCGGGCAGGGCGGGCAGGTCCCGGCACCTGCCGTCCGCGTCGGTCACCGAGTCGCCGTGGCCGGTCCAGGGCGCGTCGGCGCCGCTGCGCACCGACAGCCGTACGGCGACGCCGGCGGCGGGGTGCCCGGCGCCGGTGTCGAGGACATGGGTGGACACCGTGGCCGCCGCCGTCACCGTCGCCGTCATACGGCCGCCTCCGTGCCGTCCGTGAGGCGGGCCAGCCGCAGGCGGTTGATGGCGGCGAGCTCGCCGCGGACGATCTCGCGCTCGGTGGCGGGGTCGTTGGCGATCCGCTCCCGCAGGGCGGCCAGCATCTCGGCGCCGGTCCGGCCGGCGGCGCGGATGAGGAAGACCTGGCCGTGCCGCTCCTGGTAGGCCAGGCCCAGCCGGAGCAGTTCGGCGCGTTCCGGTTCGCCCACCCCGCCCTGCTCACGGGCCGAGGTGGCGTCGCCGGGCGCGGGGCGCCCGATGGGCGGGTGGCCGGCGAGCGCCTCGGCGAGGTCGCCGGGGGCCAGGCGGGCCGTCGCCGCGTCGGAGGCCGCGCACAGTTCGTCCGGGCCGGCGTACGGGCGTCCGCCGATCATCGCGCGCACCCAGGCGGTGCTGGCGCACACCGCGGTCAGGGCGCCGGCGGCGGAGGGCTCGTCGGCGGCGTTGAGGCGGGCGAGTCCCGCGGGGATCCGGGCTGGGGTCACGTGCGGCCTCCCGACGCCCGGGATCGTCCGGGCCGTTCGGCACGCTAATCGCCCGGCCGCCACAGCGTCAACAGTTTGTTGAAAAGCGCGCCGGGGCGGCACCCGTACGGCCGCGCGGTGGCCGCGTGGCTCACCCGGAGCCGTCGTCCACGCCCCGGCACACCGCGCACCGCTCCCGGCCCTCCCACGTCCGCCAGCCGAAGACGCCGGGCGTCAGCGACAGCCCCTCCAACTCCCGGCGCACCGCGACCCGGTAGGACCAGACGGCGCCGAGGTAGGGGTGGTAGACGTCGTGGAAGGCGGGCGAGTCCATGGCGGCACCGGCCGCGACGGCCTGCCGCAGCGCGCGCAGCGCCTCGAACATCGCCTGCCCCGCACCGGCGACCGCGGCGGACGCGTCCAGGAACAGCCGCTCCCGCACCTCGTGGATCCCCGCCTCGCTCAGCGCCGCCCGCGTCGCCTCCGCCAGACCGGGCTCCGCCGACGGGTCCCGCGCCAGGTGCACCAGCCGGGCGTGGCAGACCCCGGCGGCCGTGACGAACTCGATGTAGACCGCGCGCCGGCGCGCCCCCAGCCCGCGCCCGTCCTCCCGCCGGCCGCGCAGCTGATCGGCCAGGACGGTGCCGGAGATGGCGACCAGTCCACCGCTGACCGTGGCCGCCAGCGTCCCCCAGTCCATGCCTCCCCCCTTCCCCCGCGGGCCGCTACCGCGGCTTCGCCGGGTGCTCCCGGTTCAGGTAGTTGTAGACGGTGAAGCGGCTGACGCCGAGCGCGGTGGCGACGGTCTCCACGCCGTGCCGCACCGCGAAGGCGCCCCGCTCCTCCAGGGACCGCACCACCTGCTGCTTGGCCGTGCGGTCCAGCTCGGCCAGCGGGCGGCCGTGGCGGCGTTCCAGGTCGGCGAGGATGCGGTCGAGCGAGTCGGCCAGGTGCGGCAGCCGCACTGCGGCCACCGGGGCGCCCTCCCAGCGCAGCACCACGTCGTCGGCCCGGGCCCGGGCCGGCGGGAGCAGTTCGCCGCCGATCGCGTCCACCAGCGGTCTGACCGCGGTGACGAACGGGTGCTCGTCCCCGGGCGTCACGCCGCGTCCTCCCCGTCCGCGGGCACCACGCTGACCTGGAGCGAGATCCGGGTCGCGCCCGCCCGCAGGGTGCGGCTGAGCAGTTCCCCGACGGCCGCGAGCACCCGCTCCTCGGGGCCCTCGGCGCTGTTCCCGAACGGCCCGACGTCCACCCGCTCCAGACCCGCCGACCGCACGACCTCCCGGCCGGTGACCGCGTGCCCGGGGACCTCGTCGAGGTCGAACGGCTCCGTGGTGAACTCAACCCTCAATCGCACGGCCCCAACCTAACCTCTCCCCGCCATCTTCGGCTTCCCCGGCCGCGCGGGCCCGGCCCGGTGGCAGTCTTGGGCTGTCCCCGCCGGACCGTCAGCCGCCCTGGAGGTGCGTCATGGCCGAGAGCGTGCCCGTCCGCTGCCCGGCGTGCCGCCGCGCGCACGCGTTCACCCCGCCGGTGTTCCCCTGCCCGTGCGGCGCGCCGCTGGTGGTGCCGGTGCTGCGCGGCGGCGTGCCGACCCGGATCACCACCCGCAGCTGGAAGGACTCCTGGATAAGGCTGCGGTGCCCGTGCTGCGGCCGCCACGACGACTGGCCGCAGCCCGAACTGGGCTGCGCCTGCGGGGCGGTGATCCGCGTACCGGTCGACGCCGGGGCGCCGCTGCCGCCCGCCCCCCAGCCGGCCGGCGCGGCCGCCGGGGCCGCCGCTCCCCCGCCGCCGGTGCCGCGGCCGCCGTTCCGCCCGGTGACGATCCGCACCGGGCGGGACGCGGTGACGGCCGCCGCGCAGTACCTGAGGTGGCTGGGGTTCGCGGACGTCCGGCCCACCAGCGACCGCTCGTCCAGCGGCGTGGACGTGCGCGGGCGGGGGTTGGTGGCCCAGGTGGACCCGGCCACCACCCCGACGCCCCGGCGCGGCATCGAGACGCTCTGGCTGACCCGGATGGCCGAGGACGCGGTCGCGGCGTTCTTCTCCCTGGCCGGCTACGCGCACGACGCCCGGCTGTGCGCCGACCGGCTGGGCGTCCCGCTGTTCGTGATGGACCTCACCGGCACCCCGCAACCGGTCAACGACGCGGCGGACGAGCTGCTGCGCACCGCGCCGCGACCGGAGGCGTGAGGCCGGGCGCCCCTCCCGGCCCTACCGGAAGTCCTCCTCGCGGAACTCCCCGGTGCCGGCGCCCGCGGACGCCTGGCGGCGCAGCTCCACGCGGCGGATCTTGCCGGAGATCGTCTTGGGCAGCTCGGCGAACTCCAGGACGCGGATGCGCTTGTAGGGGGCGAGCACGGCCCGGGAGTGCTCGAAGATCGCCTTGGCGGTCCCGGCGTCCGGTTCCCAGCCCTCCGCCAGCAGCACGTACGCCTTGGGGACGGCCAGGCGCACCGGGTCCGGCGAGGGCACGACGGCGGCCTCGGCGACCGCCTCGTGCTCCAGCAGCGCGCTCTCCAGCTCGAACGGGGAGATCTTGTAGTCGGACGCCTTGAAGACGTCGTCGGCGCGCCCGATGTAGGTGATGTAGCCGTCGGCGTCGCGGGAGCCGATGTCCCCGGTGTGGTAGACGCCGCCCGCCATGGCCTCGGCGGTGCGCTCCTCGTCGCCCGCGTACCCGGTCATCAGCCCGGTCGGCCGGTGCGCGAGGTCCAGGCAGATCTCGCCCTCGTCGCCGCGCTCCCCGCTGACCGGGTCGACGAGGACGACGGTGTAGCCGGGCACCGGGCGGCCCATCGAACCGGGCTTGATCGGCTGGCCGGGGGTGTTGGCGACCTGCACGGTGGTCTCGGTCTGCCCGAAGCCGTCGCGGATGGTCACGCCCCAGGCGCGCCGGACGGACTCGATGACCTCCGGGTTGAGCGGCTCGCCCGCGCCGAGCGCCTCGCGCGGCGGGGTGGCCAGCTGGCCCAGGTCCGCCTGGATCAGCATCCGCCACACGGTCGGCGGCGCGCAGAAGCTGGTCACCCCGGCGCGGTCCATCTCGGACATCAGGCGGGCCGCGTCGAAGCGGGTGTAGTTGTGCACGAACACCGTGGCCTCGGCGTTCCACGGCGCGAACAGGTTGCTCCAGGCGTGCTTGGCCCAGCCCGGCGAGGAGATGTTCAGGTGCACGTCGCCCGGCCGCAGCCCGATCCAGTACATCGTCGACAGGTGGCCGATCGGGTACGAGACGTGGGTGTGCTCGACGAGCTTGGGCAGCGAGGTGGTGCCGGAGGTGAAGTACAGCATCAGCGGGTCGGCGGCGCGGGTGGGCCCGTCCGGCTCGAACGCCTCCGGCGCCGCGTACGCGTCCTCGTAGGCCAGCCAGCCGTCCCGGGCGCCGCCGACCGCGATCCGGGTGTAGTCCCCGGCCACGTCGTCGAACTTCGCCATGTCGGCCGAGCGGACGATCACGTGCCGGGCCCTGCCGCGCTCGACGCGGTCGGTGAGGTCGGCCGGGCCGAGCAGCGGGGTGGCCGGGATGACGACGGCCCGCAGCTTCATGGCGGCGAGCATGGTCTCCCACAGCTCGGTCTGGTTGCCGAGCATCACGATGACGCGGTCCCCGGCGGCCACGCCGCGCTCGCGCAGCCAGTTCGCGACCCGGTCGGAGCGGGCGGACAGCTCGGCGAAGGTCAGCCGCGCCTCGCTGCCGTCCTCCTCCACGATCCACAGCGCCGGGCGGTCGTTGCCCTCGGCGATGACGTCGAACCAGTCGAGCGCCCAGTTGAAGTGCTCGGGCTGAGGCCACCGGAAGCCCTCGCGGGCCGCCTGGTAGTCCTCCCGGTGCCGCAGGAGGAAGTCCCGGGCCGCCCGGAACTCCTCGGTCGGGCTCAGTGCCGCCATGTGTGTGCTCCTCATCCACCGAACTGTGTGGGAGCATCCTGCGACTCCGCGGCCGGGCGCACTACCCCCGAACGAGGGCAACATGCGTCACACGGCGGCGGCCGCCCGGTGGGCCCTGATCCGGTCGCGGTACCAGGTGAACGACGCCTTCGGGGTGCGGGCCCGCGTCGCGTGGTCCAGGTGGACCAGGCCGAACGTCTGGTGGTAGCCCTCGGCCCACTCGAAGTTGTCGACGAGCGTCCACACGAAGTAGCCGCGCACGTCCACCCCGGCCCCGGCGGCCTCCTCGACGGCGCGCAGATGGCCGTCGAGGAAGGCGATCCGCTCCTGGTCGTCCAGGCCCGGGTAGGAGCAGCCGTTCTCGGTGATCGCCAGCGGCGGCAGCGCGTCGCCGTAGCGCTCGCGCAGGCCCACCAGCAGGTCGCGCAGGCCGTCGGGCGCCACCGGCCAGCCGAAGGCGGTCAGCGGCAGGTCCGCGTCGGGGGCCGCCTGCTCGAAGGGCAGGCCGGCGTCCTGCGCCGGGGCGCTGATCCAGGTGGGGTTGTAGTAGTTGATCCCCAGGCCGTCCAGCGAGCCGGCGATCGCCGCCAGGTCGCCGTCGCGGACGGTGCCGCCCAGGTCCTCGCCCACCCCGTACGCGGACAGGTCGGGGTAGCGGCCGAGCAGCAGGGGGTCGTTGAACAGCCGGTTGTGGAGGGCGTCGTAGGCGTCGGCGGCGGCGCGGTCGGCGTCGGAGCCGCCGGCCGGGCGCACCGGGGTGCAGTTGTTGGCGACCATCACCCGCCCGCCGGTCTCGCGCAGCGCCGGGGCGGCGAGCGCGTGGGCGAGCAGCTGGTGGTGGGCGGTGGGCAGGGCGTCGAGCAGCAGGGTCCGGCCGGGGGCGTGGTTGCCCAGCGCGTAGCCGAAGACCATGTGGACGAAGGGCTCGTTGAGGGTGATCCAGTCGCGGACCCGGTCGCCGAGGCGGCCGGCCACCACGGCCGCGTACTCGGCGAAGCGCTCGGCGGTCCCGCGCTCCAGCCAGCCGCCGCCGTCCTCCAGGGCCTGCGGCAGGTCCCAGTGGAAGAGCGTGGGGTAGGGGGTGATCCCGGCTTCGAGCAGCGCGTCGGTGAGGCGGTCGTAGAAGTCGAGTCCGGCCGCGTTGACCGGGCCGCGGCCGGTGGGCTGGACGCGCGGCCAGGCGATCGAGAAGCGGTAGGCGTCCACGCCCAGGTCGCGCAGCAGGGCGACGTCCTCGGGCCAGCGGTGGTAGTGGTCGCAGGCGGTGCGCGCGGTGTGGCCGTCGCGGATCGCGCCGGGCCGGGCGGTGAAGGTGTCCCAGATGGAGGGGCCGCGGCCGTCCTCCTCGGTGGCGCCCTCGATCTGGAAGGCGGCGGTGGACACACCCCAGGTGAAGGTGGACGGCAGCATCGGTGCGTCCTTTCGCGGTCGGCGCCCGCGCGCGTGCCGGGCATCCGGAACATGAGGGATGCTCATGATAGCCACGCGCGCGGGCCGTTCCTGGGAAAATCGCCGCATGAACGCGACTGAGCAGCCCCCCGCAGCGGTGCGCCGCAGGCCCGTCCAGCGGCGCAGCCTGGAGCGGTTCGAGCGGATCCTCGACGCGGCGGCCGAGCTGCTCGGAGAGTCCGGCTACGGGCCGCTGACCACCCGGGAGGTGGCACGGCGGGCCGGGGTGCCGATCGGGACGCTGTACCAGTTCTTCCCCGGCAAGGACGGGTTGGTGGCCGCGCTGGCGGCCCGCAACCTGGAGCGCTATCTGGCCCGGCTGGCCGCGCGGGTCGAGGCGGAGCGGCCGCCCCGGGTGGCGGCGCTCGCGGACCTCGCCGTGGAGGAGTTCGTCGCGATGAAGCGGGCCGAACCGGGTTTCGCGGTGGTCGACTTCGGGCTGGTCGGGCCGCCGCCGACACCCGGGCACCTGCACCTGCTGGACGCGGTGCGCGACAACAACGCGGCGGTCGCCGGCCGCCTGCACGCCCTGATCGGGGGCGAGCGGGTCTCCCCGCTCGCCCTGCGGGTGGCGCTGGAGTGCGCGGACGCGGTGCTCCAGCTGGCGTTCCGCACCGATCCGGGCGGCGACCCGGAGCTGATCGCGGAGTGCAAGCGCGTCCTGCGGCGCTACCTGGACCCGGCCGGGGACTAGGGCGTATTCCTCTGTCCCGGGCCGGCCGCCCCCGGCGGACGGCGGCCGGCCCGGGACGCCTATGCGCCCAGGTCGCGGGCCGCCGCCTCGCGCAGCTCCACCTTGCGGACCTTCCCGGAGACCGTCATCGGGAAGGAGTCCACCACCCGCAGATAGCGCGGGATCTTGTAGCGGGCCAGGCGGCCGGAGCAGAACGCGGTCAGCTCCTCCAAGGTCAGCGGGTCGGCCGCGTCCCGGACGATGACGCAGGCCAGGACCTCCTCGCCGTAGGTCTCGTCGGGCACCCCGACCACCTGCACGTCGGCGACCTTGGGGTGGGTGTAGAGGAACTCCTCGATCTCGCGCGGGTAGATGTTCTCCCCGCCCCGGATGATCATGTCCTTGATGCGGCCGACGATGGCGACGTAGCCGTCCTCGCGCATCACCGCCAGGTCCCCGGTGTGCATCCAGCGGGCCTCGTCGATCACCTCGGCGGTGCGGTCCGGCTGGTCCCAGTAGCCGAGCATCACCGAGTAGCCGCGGGTGCACAGCTCGCCGGGGGTGCCGCGGGGCACGGTCACCCCGGTCGCCGGGTCGACGATCTTCACCTCCAGGTGCGGCAGCACCCGGCCGACCGTCTCGGTGCGGCGCTCCAGGTCGTCGTCGCGCCGGGTCTGGGTGGACACCGGCGAGGTCTCGGTCATGCCGTAGGCGATCGCCACCTCCGTCATGTGCATCTCGGCGATCACCCGCTTCATGACCTCGACCGGGCACGGGGAGCCGGCCATGATGCCGGTGCGCAGCGAGGACAGGTCGTAGGAGTCGAAGTCGGGCAGGTTGAGCTCGGCGATGAACATCGTCGGCACCCCGTACAGCGAGGTGCAGCGCTCCTGCTCGACGGCGCGCAGCGTGGCGGCCGGGTCGAAGCTCGGCGCGGGGATGACGATGCAGGCGCCGTGGCTGGTGATGCCCAGGTTGCCCATGACCATGCCGAAGCAGTGGTAGAAGGGCACCGGCAGGCACACCCGGTCCTGCTCCGTGTAACCCACCAACTCCCCCACGAAGAAGCCGTTGTTGAGGATGTTGTGGTGGGAGAGGGTGGCGCCCTTGGGGAAGCCGGTGGTGCCCGAGGTGTACTGGATGTTGACCGCGTCGTCGCAGCCGAGCTCCGCCTCGATCTCGGCCAGGCGCCCGACGGGCACCGACGCGCCGGCCGCGATCATCTCCGTCCAGCTGGGATCACCGATGTAGACCGTCTCGCGCAGCGCCGGGCAGGCGCCGTCCACCTGCTCGATCATGCCGCGGTAGTCGCTGGCCTTGTAGGCGACCTGCGCGACCAGCACCTCGATGCCGGCCTGCTTGAGGACGTACTCCAGCTCGTGGACGCGGTACGCCGGATTGATGTTGACCATGATGGCGCCGATCCGGGCGGTGGCGTACTGCACCAGCACCCACTCCGGGCAGTTGACGGCCCAGATGCCGACCCGGTCGCCCTTGGCCACCCCCTTGGCCAGCAGGCCGCGGGCCACCTCGTCCACCGCGCGGCCCAGCTCCGCGTACGTCCAGCGGCGGCCGCTGGGGACGTCGACCAGCGCCTCGCGCTGGGGGAACGCGGCGATGGCGCGGTCGAGGTTGCGGCCGATGGTGTCGCCCAGCAGGGCCGTCAGGCCGGTCCCGCTCGCATAGGAAAGTCCCGTCACCGGTGTCGTCCTCCTCAATCGCCGAGTTCGCCGAGTCGGTCGCCGCACTCACGCTGAGCCGGTCCGCCAGGTAGCATCCTGCGACCGGTGATCCGCGTCTCACTACCCCCGGACGGGGGTGGCCCGGACGGAAAGGGTGTCCTGAAGGTGGGCGAGGTCGGCGACCTGCGGGCGGCGCTGCTGTACATGCGGCGCGCCACCGGGCTGCCCGTCGCCTTCGGCGGGCTGCTCGCCGACACCCGCCGGTTCCGCATCTCGGAGCTGGCCGGCACCGCCACCCCCGCGCTGCGCGGCCTGGCGATCACCATGGGCAACGGCCTGGGCGGCAAGGCGCTGGCCACGGCCCGCCCGCTGTCCGTCACCGACTACCGCACCTCCCCGGTGATCAGCCACGAGTACGACACGGCGGTGGCCGCCGAGGGCCTGGCCTCGGTGCTCGCCGTGCCCGTCGTGGTGCGGCGCCGGGTGCGCGGGGTGCTCTACGGTGCGCTGCGCCAACCGCTGACGCTCGGGGACCGCAGCCTGACCGCGGCGCTGGACGCGGCCCGCGACCTGGAGCAGGCGCTCGCCGTGCGGGACGAGGCGCGGCGCCTGATGGACGCCTGCGCCCAGCCGCTGTCACCGGACCCGATGGTGCGCGAGGAGGTCCGCGACGCCCACGCGGAGCTGCGCGCCCTCGCCCAGCGCGTCCCGGACCCGGCGCTCCGCGACGACCTGCTGGCCGCCTGCGGACGGCTGGCCGTGGCCTGGGGCGGCGGCCTGGAGGGCGGCGAGGCCACCACCGCGCTGGCGCCGCGCGAGATCGACGTGCTGGCGTGCGTGGCGTCGGGGGCGACGAACGCGGTGGCCGCGGAGCGGCTGGGCCTGCGCCCGGAGACGGTCAAGAGCTATCTGCGCTCCGCGATGCGCAAGCTGGGCGCGCACACCCGACTGGAGGCGGTCATCGCCGCCCGGCGGTCCGGGCTGCTGCCCTGACGGCCTCCGGTCACGAGTGCGGGACCGCTGAGGCGGCGTGGATGGGGCCCTCGACGCCGGTCAGCGGCGCGCCGGAGCCGCCGGTGCGCGCGGCGACGATCTCCGCGGCGATGGACAGCGCGGTCTCCTCCGGGGTGTGGGCGCCCAGGTCCAGGCCGATCGGGGACCGCAGCCTGGCCAGTGCCTCCTCCCCCGCCCCGGCGTCGCGCAGCCGCCGCAGCCGCTCGGCGTGGGTGCGGCGTGAGCCCATCGCGCCCACGTACCCGACCGGCAGTTCCAGGGCCCGCCGCAGCAGCGGGATGTCGAACTTGGCGTCATGGGTGAGGACGCAGATCACGGTGCGCGCGTCCAGGCCGCCGGCGATCGCGTCGAGATGGCGGTGCGGCCAGTCGACGACCACCTCGGCCGCGTCCGGGAAGCGGGCCGGGGTGGCGAAGACCGCGCGGGCGTCGCACACCGTGACCCGGTAGCCGAGGAACGCGCCGATCCGCGCCAGGGCGGCCGCGAAGTCGATCGCCCCGTAGACCAGCATCCGCGGCGGCGGGACGCTGGACTCGACGAACACCGTCAACGGCTCGGTGCGGCAGCCGGCCGCCGTGCCCTCCCCCAGCTCGATGATCCCGGTGCGCCCGGCGGCCAGCCAGGCGGCGGCCTCGCCGGCCACCAGCCGGTCCTGTTCCGCGTCGCCCAGGCCGCCGCTGACGGTGCCGTCGCCGCGCACCGCCAGGGCCCCGCCGCCGTCCGGCCCCGTCCCGCCGCCGATGACCCGCGCCAGGGCCACCGCCTCGCCCGCGGCGGCCGCGGCCAGCGCCCCGGCCGGCTCGGGACCGGCCGCCGGATCCACCCGCCGGACGACCACCTCGATCTCGCCGCCGCAGGTCAGGCCCACGGCGAAGGCGTCGTCCGCGGAGTAGCCGAAGCGCTCCCGCACGCTGTCGCCGGTGCGCAGCACCTCCTGGCACAGCTCGTAGACGGCGCCCTCCACACAGCCGCCGGACACGCTGCCGACCGCGGTACCCGCGGCGTCCACCGCGAGGGCCGCGCCGGGCCGCCGCGGGGCGCTGCCGCCCACCGCGACGACGGTCGCCACGGCGAACGGCCTGCCAAGACCGCACCACCGGTGCAGTTCCGCGGCGATGTCCAGCATGGTCCCCACTCCTTCGCGTCACCCGGGTGAGCGCACATCATGGCGTGTCCCGGTGCCGGTGAGGTGCTCCGGGCGGACCGGGACCCGGCGCAGCGGCAGCCCGGTGGCCGCGCGGATGGCGGCGACGACGGCCGGAGTGGACGAGACGGTCGGCGCCTCGCCGACCCCGCGCAGACCGTAGGGGGCGTGTTCGTCCGCCAGTTCCAGATACTCCACCGGCAGCTCGGGGGTGTCCAGGATGGTGGGGATCAGGTAGTCGGTGAAGGACGGGTTGCGCACCAGTCCCCGGGGGGAGACGGCGATCTCCTCCATGACGGCGAGGCCCAGTCCCTGCACGCCGCCGCCCTGGATCTGGCCGACCACCGCGGCCGGGTTGAGGGCCCGCCCGACGTCCTGCGCGGCGGCCAGCTCGACGACCTTGACCAGGCCGAGCGCGGTGTCCACCTCGACGACCGCGCGGTGCGCGCAGAACGAGTACTGCACATGGCCGAAGCCCTGGCCGGTGACCGGGTCGAACGGCTCGGTCGGCCGGTGCCGGAACTCCCGCTCGATGTCGATCACCTCGTCGCCCAGCACCTCCGCGAGGTCCGCGAGCACCTCCCCGTCCGCGGTGACGACCGTTCCGTCCGCCAGCCGCAGCCGCGCCGGGTCGTCCCAGGCCGGATGCGCGGCGCCGAAGCGGCGGCGGCCCAGCCCGAACACCTGGCGGCGCACCTCCTCGCAGGTGTTCCGCACCGCGCCGCCGGTCATGTACGTCTGGCGGGAGGCGGAGGTGGACCCGGCGGATCCGACCCGGGTGTCGGCCGGGTGGACGGCGACGTTCGCCACCCCGAGCTCGGTGCGGGCGATCTGCGCCAGGACGGTCACCCCGCCCTGGCCGACCTCGGCCATCGCGGTGTGCACCAGGACGGACGGCTCGCCGCCCGCCGCCGCCAGGCGGACGCGTGCGGTGGAGTAGTCGTCGAAGCCCTCGGAGAAGCCGACGTTCTTGATGCCCACCGCGTAGCCGACGCCCCGGACCACGTCCTCCCCGTGGGTGGTGTTGGACAGTCCGCCCGGCAGATCGCGCGGGTCGGATCCGCGCCGCTCGGGCGGCAGCGGCAACTCCTTGACCCGGCGCAGCAGTTCGGCGACCGGTGCCGGGCCGTCCACGAGCTGCCCGGTGGGCATGGCGGTGCCGCGTTCCATGGCGTTGCGACGGCGGAACTCCACCGGTTCCAGGCCGAGTTCGGCGGCCAGCCGGTCCATCTGCGCCTCGTACGCGAAGCACGCCTGGACCGCGCCGAAGCCGCGCATCGCCCCGCACGGCGGGTTGTTGGTGTACAGCGCCAGCGCCTCGACGTCGACCGCCTCGACCGCGTAGGGGCCGACCCCCAGCGAGGCGGCGTTGCCGACGACGGCCGGTGAGGAGGAGGCGTAGGCGCCGCCGTCCAGCACGATCCGGGCGCGCACATACAGCAGCCGGCCGTCGCGGGTGGCACCGTGCTCGTAGGCCAGCCGGGCCGGGTGGCGGTGCACATGGCCGAAGAACGACTCGTACCGGTTGTAGACGATCTTGACGGGCCGGCCGGTGCGCAGCGCCAGCAGGCAGGCGTGGGCCTGCATCGACAGGTCCTCGCGGGCACCGAACGCGCCGCCCACCCCGGCCAGCGTCATCCGCACCTTCGCCTCGGGCAGCCCGAGCACCGGCGCGAGCTGGCGGCGGTCGGCGTGCAGCCACTGGGTGGCGACGTACAGGTCCACGCCGCCGTCCTCGGCGGGCACCGCGAGTCCCGACTCGGGGCCGAGGAACGCCTGGTCCTGCATGCCGACCTCGTACTCGCCGGTGACGACCACGTCGGCGCGGGCCCGGGCGGCGGCCAGGTCGCCGCGCCGGACCGGCTGGCGGTGGACGATGTTGGGGTGCGCCACGTGCGCCGCGTGGCGGTCGGTGCGGTGCGGGTGCAGCACCGGCGCGTCCGGCGCCGTCGCGCTCGCCTCGTCGGTGACGAGCGGCAGCGGCCGGTAGTCCACCGCGATGCGGGCGGCGGCGCGCCGGGCGGTCTCCGGATGGTCGGCGGCGACCAGCGCCACCGGCTCGCCGTGGTAGCGGACCCGGTCGCCGGCGAGCACCGGCTGGTCGGGGATCTCCAGCCCGTAGTGGGTCCCGGCGGGCAGGTCCCGGCGGGTCAGCACGGCGTGGACGCCGGGGACGGCCAGCGCCGCCCGGATGTCGATCGAGACGATCTCGGCGTGGGCGTGCGGGCTGCGCAGGGTGACGCCCCACAGCATGTCCTCGTGCCACAGGTCCGAGGAGTACGCGAACTCCCCGGTCACCTTGGCGGTGCCGTCCGGGCGCGGCACGGACTCGCCGACGCCTCCGGCGGTGCGGGTGCGGGCGGGCGCGGCGGCGGCGTCGATGGTCGCCATGGTCACGCCTCCTGGGCGGTGCGGGAGCGGGCCGCCGCCAGGCGCACCGCGTCGAGGATCTTCTGGTAGCCGGTGCAGCGGCACAGGTTGCCCGACAGGGCCTCGCGGATGTCGCCGTCGGTGGGCGCCGGGACGCGCTCCAGCAGCTCGTCGGCGGCCACCAGCAACCCGGGCGTGCAGAACCCGCACTGCACGGCGCCGGCGTCGAGGAACGCCCGCTGGACGGGGGCGAGCTCGGTGGGCTCGTCCGCCGCCCGGCGGCCGGAGCGGCGGCGGGCGTGACCGGCCAGCCCCTCGACGGTCAGCACCTCGCGCCCCTCGGCCTGCCCCGCCGCCACCAGGCAGGCACACACCGGCACACCGTCCAGCCGGACCGTGCACGAACCGCACTCCCCCTGCTCGCAGGCGTTCTTCGAACCGGGCAGGCCCAGGCGCTCGCGCAGCACGTACAGCAGGCTCTCGCCCTCCCAGACGTCGTCGGCCTGATACGGGCGGCCGTTGACCGTGAACGTCACGCGCATCGCGTGCTCCCCTCCCTCTCGCGGTACTCCTGCCAGGCCCAGGTGAGCGTGCGGCCCGCCATGACGCGCAGCGCGTGGCGGCGGTACCCGGCGGTGCCGCGCACGTCGTCGATCGGGTCGGCGGCCGCCGCGACCAGCCCGGCGAACCGCTCCACCAGCGGCGGCGGCAGGGCTCCGCGGCGGTCCCAGGCCCGTTCCTCGGCGAGCGCGGCGCCCAGGAAGTCCTCGGCGGCGCGGGCCCGCAGCGGGGTGGGGGCGGCCGAGCCGATGCCGGTGCCGACGGTGCGGGTGGCGGGATGCAGCGCCAGACCGAACGCGCACACCGCGATGACCATGGCGTTGCGCGTCCCGGTCTTGGAGAACTGCTGGGGGCCGTCGGCGGTGCGGATGTGCACGGCCCGGATCAGCTCGTCGGCGGCCAGCCGGCTGCGCTTCACGCCGGTGAAGAAGTCCTCGACCGGGATCAGCCGGGTGCCGCGCACCGAGGCCGCCTCCACCAGGGCACCGGCGGCGAGCAGCGCCGGGTGCGCGTCGCCGGCCGGGGAGGCGGTGCCGAGGTTGCCGCCGACCGTGCCGCGGTTGCGGATCTGCGGCGAGCCGACCGTGCGGGCCGCCAGCGCCAGCCCCGGCAGCCGCGGGCGCAGCCGGTCGATGACGCGGGCGTAGGGCACCGCGGCCCCCAGCCGCACGCTGTCCGGACCGGCCTGCCATTCCCGCAGCTCGGCGATGCCGCCCAGGTCGAGCAGCGCGTCGGGGCGGCGCCGCCCGAAGTTCAGCTCGACCATCACGTCCGTGCCGCCCGCGATCGGGACGGCGGTGGGGCGCTCGGCCTTCAGGGCGAGCGCGTCCTCCCAGCGGTCGGGGCGCAGGAAGTCCATCCGGGCCTCTCCGTTCCCACCGGTGCGGGCACCCGGTGACGTTTCGTGGTCCCGGCGCCACGCAGCGCACCGGTCCCTCCAGTAGACGGCGTGGCGGCGGGACGCGGGCAGTCACCGATACGCCGAAGCGCCCGCCCGGGTGCCGGACCGTGCTCGTAGGTTCCTCCGAAGCGGTGGGAGCCGTAACATCACGGCATCCGCCCGGACATCAGCGGGAGACGGGCGGAGCGTCACCCTGGTGCCGCCGCCGCGCCGGCGGGCACCGGAACCACCTCCAGGACTTCCCCGGCGACGAAGTCCGGACAGGGCTGACCATGCGGCTGCGCACACTGCTGGACACCGAGGCGCTGGGGCTGCGGCTGCTCGGCGGCCGCGAGGAGCTGGACCGCGCGGTGCGCTCGGTGATGACCACCGACCTGCGCGACCCCAGCCGCTACCTGGCCGGCGGGGAACTGGTGCTCACCGGGCTGGCCTGGCGGCGCGGCCCGGAGGACTCCGAGCCGTTCGTGCGCGTCCTGGCGGGCGCCGGGGTGGCCGCGCTGGCCGCGGGCGAGGCGGAACTCGGCGAGGTGCCGCAGGACCTGGTGGCGGCCTGCGCCCGGCACCGGCTGCCGCTGTTCGCGGTGGACGAGAGCGTCGCGTTCGCCAGCATCACCGAGTACGTGGTGCGGCAGGTCTCCACCGGGCGGGCCGGGGACCTGGCGGCCGTGGTGGAACGGCACCGGCGGCTGATGTCGCCCGGGCAGGGCGGCGGCGGGCCGGACGCGGTGCTCGATCTGCTGGTCACCGACCTGGACCTGCGCGCCTGGGTGCTCGGCCCGACCGGCCGGCTGATCGCGGGCCGGGACGGTGTGCTGCCGCCGGCGCTGTGCGCGCGGCTGGCGGGCGAGCATCTGGCCTTCCGTGCCGCCGGGCGCCGCGGCCCGCACCGCTGCCGGGTGGCGGGCCGGACGTTCTCGCTGTTCGGCGTCGTCCGGGAGGCGGGCGGGCCGGGTGGCGGGACGCTGACCGACTGGCTGCTCGCGGTCGAGGCCGACGCCTCCGACTGGCCGGAGCAGCGCCTCGACCTGGTGCACGGGGTGAGCCGGCTGATCGCGGCGGAACGGGGACGGCGGGAGGCGGCCGGGGCGGTGCGGCGGCGGCTCGCCACGGAGATCGTGGACCTGGCGCGCACCGGTGCGCCGCCCGCCGAGATCGCCGCCCGGCTGCGGGCGGCCACCGCGGTGCTGCTGCCGGGACCGGGCGCCCCGCCCCGCTGGCAGGTGGTGGTGGCCGCGCTGGACGGGCCGGACGGCGGCGGGGCCACCACTCGGGACGTCCTGGAGGAGGTCCTCGCCCACCTGGCGGCGGGAGCCGGCGCGGAACCGGCCGTGGCCGCCCGGGACGACGAGGCGGTGGCCCTGCTGCCGCTGCCCGCGGCGACCGGTGCCGGGGTGCGCGCCGGGGACCTGCTCGCCCGGTCCGCCGCCGCGCTGACGCCCGGCCTGGGCGACGGGGGCCGCCTGACCTTCGGGGTGAGCGCCGCGGTGGACTCGGCGGAGGGGCTGCGCGGGGCGCTGGAGGAGGCCCGGCACGCGCGGCGGGTGGCGGCGGCCCGGACCGGGCCGGTCACCGCCGCCGGGCACGAGGAGCTGGCCTCGCACGTCCTGCTGCTGCCGTTCGTCCCGGACGACGTGCGCCGGGCGTTCACCGCGCGGCTGCTGGACCCGCTGCTGGCGTACGACCGCCGGCACCGCGCCGAACTGGTGCCGACCCTGGAGGCGTTCCTCGCCTGCGACGGCTCCTGGACGCGCTGCGCGGCGCAACTGCACCTGCACGTCAACACGTTGCGGTACCGCATCGGCCGGATCGAGCAGCTGACCGGCCGCGACCTGTCCCGGCTGGAGGACACGGTGGACTTCTTCCTCGCGCTGCGGATCAGGTGAGCGGCGCCCATCGGGGTGAACGACGCGCGATACGCCGTTCGAGTGAAAAGCGGTACGGCGGGCCGATCAGGTGAACGGCCGGTAGGAGGCCGATCAGGTGATCGGTGCGGACTCGGCCGGACGGGTGAGTCCGGCGCCCGCACCCGGCCCGCTCCGCGCGGGGAACGCGCAGCTCACCGGGGTGGCGGTGGACCCGGCGGCGGCCGGACGCCGACGCCGTCCGGGGGGCGTGCGCCGTAGCGTCCCGGCCGGGCCGCGCTCGTCAGGGGCTTTGTGAATGTATTCACCTACCTCTTGGCTGCGTGCCACCCGGCGTGCTGAACTTTCCGCTACCGCGGATCACCAACCACTTCCGGCTCGATGGCGCGCACGGGGAGACGATGTGGCGGACACCTCCATGGCGGAATCCGGGAACGTCAGCGGCGTCGGTGACGCCGACGCCGTATGGCGGTTGCGCTCCCGAGGCTGCTGGACGGAGGCGGCGGCACTGCTGGCCGCCGACAGCGTCGCCGACGCGGACACCGCGCTGCGCCGGGCCGCGCTGCTGATCGAGCAGTGCCTGTTCACCGGGGAGGGCTGGGCCGAGGCCGAGGACGCGCTGCGCACCGCGGAGGCGCTGGCGGCCACCGACGACCAGCGCGGGCGGGCGGCCTGCGCCCGGGGGCACCTGGCGTACGCGGCCACCGTGCTCGGGGTGCGGGACCGCTCCGACGAGGCCCGCTCCGCGCTGGGCCGCAGCGCCGCGCTGCTGCCGCCCGGCGCCCCGGACCGCGCCCTGCTGGACTTCCGGCGCGGCCTGATCACCGAGAACCTGGCGGGCAACCCGGCCGGCGCCCGGCTGGCGTACCGCCGCGCCCACGCCGGCGCCACCGCCCACGGCGACCGGCTGCTGTGCTCGTACACCTGGCGCCACCTGGCCGGGATCGCGCTCCAGGAGGGCGACCTGGCCGAGGCGCGGATCGGGTTCACCGAGTCGCTGCGCATCCGCGAGGAGCTGGGATACCTGGTCGGGACGGTCCCGGCGCTGGTCTCGCTGGCCGGTGTGGAGACCGGGCAGGAGGCCGACCGGCTGCGCGCCGAGGCGACGCGGCTGTTCCGGCTGCTGGGCGGCATCCCCGTCTGGCTCGCCAAGACGCTGGATGCCGTCTGACGTCAGCCGGCCGGGCCCGCCAGGTGCGCCCGCAGGCAGGACTCCACCGCCGCCAGGTCCGCCGCGGCCAGCGCGTCCAGCAGGGCCAGGTGCTCGGTGGCGGCGGCGAGCAGCTGGGCGGCGGAGGCGGCGGCAGCCGGGCACTGGGTGCGGCGGTGCAGCTCCTCGGCGACGGCCACCAGTTGGGCGTTGCCGTACGGCTCCAGCAGCGCCCGGTGGAAGGCCCGGTCGGCCTCCGCGTACCCGGCCCGGTCCCCCCGGGCGGCGGCCGCGACACCCACCTGGGCGAGCGGGCGCAGCGCGGTCCAGCGCTCGGCGGGCAGGGTGCGGGCCAGGTCCAGCAGCACCGGCCCCTCGATCAGCGCGCGGACCTCGCCGAGTTCGGCCAGGTCCCGGGCGCTGCGCTCGGCGACCCGGAAACCGCGGTTGTGGACGATCTCGACGGCGCCCTCCCGGGCCAGCTGCTGCATCGCCTCCCGCACGGGCGTCGCGGAGACCCCGAACCGCTCGGCCAGCGCCGGGGCGGAGTACACCGCGCCCGGCCGCAGCTCCCCGCCGGCCAGGGCCCGGCGCAGGGCGACGAGCACCTGGTCGCGCAGCGAGTACCGTTCCGGCAGCCGCCGGGTGTCCGGGCCGTGGTCGTGGTCGCCGCGGGCCTGCCCGGCCGCCTCGAACGGCGCGCGGGGCAGCTGCCGCGGCACCTCGGTGCGGGTCCGTGGGCGCTCGTCCACGACGTCTCCTCGCTGTCTTGCCCGATCGTCGTCTGCGCAGTCGTGTCGTCTGCGTCGGCCGGCCCCCGCGCGGCATGCCCCCATTGGACCACCCGCCCGCCGCGCGGGTCACGCTCCGTGCCGGTAAGGTAAGGCTGCCCTGACCACCGACGCCCCCCGCTGGACGGTTCCGCCCATGACCACGGCGCTCGCCACCTCGCCGTTCACCGCGGCCTACACCCGGCTGACCGGGCTGGGCGCGGCGCTGCCCGGGATCGCCCGCGTCACCGAGGAGGCGCCGCGCGGCGGCCCCGGCTGGGTGACGGGCCGTCAGCTTGCCGGGGGCGGTCCCGCGCTGGACGCCTTCCTCGCCTGGGACGCGCGGCAGGCACTGCGCGAGCACGGCCGCCCGGCCCGCCCCGACGTGGTGGCCACCTTCGGCCTGCACCGCTACGCCTGGCCGGTGGCGCTGCTGTTCACCGTGCCGTGGTTCCTGCACCGCCGGGTGCCGCTGCTGCCCTGCGACGCCGTCGCCTACCACCGGGACGAGGAGTGGCTGACGGCGCGGCCGCGCGGGTTCGTCTGCCTGCCGGACGATCCGGCGGCGGACCTGCCGGGGGCCCGCGTCGCGGGCGGCGCGGAGGAGCTGCGGGCGGCGCTGCGGACGGCCGTCGCCGCGCATCTCGGGCCGGTGCTGCGCGCGTTCCGGCCACGCATGCGACGCGGGCCGCACGCGCTGTGGGGCATGGTCACCGACGAGATCGCCGAGGGCCTGTGGTACGCCGGGCACCTGTTCGGCGAGGAGGAGCGGGCGGTGCGCGACCTCGCCGGCCTGCTGCCCGGCGGCACCCCGCCGCTCACCGCCGGGGCGCGCTTCCGCACCCTGACCGGGCCGGGCGGCTCGCCCCTGCGCACCCGCGACCGCGCGACCTGCTGCCTGTACTACACGCTGCGGCCCGACGCGACCTGCGTGACCTGTCCGCGCACCTGCGACGCCGACCGGGTCGCCCAACTCGCCCCGTCAGATTGACTCATACGCGTTACCTTCACGAAGCGCAAGCGGATCACTTACACATCACCTGATCCGGTAGGGTGATCTGGCTCAACAGCCCCGGTGGCGCTCGAGAGTTCGAGGCATCCACTCACTGCTCTCCGGCACCACGCGCCCATTGGCGTTCTCTTGCCCCGAAACCACTCCTGGCACGTGGGTCGTTCGCCAAGATGGCGCGCAGCGCGAAGACAAGCGAAGCAAGGGACCCACCAGATGAGACTTTCTGACATATCGCTGGACTGGACGCTGTCGGGCGCCGTGGGCCTGTCGGTCCTCGCGGCGGCGGGAGCGGTCATCGTCCGGTACCGCAAGGGCACGAAGGCGAAGTCCGCCGAGCCGGTCGACTCCTGGGAACGCAGCGAGGAGCGCAGACGGCAGAAGGAACTCCTGTACGGCACCGCCTCCTACGTCCTGCTGTTCGTCATCGCCGCGGTCGCCGCCGCGCTGTCCTTCCACGGCCTGGTCGGCTTCGGCCGGGAGAACCTGGACCTGTCCGGCGGCTGGGAGTACCTGGTGCCGTTCGGCCTGGACGGCGCGGCCATGTTCTGCTCGGTGCTCGCGGTGCGCGAGGCCAGCCACGGTGACGCCGCGCTCGGCTCCCGCATCCTGGTGTGGACCTTCGCCGGGGCGTCGGCCTGGTTCAACTGGGTCCACGCGCCGCGCGGCGGCGGCCACGCGGGCGCCCCGGAGTTCTTCTCCGGGATGTCCCTGTCGGCCGCGGTCCTCTTCGACCGCGCGCTGAAGCAGACCCGCCGCGCCGCGCTGCGCGAGCAGGGCCTGGTGCCCCGCCCGCTGCCGCAGATCCGCATGGTCCGCTGGATCCGCGCCCCGCGCGAGACCTACAGCGCCTGGTCGCTGATGCTGCTGGAGAACGTCCGCACCCTGGACGAGGCGGTCGAGGAGGTCCGCGAGGACGAGCGCCGCAAGCAGCAGAACCGCCGCCGCCGGCGCGACCAGGACCGTCTGGAGCGCGCCCGCCTCAAGGCCATCAGCCGCCAGCACCGCGGCTGGGGCCGCCCGCGCGGCGGACGCCAGGTGGAGCTTCCCGGTGGGTCCTCGGCCAGCGCGCCGACCGGTCAACTCGTGGAGCCTGCCCTAGCGGAGAAAGCCGAGCTTCCCGTACGCACCCGCCCCTCGCTTCAGTCGATCTCCGGTGAGACGGAGAAGGCGCCCACCGCGTCGGCCACCGAGCGCAAGCCGGTGACCATCGACCTGACGGCCGAGGACGACACCCTCACCCTGCCGCGGCTGGACTCTCTGGAGGCCAAGCTGAAGGACCTGGAGCGGCAGTTCGGCTGACGCCCGCGCGCCGGCCACCCCGCGGCCCTCGCCCCTCCCGGGCGGGGGCCGCGGCCGTTTCGCGGCGCTTTCAGGCCGTGCCCTCGCCCGCCAGCTCGAACCAGACGGTCTTGCCCGCCCCCTCCGGGCGGATCCCCCAGGTGTCGGCCAGCGCCTCCACCAGCATCAGCCCCCGCCCCGAACAGGACCGGTCGGACGCCTTGCGCGGCCGGGGGCGGCGCGAGGTGAAGTCGTGGACCTCCACCCGCAGCCGGCGCCGGCTTCCCTCGGTCAGGGTGGCGGTCAGCACCGCCTCCCGGTCGGTGTGCACCAGGGCGTTGGTGACCAGCTCGCTGGCGAGCAGCTCCGCCGTGTCGGCCATGCAGTCCGCGCCCCAGTGGCGTAACTGGTCCCGCAGCAGTCTGCGCGCCTCCGCGACCCCCGGCAGATCCGCGCGCCGCAGATGGTGGCGTAACTCCCGGCGGTGCACCGCCCGCCGGCCGCTGCCGCAGCCCCGCGTACAGGCGGCTCTGCGGGGCAGGGCGCGCTCCCCGGCCCGTTCCGCCACGCGTTCCGCAACACGTTCACCCAC
>JBEHXI010000056.1:0-32583 GCA_048498775.1 Actinomycetota bacterium | reverse complement strand
TGACAGGAGATCACCGGGTCGAAGGTGACCCGGGCCTTCGCGAACTGCCGCCGCAGCACGTCCTGGAACAGGGCCATCATGACCGCCCGGTTGCGCCGCGCGTAGTCCTGCGCCCAGAACAGGTCACGGCGGTACTCCGCCATCTGCGGGGTGCCGGCGATGAAGACGGCGAGGTCGCGGTCGACGAGGCCCTGGTTGTGCGGCAGGGCGCGGGCCCGCTCGATGTGGTACTCGGCCAGCTCCTTGCCGATGTTGCGGGAACCGGAGTGCAGCATCAGCCACACCCGGCCGTCCTCGTCGAGGCACACCTCGATGAAGTGGTTGCCCGACCCGAGCGTGCCCATCTGCCGCGCGGCCCGCTCGCGGCGTGCCCGCACCGGCTGGGCCAGTTCGTCGAATCCCGCCCAGAAGGCGTCCCAGCCGCCGGTTCCCGCCTCCGTGCCGCGCAGGCGGCGCGGGTCCACCTCGTCGTCGTGCATGCCGCGGCCGACCGGGATGGCCCGCTCGATGCCGCTGCGCAGCCGGGACAGGTCGCCGGGCAGGTCGTTCGCGGTCAGCGAGGTGCGCACCGCGCTCATGCCGCAGCCGATGTCCACCCCGACCGCGGCCGGGCACACCGCTCCGGCCATGGCGATCACCGAGCCGACCGTGGCGCCCTTGCCGTAGTGGACGTCCGGCATCACGGCCAGGCCCTTGATCCACGGCAGGGAGGAGACGTTGCGCAGTTGCTGCATCGCCCCGCCCTCTACGGTGGCGGGGTCGGTCCACATCCGGATCGGCACCCGGACTCCGGGCACCTGGGTGTACGTCACTTCTCTCCCTCACAGGGTGGTTTGGCATGCTGGGTCGGCGCGACAGTGCGGCGACCCGGCCGGTTCCGGCCGCCGTACCGCGCAGGACCACGCAGGGCCGCGCAGAACCGCAGGGAACTACGGCGAAAGCTCGGCGGAACTCCGGCAAAACTCCAGCAAAGTGGATTCGAGTCCGAAACAACTCAATCAACCACGGTGATCGGCGGGAACGCCGCGGTCTGCGGTAGACATTGTGGTCACCGGCCGCCCCCGCGCGGCAACGCTTTTTCGACGGCCTCGACGGCCGCGACGACCGGGGCGGCGGCCTCGGCGGCGGACGGTCCGACGGGCTCGACGGGTACGACGGAAGGGACCATGTCCTTGGAGACACCAGGCAAGGGATCGCGCGCCCTGGCCGGCGGCGGCATCGCGAGCGTCCTGTCCCTGACGGCCCTGGCCACCCTCACCGCCTGTTCGGGGCCGGCCGGCTCCGGCGGCACCACGGTCGACGTGGGGCTCAGCAGCCACAGCCAGCCGGTGGCCACCGCCCCGCCGGGGAAGTACCAGAGCCTTCCGGAGCCCTGCGGCGCAGTGGACTCCGGCACCCTGCACACCCTGCTGCCGTCCTCCCCCGACTACGCCGGCGACGCCACGGCCACCTACGACACCGACCGCCGCGCCGGCTGCCGGTGGAGCGGGTCCCTGTCCGGCGGCGACCGCTTCCTCAGCGTGGACCTGGAGCGGGTGGTCTCCTACGACCCGTCGGTCAGCGACAACGACCGTGCCGCGCGGGACTTCCAGTCGATGGCGCAGGCCGCCCATGTCCCCCTGATATCCCCCGCTTCGTCCGCTTCGCCCTCCTCCTCCTCGGGCTCCCCCTCGGGCTCGCCCTCGCCCTCCTCCTCGGGCTCCCCCTCACCCTCGGCGCCGGCCTCCGCCGGCCCCGGCGACAGCCTCTCGCCGCGCCGCATCGGGGGCATCGGCGACGAGGCGTACCTCGACGACGACCTCGTCACCGAGGGCGCGGACGTCCACCGCGACGTCACGGTCGTGTTCCGAACCGCCAACGTCCTTGTCACCATCGTCTTCTCCCAGTGGTCCACCGGCACCCCGGCCGCTCCCCCCAGCGCCGACCTGCAGTTGGGCGCCGACCGGGTCGCCCAGGAACTCGCCGGCCAGTTCGACTGAGAAGGCACGGGAAGGCACCCGCATACGGCTGATCAGCACAAGCACGTATTGTGTCCCTTTACGTCTGCGTCAGAAGGAACCTCACGACACAGTCCGCGACACAGAAGGACCCAGGGACATGTACAGATCAGTCCAGCCTCTCGCCCGTCTGCTCGCCTGCGCGGCCGTACCGGCGGTGCTCGTCACCGGCTGCTCCTCGGGATCCGACACGGCCAAGGACGGGCAGTCCGGCTCGGCGCCCGCGTCGGCAGCCGGCGCGACCGCGGCGAAGTACACCAGGCTGCCCGATCCGTGCGCGGCGATCTCGCAGGCCACGGTCAAGCAGTTGGTCCCGAGCGCCAAGGACGCGGGCGGCAGGCCGGTGACCGCGAGCGACCCCAACAGCCGCGGCGGCTGCTCCTGGACGGGCCTGGACGGCTACCAGTACCGCTGGCTCGACGACTCCCTCCAGCGCTTCGACCCGGTCGGCGCCGGTTCCGCGAACGACCAGGCCCGCACCGCCTACCAGTCGGCCGTCCAGGCCGCCTCGAAGACGCCCGGCGCGAAGACCGCGCAGGCCGGCGGCATCGGCGACCAGGCGACCGTGATCACCTGGGACGCGAACAAGGACAACACCGACTACCACTACGTGACCGTGGTGGCCCGCTCCGCCAACGCCGTGGTGGCCGTGGACTTCAACGGCGCCGGCCTCCAGGGCGACAACAGGCCCAAGGCCGACGAGATGAACTCCGACGCGCAGCAGGCCGCCAAGGAGGTCATCGGCGCCCTGCGCTGAGGCACGCCGCGCAGCTGGGACACCCCGCGCGCCCGAGGCACCCCTGCCGCCCGGACCCGCGCCGTACGCACCCCTGAAGGCCCGCGAAGCCCTCGGCGCGCCGGGCGGCCCACGGGTATGGCAGGCTGAGCCGCGCCAGTCGCCGAGGGCAGGAGGGTCGCGGGGATGTCCGCGATACGGTTGGGCCGTACGCACCGAATACTGACCGGTGTGGTGGTCACCGGTGCCGTGGTGATCGCGGGCATCGGTTTCGCCGGGTCCTACGCCGCGGTGCGGGACCTGGCGCTGCGCAAGGGCTTCGGGTGGTTCGCGAACGTCTTCCCGGTCGGGATCGACGCCGGGATCGTGGTGCTGCTGGCCCTGGACCTGCTGCTGACCTGGATCCGCATCCCGTTCCCGCTGCTGCGGCAGACCGCGTGGCTGCTGACCGCGGCCACCATCGCCTTCAACGGCGCGGCCGCCTGGCCCGACCCGCTCGGGGTCGGCATGCACGCCGTCATCCCGGTGCTGTTCGTGGTCTCGGTGGAGGCCGCGCGGCACGCGGTCGGCCGGATCGCCGACATCACCGCCGACCGCCACATGGAGTCGGTCCGCATCGCCCGCTGGCTGCTGGCCTTCCCCTCCACCTTCCGGCTGTGGCGCCGCATGAAGCTGTGGGAGCTGCGCTCCTACGACGAGGTGATCCGCCTGGAGCAGGAGCGGCTGGTCTACCAGGCCCGGCTGCGCGCCAAGTACGGCCGCGCCTGGCGCCGCAAGGCCCCGGTGGAGTCCCTGATGCCGCTGCGGCTGGCCCGCTACGGCGTACCGCTCACCCAGACCGCCCACGTCGGACTGGCGGCGGCCGGCATCCCGCTGCCGCAGATCACCGCGGCGGACGAGCCCGCTCCGGCCCCCGCGCCGCGTCCCGCCCGGGAACCGGAACCGGCCCCGCAGCCGGCACCGCAGCCGGAGTACGGCCCACCGGCCGCCGCAGAGCCGGAGTTCGACCCGGCCTTCGAGCAGGAGTTCCTGGCCGAGCCGGAACCGGAACCCGGACCCGAGCCCGAGCCGGTGCGCGAGGTGACCGTCCCGGTCGGCCCCGGACGCCACCGCACCCTGTCACCGCCGCCGCCGGAGCCCGAGCAGGCCGTCTACCCGATGGAGGTCTCCGAGGAGGACCTGTACGTGGCCGCCTGCCGCGAGTTCTTCCTGCGGCACAACCGCTTCCCCAACGGCCGGGACTTCTCCCGGTTCCTCCTGGACGAGTTCAAGGCCACCAACCAGTACGGCGACGCCCTCAGCGAGGAGTACCTCGCCCGCCCGCTGCGTGACGCGCGGATCCGCCTGCGGGAGGAGGCCGTCTAGAGCCGGCCTCCCCCGCCGCGGGGCCCCGGGAGGCTCAGCCCGCCCCGAGCAGCGCCCGCACCCGGTCCGCCCCCACCGCGAGCAGCAGGGTGGGCAGCCGCGGCCCGGTGTCCCGGCCCACCAGCAGCCGGTACAGCAGCGCGAAGAACTGCCGCTGGGCGACCTTCAGTTCGGGCGTCGGCTTGGCGTCCGGCTCCAGACCGGCCTGGACCTTCGGCACGCCGTAGACGAGCGTGGTGAGCCCGTCCAGCGACCAGTGCGAGTCCAGCCCGTCCACCAGCAGCTTGAGCGCGCCGCGGTCGGCGTCGCCCAGGGCGGCCAGCGTCTCGCGGTCCGGCTCGGTGCGGACCTTGGTGCGCGCGTCCTCCTCGACGTGGGTGGTCACCCAGGTCTCGGCCTTGTCCAGCCGCGGCCGGACCTCGTCCAGCGAGGTGATCGGGGCCTCGAGGGTGAAGTCGCGCAGGATGCGCAGCGTCTGCTCCTCGTCGCCGGTGGTGATGTCCACCACCGAGGCCAGGGTGCGGAACGGCAGGCGGCGCGGGGTGGTGGGCAGTTCGCCCGCGGCGGTGCGGGCGGCCCGGGAGTGCACCGCCACGTCGACCGGCGCGGCCGTGCCCGCCTCGATCTTGCGCTCCAGGGCGTCCCACTCGTCGTAGGTGCGGGCGATCTCCTGGTCGAAGGAGATGTTGAACGCCTGGTTGGGGCGGCGGCGCGCGTACAGCCAGCGCAGCAGCTGCGGCTCCATGATCCGCAGCGCGTCCTCCGCGGTCGGCACCCCGCCCTTGGAACTGCTCATCTTGGCCATGCCGCTGATGCCGACGAACGCGTACATCGGGCCGACCGGCGGCTCGGCGCCGAAGATCTCCCGCACCAGCTGCTGGCCGACGGTGAACGAGGAGCCGGGCGACTGGTGGTCCACGCCGGACGGCTCGAAGTTCACGCCCTTGAAGGCCCAGCGCATCGGCCAGTCGACCTTCCACACCAGCTTGCCGCGGGTGAACGCCGAGGGGCCGTCGAGCCGGACGGTCTCGGCGTGCCCGCACACGCAGGTGTAGGCCAGCTCGGTGGTGTCCTCGTCGTAGGAGGTGACCGTGGTCAGGTCGCGGTCGCACACCGAGCAGTACGGCTTGTACGGGTAGTAGTCGGCCGCGGTGCCGGTCTCCTCGTCGTCCTGCACCTCGGTCTTCTTCTTGGTGCGGTACCGGCCCAGCACCTCGTCGATGCGGCCGCGCTCGCGCATGGCCAGCAGGATGCTGTCCCGGTAGGTGCCCGCGGTGTACTCGTGGGTCTGGCTGATCTCGGTGACCTCGACGCCCAGCTCGGCCAGGGCGGCCCGGAACGGCGCCTTGAAGTGGTCCGACCAGCTCTCGTACGCGCTGCCCGCGGGGGCGGGCACGGCGGTCAGCGGCTTGCCGATGTGCTCGGCGTACGACGGGTCGTAGCCGGCCGGGACCTTGCGGTACCGGTCGAAGTCGTCCCAGGACAGGATGTGCTCGCAGGGCACGCCGCGGCGCTTGATCTCGTCGGCGACCAGGTGCGGGACCATGATCTCGCGGAGGTTGCCCAGATGGATCGGGCCGGACGGGCTGATGCCGGAGGCGCAGATGATTTTCCGGCCGGGCGCGCGGCGCTCCCCTTCCGCGATGACCTCATCGGCGAAACGGGCGACCCAGTCGGCCTCGGTGCTGCCAGCCACAGTCTCTGCTTCCTTCCGTCATCGAGAGGACCCGCACGGCCCCGCGGGGGCCCGCGGGCGTCCTGCCGGGTGTGCGGTGGGGGCGCGCCCGTCGTGTGCACAGCTCGCGCGAAGCCACGTCCCCAGTCGATTGTCCCATCCCCCGAAGGTGTCCCGGCGCCGTGGGATCCTCATGGGATACTCGGAGGGATCGCCTCAGTCCATTCAAAGGAACGGCACCTCACCCATGGCTTCGGTCCCCTCCCTTTCCGCCTCGCTCCAGCAGCGTGTCTCGGCCGCTCTCGCAGCCGCCGTGCCCTCGGCCGAAGGTGCCGATCCGCTGCTGCGACGAAGCGACCGGGCGGACTTCCAGGCCAACGGGGTGCTGGGCCTGGCCAAGCGGAACAAGGCCAACCCGCGCGAGCTGGCCGCCCAGGTGGTCGCCGGCCTGCCCGCCGACGACGTGATCGCGGACGTCGAGGTCTCCGGCCCCGGCTTCCTCAACATCACCGTCGGCGACCGGGCGATCACCGCCAACCTCGCCGCGCGGGCCGCCGACGACCGCCTCGGCGTGCCGTTCGACGAGGCGCCCGGCACCACGGTGATCGACTACTCCCAGCCGAACGTGGCCAAGGAGATGCACGTCGGGCACCTGCGGTCCACGGTGATCGGTGACGCGCTGGTCAAGATCCTGGAGTTCCGCGGCGAGACGGTGATCCGCCGCCACCACATCGGCGACTGGGGCACCCAGTTCGGCATGCTCATCCAGTACCTGATCGAGCACCCGCACGAGCTGGACCACTCGGCCGACGAGGCCACGGCGGGCGAGGCCGGCGAGGCGTCGATGTCCCGGCTGAACCGCCTGTACAAGGCGTCCCGGGCGCTGTTCGACTCCGACACCGCCTTCCGCGACCGGGCCCGCCGCCGGGTGGTCGACCTCCAGGCCGGCGACGAGGAGACGCTGGCGCTGTGGCAGCGCTTCGTCGACGAGTCGAAGATCTACTTCTACTCGGTCTACGAGAAGCTCGACGTGCGGATGCGCGACGAGGACATCGTCGGCGAGAGCGCCTACAACGACATGCTCGCGGAGACCTGCAAGCTGCTGGAGGACTCCGGCGTCGCGGTGCGCTCCGACGGCGCGCTGTGCGTGTTCTTCGACGACGTGAAGGCCAAGGACGGCACGCCCGTCCCGCTGATCGTCCAGAAGGCCGACGGCGGCTTCGGCTACGCGGCCACCGACCTGTCCGCGATCCGCGACCGCACGTTCAACCTGCACGCCGACACCCTGCTGTACGTCGTCGACGCCCGCCAGGCGCTGCACTTCAAGATGGTCTTCGAGACCGCGCGGCGGGCCGGCTGGCTGCCGGAGGACGTCACCGCCCGGCACCTGCCGTTCGGCACCGTGCTCGGCAAGGACGGCAAGCCGTTCAAGACCCGTGAGGGCGACACCTTCCGGCTGATCGACCTGCTGGACGAGGCCGTCGAGCGGGCGCGGACCGTGGTGGCCGAGAAGAGCCCGGAGCTGACGCCCGAGGAGGTCGACGAGCGGGCCGCCCAGGTCGGCATCGGCGCGGTGAAGTACGCGGACCTGTCGACGTCGCTGACCCGCGACTACATCTTCGACCTGGACCGGATGGTCTCGCTCAACGGCGACACCAGCGTCTACCTCCAGTACGCCTACGCCCGGATCCGCTCGATCCTGCGCAAGGCGGGCGAGGCGGTCCCGGCCGCCCACCCCGAGCTGCCGCTGGCTCCGGCCGAGCGGGCGCTGGGTCTGCTGCTGGACGAGTTCGGCGACACCGTGGCGCAGGTCGCGGAGGTCTACGAGCCGCACCGGCTGGCCTCCTACCTGTACGCCCTGGCGTCGGCCTACACCACGTTCTACGACCAGTGCCCGGTGCTGAAGGCCGAGGACCGGGCCACCGTCGAAAATCGCCTCTTCCTCTGTGACCTCACAGGTCGTACTCTGCGCCAGGGAATGGCGCTGCTCGGCATCTCCACGCCTGAGCGGCTCTGAGAGCTCCGCGCGGCGCCAAGCGGGCCCGGGCCTTCCCCTCAGGTCCCGCCCGAACCTAAACCCCAGGCCAGCCGTCTTCTCATGCGATCTTTCCGATCGGGTGGGAAGCCGGGCAGACGAAGGTGTGAGGATGACAGGCAGCCACGGGGCTGGTAGCGGCGGGCGCGCCGAACGGCGCGAGTCGCGGGGACACGGGCGCGGGCGGGTCAGGGAGGAGCCGCGGGGCCGCGGCCGGGCCCGGATTCCCGAGCAGGCCGGCCGGGGGCGGGCCGCCGAGCCGGGCCGCCGGGGGACGGACCAGGGCCGCGGGCGCGCCGCGGACCAGGGGCGCGGCCGGGGCCGCAAGCAGGGCCGCAGGACCGGGGCGCGCAGCAAACGCAACCGGATGATCCTCGCGGCGACGGTGTCGGCGGCCGTGCTGATGACCGCCGCGGTCGGCGCGATCTACCTCCAGCTGTCCGGCAACATCAACACCTTCGACGGCAACGGCCTGAGCAAGAACCGCCCGTCGGACAGCGCCGGGCAGAACATCCTGCTGATCGGCTCGGACTCCCGGGCCGGCAACAACAGCGACTTCGCGGGCGGTGTCGGCCAGGTCGGCCACTCCGACACCACGATCCTGCTGCACGTGTACACGGACGGGAAGCACGCCGTGGGCGTGTCCATACCCCGGGACACCCTCGTCGACATCCCCCCGTGCCTGCTGCCGGACGGCAAGTGGTCGGCCGAGCAGCCGGTGGCGATGTTCAACTCGGCGTTCATGGTGGGCGGTACGGAGAAGGGCAACCCGGCCTGCACCCAGAACACCGTCGAGAAGCTGACCGGTCTGCGCGTGGACCACACCATGGTCGTCGACTTCGCGGGCTTCGCGGCCATGACCGACGCCATCGGCGGGGTGCAGGTGTGCGTGCCCAACAACATCTACCAGGGCAACCTCAACCCCAACATGGGCCATCTCGGCAAGCTGGTGTTCGCCAAGGGCATGCAGACGGTCTCCGGCACCAGCGCGCTGAACTACGTGCGGCTGCGGCACGGCATCGGCGACGGTTCCGACATCGGGCGGATGAAGCGCCAGCAGGCGTTCATCTCCAGCATGATCAAGAAGGTGCAGAGCGAGGGCTTCAGCCCCACCACGCTGCTGCCGCTGGCCAACGCGGCCACCAAGTCCCTGACGGTGGACCCGGGCCTGGGCTCGGCCGAGAAGCTGCTGTCCTTCGCGATGTCGATGAAGGACATCAACCTGAAGAACATCAAGTTCATCACCGCGCCGTGGCGTTACCAGGGCGCCCGCGTCGCCCTGGTCCACCCGGACTCCGACGCGCTGTGGGCCGCGCTGAAGAACGACCGCACCCTGGACAACCAGGACGCCTCCGGCGGCAAGAAGCGCCCCGCGGCGGCCTCCTCCGCCGCGCCCACGCCGACCACCGCCATCGACGGCGCCGGGATCTCCGTCGCGGTCTACAACGGCACCACGGTCACCGGCCTGGCCGCCAAGGCCGCCGACACGCTGCGCAACGACAACTTCACCGTCACCGGCACGGCCGTCGCCAGCGCCCAGGACCACGCCACCACGCTCATCGAGTACGGCGCCGGGCACCTGCAGGGCGCTCAGGAGCTGGCCAGGGCCTTCCCCGGCGCCAAGCTGGAGCAGACCGCCGCCTCGGGCATCAATCTGGTCCTCGGCCAGGACTACGCGGCGGGTTCCGGCTCGTCGTCCTCGGCGCCGGCGCCCACCGCGGTGCCGACGTCCGTCGCCGACCAGGCCCGTTCGGCCGCCGACAACCCCTGCTCGAACCTGAGTTACGGCTGACCCATGGGGGCTCGCGCCAGCCGCCGGGCCCCCGTCAGGACGCCCGCGTACGCCGCCAGCACCAGCGTCAGCAGCGCGTAGTACGCGGGCGGCAGCGGCCGGAAGCCGGTCAGCGCCCCGAGCGGGGTCAGCGGCAGC
This sequence comes from Actinomycetota bacterium, assembly GCA_048498775.1. Taxonomy (GTDB): domain Bacteria; phylum Actinomycetota; class Actinomycetes; order Streptomycetales; family Streptomycetaceae; genus JBEHXI01. The sequence goes on along the minus strand of JBEHXI010000056.1, from coordinate 22,845 downwards.
AGCAGCCCGGCGGCGGCCAGCGCGGCGGCCGCCGCCCGCAGCAGCAGCGGGGCGCCGCCGCGTCCGCCGGCGGCGCGCGGACCGCGCAGCAGCAGCATCACCAGGGCCTGGGTGACCAGGTTCTCGGTGAACCAGCCGGAGTGGAAGGCGGTCTGCCCGCCCGCCGTGAGGCTGCCGCGGTCCACCAGGGCCAGCACGGCGAACGTCGCCAGGTCGGCGGCCGCGTTCAGCAGGCCGAAGGCGCAGACGTACCGGGTGAAGGCGCGCGGCCGCAGCGCGGAGGGGCGGCGGTACGCCTCCGGGTCGGGCCGGTCGAAGGCGAACGCCAGCTGAGAGGCGTCGAAGCAGAGGTTCTGCGCCAGCACCTGCGCCGGCAGCATCGGCAGGAACGGCAGCAGGACCCCGGCGGCCAGCATCGAGATGACGTTGCCGAGGTTGGACGAGACCACGATGCGCAGATAGCCGGCGATGTTGCCGGTGGAGCGGCGGCCCGCGGCGACGGCCCGGTCGATCGCCGTCAGGTCCTTGGCGGCCAGCACCACGTCGGCGGTCTCCCGGGTGACGTCCACCGCGTCGTGCGGGCAGATCCCGACGTCCGAGGCGTGCAGCGCGGGCACGTCGTTGACGCCGTCGCCCAGCACCGCGACCGTGCGGCCGCGGCGGCGCAGGGCCCGTACGACGCGCGCCTTGTGGGCCGGGGTGCAGCGGGCGAACAGCGTGGTGGCGGCGGCCAGTTCGGCCAGCCGGCCGTCGTCGAGCGCGTCGATCCGCTCGCCGGTGACCGGGGTGCCGGGATCCAGGCCGAGGTCGCGGCAGGCCCGGGCGGCGGTGCCGGGATGGTCGCCGGTGAGCACCGTGACGGCGACGCCCCGGCGGGCCAGGGCTGCGAGCGCGTCGGCCGCGCCGGGCACCGGTTCCTCGCGCAGCCCCAGCAGGCCCACCAGCGTCAGGCCGCGTTCGTCGGCCGGGGTGTACGGGCGGCCGCGGGCCGGGCGTTCGGCCGTCGCCACCGCCAGCAGCCGCAGCCCGTCGGCGGCCCGGGCGTCCGCCAGCGCCAGGAACCGCTCGCGCGCCGCCGCGTCCAGCGCGCAGCGCTCCACCACGTCCTCCACGGCGCCCTTGACGACGAGGGTGTGGCGGCCGGGCCGGTCCGGGCGGGCGACGACCGCGGTGGCCAGGCGCCGCACCGGGTCGAAGGGGATCACGGCGATCCCGGTCAGGCCGTCGTCGCCCCACGCGCCGCGCCCGGCGACGGCGGCCAGGATCGCCTCGTCGAGGGCGTCGGGGGCGGGCGGGTCGCCGAGCTGGATCGTCCACAGGCTGTTGACGGCCGCCCAGCGCAGCACCGCCGGATCGGGGCGGCCGTCCGGGTCCAGGTGGCTCTCGACGGTGAGCTCGTCGCGGGTGAGCGTGCCGGTCTTGTCGGTGCACAGCACGTCGGCGGCGCCCAGGTCGTGCAGCGCGGGCAGCCGTTTGACGATCACCCCGTGCCGGGACAGGTCCGCCGCGCCGCGCGCCAGCGCGGTGGTGACGATGACGGGCAGCATCTCGGGGGTGAGGCCCACGGCCACCGCCACGGCGAACGGCAGCGTCTCCAGACCGCGGCCGCGCACCACGGCGTTGACGGCCACCACCAGCGGCGCGGCGAGCAGCATGAAGCGGATCAGCGTCCAGGACACGCCGCCCACCGCCCGGTCGAAGGCGCCGTCGCGGCGCTCGGCCAGGCCGCGGTGCGCGCCGGCGAACCGGGTGGAGCCCCCGGTGGCCGTCACCACGGCGGTGGCCGTCCCGGTGGCCACGCTGCTGCCCGCGAAGCACAACTCCGGCCTGCCGAACGGCGATCCGCCCGGCGCCGCGGTCGGGTGCGGTTCCACGGCGGCCTTGGGCACCGGTGACGACTCGCCGGTCAGCGCCTTCTGGTCGACCGTCAGTCCCGTCGCGCTCAGCAGCCGCAGATCGGCCGGGACGAGATCGCCCGGCGCCAGCCGCACCACGTCACCGGGGACCAGTTCGTCGAGCGGGATCTCCCGCAGCCGGGGCGGGGTGTGCTCGTCGGCGCGGCGCCGCACGGTCGCCGTGGCCGCCACCAGCTCCCGCAGCGCGCCGACCGCCCGGTCCGCGCGGTACTCGCCGGCCGACCGCAGCGCGCCCGCCACCGCGACCAGCACCCCTATCACGCACGCCGTCCCATAGGCGCCGGCCGCCGCGCACACCACGCCCAGGGACAGCAGGACGGCGGTGAACGGGTCGCGCGGCGTGCGCAGCAGCCGCGCCGGCCAGCCGGCCGGGACCGCCGGCAGCACCGCGTTCTCGCCGTACCGGGCCAGCCGTTCCTGCGCCTCGGCCTCGACCAGCCCGCGCGGGCCGCTCTCCAGGCGCCGCAGCACCTCCAGGCGGGTCTGGGTGCCGACGGGCCCGCCGGGGCCGCCGGGACACGGCAGGGGACGTACGGCGCCGGAGCTACGCCCCGAGGCCACGCAGGTGCTCCGGCCCGGACCTGCGGTCGGTCAGCTGACCGACCATCAGCCGCACGATCGTGACCACGTGCGGATCGTCCACCAGGTACACCTGCCGTCTGCCCTCGCGCCGCGAGCGCACCAGTCCGGCCAGTTTCAGCTTCGCCAGATGCTGGCTGACGGCGGGCAGCGCCCCGCCGACGCGTTCGGCGAGCCCGCTGACGTCGCACTCGCCCTGCGCGAGCGCCCAGACGATGTGCAGCCGGGCCGGGGACGCCAGCAGCCCGAACGCCGCCGCGGCCTCCTGCAGCACGTCGGCGGCCGGGTCACCGGCCGCGTTGCCCGCACCCCCCACCGGCCGTCCTCCCCTCCCTGTGCCAGAGGCGGCCAGTTTACGCGCCGGACCCCTGACGCGCCCCGCGCGGTACGGGCCGTTCAGGAGCTGCGGGCCACCCGCCGGCCGAGCTCGGGCAGCGCCTCCCCCAGCCCGCGCACCAGATCGTCGAGGAACGCCGAGCGCACCCGACCCGCGACGGCCGCGGCCTGCTCGGCGGCCTCGTACGCGCCCGACAGGTCGCCGAGCCGGACCCGGGCCACCGCCGTGCGGGCCATCACCAGGCCGCGGCTGCGCACCCGGCCGGGCGCGAGGGTCTGGGTGGCCAGGTTCAGCGAGGCGGCCGCCTGCCGGTGGTCGCCGAGGTCGAGGTGGCAGCTGCCCGCCTGGGCGTGGATGTCGCCCTCGTCGACACCGGCCAGCCAGTGCGGCTCGTCCGCGCCGCGCCCGCGGATGCACAGCTCCGCGGCGAGCCCGAGCGCCCGCAGCGCCTCGCGGCGCTGGCCGAGCCGGGCATGGCCGCGCGCCTCCCAGGTCAGCAGCATGGCGTGCAGCGCCGGGGCGTCCAGGGACCGGATGCGTTCCTGCCCGGCGCGCACCGCCTCCACGATCTCGCGCGGCCGCCCGCCCACGTACGCGCAGTACGACAGCCGCACCAGCAGCAGGGCGCCGATCCGCGGGTCGTCGGAGGCGTGCGCGGCCCGCAGCCCGGCCAGCAGCACCCGCTGCGCCACCGCGGGCGGCCGTCCGGCGTCCAGCTGGTACCAGCCCGCCTGGCCCGCCGCGTCCGCGGCTATGAGCGCCAGCCGCCGCCCGGTGCGCTCGTCGTACCGCCCGTTGCGCAACAGCCCGGCGGCGACGGCGAGATGGGCGGTGCCGGACAGCGCGAGGCTGCCGCCGCCGCACTCCTCGTCCATGGCGCGCAGCGCGTCGGTGGTGCACTGCAGCTGGTCGAGCAGCGCCTGGGGCACCTCGGTGCCGCACCGGGCCGCCGAGGTCAGGCGGTAGCCGGGGGAGGTGGCCCAGCGCTGCACCGGCCCGCACAGGTCGAGCAGCCGGGGCGTGCCGCTGCGGTCGGCGACGGCGCCGGCCTCGCACAGCGCGGCGACGGCCTGTTCGGCGGTCCACGGGGCGTCGCGCTCGGCCGGGGGCGCCGCGGGGGCGGCGGGCGGCGCGGGCAGCGCGGCGGCGGGCCGGGCCGGCTGGGAGACGGTGGGCGCGGTGCGCGGCACCGGGCGGCGGCGCGGCACCCGGACCAGGTCGGCGGGGACGGCCAGCCCGTCCAGGAAGTCGACGATGCGGTCGATGCTGGTCAGGCGGCGGGCGCCGGACTCCAGCATGGACAGGAAGCCCTGGCTGAGCCCGGTCAGCTGGGCCACGTCCTCCTGGCGGATCGAGCCGCGCTGCCGGACGAGCCTGCTGACCTGGCCGAAGTTCCAGGCGGCCAGCGCCTCGCGGACCTCGGGGTCGGCCCACACCCGCACCGGCACCCGGGGGGTCTCGGCGGCGGGGGGCAGCGCGGCGCGGGTGCAGGCCCCGCACAGCTCGTCGGTGTTGTAGGCGCTCAGACGGCAGCCGCACCGCACGCACCGGCGGACGGGTTCACCATGCCGAAGTCCAGATGCCGTTACCGCCGGTTCCGCCAGGGCAGGCGACTTCGCCGTGCTGGTCATCGGGGTGCGCTCCTCGTCCCTTGTCTTACAACTCCCGTACTTTAAGGGTGAGTTGGCGCTGGCTGTTAACGGGGTGGCCGGAATCGGCTACAAGTTGGCGGTTGGTGACGGATCGGTGAAAGAGAAATGAAAACCGGCGGGGGGGGGGGGGGGGGGGGGGGGGGGGGTTTTTTTTTTTTTTTTTTTCCTCCCCCTCTCTTTCCCCCCTCCCCCCCCCCCCCCCCCCCCCCCCCCCCCCCCCGGCTGTTCTGACGTGCGCTGTCCCTACTCGCCGCGGGCGAGCCGCCGGGCCACCTCGGTGGCCCAGTAGGTGAGCACCATCTGGGCGCCCGCCCGCTTCACGCCGGTCAGGGTCTCCATGATGATGCGGTCGCGGTCCACCCAGCCGTTGGCCGCCGCCGCCTCCACCATGGCATATTCCCCTGACACCTGGTAGGCGGCCACCGGCACGTCCACCGCGTCGGCGACCCGGCGGAGAATGTCCAGATACGGCATCGCCGGCTTGACCATCACCACGTCGGCGCCCTCGGCGAGGTCCAGCGCCAGTTCGCGCATCGACTCCCGGGCGTTGGCCGGGTCCTGCTGGTAGGTCTTGCGGTCGCCGGTCAGCGAGGAGTCGACGGCCTCCCGGAACGGCCCGAAGAACGCGGAGGCGTACTTGGCCGTGTAGGCCAGCACCGCCACGTCCTGGTGGCCCGCGGCGTCCAGCGCCTCCCGGACCACCCGCACCTGACCGTCCATCATCCCGCTCGGGCCCACCATGTCCACGCCCGCGTCCGCCTGCACCCGCGCCATCTCGGCGTAGAGCTCCAGCGTCGCGTCGTTGTCCACCCGGCCCTTCGCGTCGAGCACACCGCAGTGCCCGTGGTCGGTGAACTCGTCCAGGCACAGGTCGGACATCACCACCAGGGCGTCCCCGACCTCGGCCTTCACATCGCGGATCGCGACCTGGAGGATGCCGTCCGGGTCGGTGCCCTGGGTGCCGCAGGCGTCCTTGGTCAGCGGCACGCCGAACAGCATGATGCCGCCCACCCCGGCCGCCGCCGCCTCCGCCGCGGCCTTGCGCAGCGTCTCCCGGGTGTGCTGCACGACGCCCGGCATCGACGCCACCGGCACCGGCTCGGTGAGGCCCTCCCGCACGAACGCGGGCAGGATCAACTCGGCCGGGTGCAGCCTGGTCTCCGCGACCATCCGCCGCAACGCCGGGGTGGTCCGCAGCCGTCGCGGCCGCGCCCCCGGGAACTCTCCGTACGCCGTGCTCATCCCCGCGCCCTCCTTCGTGAACCGGGACGCCGCTCACTGGGGCGGGTGACCGGATCCCCGGCCGCCTCGGCCGCCAAGCGCCGCGCCATCCCGAAGTCTGCCAAAGCCTCGGCCAGGGCGTGCACGGAAGGCTCCGGAGCCATCACATCGACGCGCAGGCCGTGTTCCTCGGCGGTCTTGGCGGTGGCCGGGCCGATGCACGCGATCACCGTGACGTTGTGCGGCTTGCCCGCGATCCCGACCAGGTTGCGCACCGTGGAGGACGAGGTGAACAGCACCGCGTCGAACCCGCCGCCCTTGATCGCCTCACGGGTCTCGGCCGGCGGCGGCGAGGCGCGCACCGTGCGGTACGCGGTCACGTCGTCCACCTCCCAGCCCAGCTCGATCAGCCCCGCGACCAGCGTCTCGGTGGCGATGTCGGCCCGCGGCAGGAACACCCGGTCGATCGGGTCGAACACCGGGTCGTAGGGCGGCCAGTCCTCCAGCAGCCCGGCCGCCGACTGCTCCCCGGACGGCACCAGGTCCGGCTTGACGCCGAACTCGATCAGCGCCTTCGCGGTCTGCTCGCCGACCGCGGCGACCTTGATCCCGGCGAACGCCCGGGCGTCCAGGCCGTACTCCTCGAACTTCTCCCGCACCGCCTTGACCGCGTTCACCGAGGTGAAGGCGATCCACTCGTAGCGTCCGGTGACCAGGCCCTTGACCGCGCGCTCCATCTGCTGCGGGGTGCGCGGCGGCTCCACGGCGATCGTCGGCACCTCGTGCGGCACCGCGCCGTAGGAGCGCAGCTGGTCCGACAGCGACGCGGCCTGCTCCTTGGTGCGCGGCACCAGCACCCGCCAGCCGAACAGCGGCTTGGACTCGAACCACGACAGCTCGTGGCGGCGCTGCGCGGCCCGCTCGCCGACCACGGCTATGACCGGGCGGCCCGGCTCCGGCGAGGGCAGCGCCTTGGTGGCCTTCAGCTCCGCGGCGATCGTGGACAGCGTCGCCGACCAGGTGCGCTGACGCGTCGTCGTCCCGGCGACCGTCACCGTCATCGGGGTGTCCGGCTTGCGCCCGGCCGCCACCAGATCGGCCGCGTTGTGCGCCACCGACTCCAGCGTCGTGCAGACCACCAGGGTGGCCTCGCTGGCGCCGGCCTCGGCCCAGCTGCGCGCGTCGGCCGACGCCGCGTCGAGGAAGCGGACGTCCCGGCCGATCGGCACACCGGCGTACGCGGGCACGCCCACGGCGGCCGCGACGCCCGGCACCACCTCGAAGGGGATGCCCGCCTTCGCGCAGGCCAGCATCTCCTCGGTGGCGTTCCCGTCGAGTCCGGGGTCCCCGGCGACGGCACGGACGACCCGCTTGCCGTTGCTCGCGGACACCATGACAAGCTTGGAGGCGTGCGAAGCGGCGCCGAGCGCGCCGGCCGGCGCCGTCGGCTCGGGTGCCTCCGTGGCTGCCCGCGTGTGCACCCGCACGACGTCGAGCACCTGCGGATCGGCGACGAGCACGTCCGCGTCGGCGAGCGCCGCTACGGCGCGCAGTGTCAGCAGCCCGGGATCCCCGGGCCCGGCACCGAGGAAGGTGACGTGCCCAACGGCGGGCTTGTGCGTGGCGGTGGGGCTCAAAGTGCTCGCTCCCCCATCAGACCGGCCGCGCCCTTGGCGAGCATCTCGACGGCGAGCTCACGGCCCAGGGCCGCGGCCTCCGCGCGGGATGCCGGCAGGCTGCCGGTGGCGGACATCTGCACCAGGGCGGAGCCGTCGGTCGCGCCGACGACGCCGCGCAGGCGCAGCTCGGTTACGGGCTCGTCATCCCGCTGGAAGGAGGGCTCGGCCAGCGCGCCCACGGGGGCGGAGCAGCCGGCTTCCAGGGTGGCGAGCAAGGTGCGCTCGGCCGTCACGGCGGCCCGGGTCACCGGGTCGTCGAGGCGGGCGAGCTGTTCGGCCAGCACGGTGTTGCCGGCAGCGCATTCGATGGCCAGCGCGCCCTGGCCGGGGGCCGGGAGCACGCAGTCGGTGTCCAGCGCCTCGGTGACGGCGTCGAACCTGCCCAGGCGCTTGAGGCCCGCGGCGGCCAGGACCACCGCGTCCAGGTCGCCGGAGGCGACGTACCCCAGGCGGGTGTCCACGTTCCCGCGGATCGGCACGGTCTCGATCCGCCGTCCCAGCGCCCGCGCCCACGCGTTGAGCTGGGCCATCCGGCGCGGCGAGCCGGTGCCGACCCGGGCGCCGTCCGGCAGCTGCGCGAACGTCAGCCCGTCGCGGGCCACCAGGGCGTCGCGCGGGTCCTCCCGCTCCGGGACCGCGGCCAGCACCAGGCCCTCGGGGTCGGCGGTCGGCAGGTCCTTCAGCGAGTGCACCGCGAAGTCGATGCGCCCGGCGAGCAGCGCCTCGCGCAGCGCCGAGACGAACACACCCGTCCCGCCGATCTGCGCCAGCGCCTCCCGCGAGGTGTCCCCGTACGTGGTGATCTCGACCAGCTCGACCGGCCGGCCGGTGAGCTGCCGCACCCGCTCCGCGATCTGCCCGGACTGGGCCATCGCGAGTTTGCTGCGCCGGGTCCCGAGCCGCAGGGGGCTGCCCGCCGGCCGGTCGGCCGCGGTGTGCTGCGAGGTCGGATTGGTGGAGGAGGTCATGCCCGTTCTCGATTCGGGTCGCCGGTGTCGGCCCTGCTGACGGCGGCGACCGCCTGCGGGTCGAGGTCGAAGAGTTCGCGCAGCGCGTCGGCGTACCCGGCGCCGCCGGGTTCACCCGCCAGCTGCTTGACCCGCACGGTCGGGGCGTGCAGGAGTTTGTCGACGACGCGGCGCACGGTCTGGTTCACCTCGGCGCGCTGCCGCTCGTCCAGGTCGGTAAGGCGCCCGTGCAGCCGGGCGAGCTCGGAGCTGACCACGTCGGCGGCCATGGTGCGCAGGGCGACCACGGTCGGGGTGATCCGCTCCGCGCGCTGGGCCGCGCCGAACGCGGCGACCTCGGCGGAGACCATCCGCTTGACCGCGTCGACGTCGGCGGCCAGCGGGGCGTCGGCGGACGCCGCGGCCAGGTCCTCGATGTCGACCAGGTGGACGCCGTCCAGGTCGTGCACCGCGCCGTCTATGTCCCGGGGCATCGCCAGGTCCAGCAGGCCCAGCGGGGTGTCCGCGGCCCGGGCCGCGACGGCCGCGGTGATCGCCTCGCGGTCCAGCACCAGGCCGGTCGCACCGGTGCAGGACACCACCAGGTCCGCCCGCGCCAGCTCCCCGGCCACGTCCTGGAAGGGCACCGCCCGGCCGCCGAGGGAGGCCGCGAGGCGCTCGGCGCGCTGGAGCGTGCGGTTGGCGACCACCAGCTCGGCCACCTGGCGGCGGGCCAGCGTGGCCGCCGCCAGCGAGGACATCGACCCGGCGCCGACCACCAGCGCCCGCTTGCCGGCCAGCTCCCCGACGGTGCCGACCAGCTGGTCCAGGCCGAAGGTGACCAGCGACTGGCCCGCCTTGTCGATCCCGGTCTCGCTGTGCGCCCGCTTGCCGACCCGCAGCGCCTGCTGGAACAGGTCGTTCAGGCTGCGTCCGGCGGTGTGCAGCTCCTGGCCGAGGCCGAGGGCGTCCTTGATCTGGCCGAGGATCTGGCCCTCGCCGACCACCATGGAGTCCAGGCCGCAGGCGACCGAGAACAGGTGGTGGACGGCCCGGTCCTCGTAGTGCACGTACAGGTGCGGGGTGAGCTCCTCCAGGCCGACGCCGCTGTGCCGGGCGAGCAGCGTGGACAGCTCGGCGACACCGGCGTGGAACTTGTCCACCTCGGCGTACAGCTCGATGCGGTTGCAGGTGCCCAGCACCGCGGCCTCGGCGGCGGGCTCGGCGGCCAGGGTGTCCTGGAGCAGCTTGGCCTTGGCGTCCGCGGTCAGCGAGGCGCGCTCCAGCACGCTCACCGGTGCGCTGCGGTGGCTCAGGCCGACGACCAGCAGGCTCATGCCGGCATCACGGCGGGTACGTCCCCGTCGGATCCCGGTCGCCGGGCCGGTGTCTCCGGCCCGGTCTTCGGCAGCGCCGCCCGCGCGGTGCCGACCGGCGCGCCCAGGTCCTCACCGGCCTTGCGCTGCTCGTGGAAGGCCAGGATCTGCAGTTCGATGGAGAGGTCCACCTTGCGCACGTCCACGCCGTCCGGCACCGACAGCACGGTCGGCGCGAAGTTCAGGATCGAGGTGACGCCCGCGCCCACCAGCCGGTCGCAGACCTCCTGGGCCGCGCCCGCGGGGGTGGCGATCACGCCGATCGACACCTGGCTGTCGCCGACGATCTCCTCCAGCTCGTCGGTGTGCCGCACCGGCAGCCCGGCGACCATCCGCCCGGTCAGCGCGGGGTCCGCGTCGATCAGGGCCGCGACCCGGAAGCCGCGGGAGGCGAAGCCGCCGTAGTTGGCGAGGGCCGCGCCGAGGTTGCCGATACCGACGATGACGACCGGCCAGTCCTGCGTGAGCCCCAGCTCGCGGGAGATCTGGTAGACGAGGTACTCCACGTCGTAGCCGACCCCCCGGGTCCCGTAGGAACCGAGGTAGGAGAAGTCCTTGCGGAGCTTCGCGGAGTTCACCCCGGCGGCGGTCGCGAGTTCCTCGGAGGACACCGTGGGTACCGACCGCTCGGACAGAGCGGTGAGGGCCCGCAGATACAGCGGAAGCCTGGCGACGGTAGCCTCGGGGATGCCTCGGCTGCGAGCCGCCGGTCGGTGAGATCGGCCAGTTGCCACGATGCTCCTGCGGGTAGAGCTGGGCTGCGGGCGGCCAGGTTCCCGGCGGCCGCCCCGTCCATGCCAGGCTATGTCTTTGTGAACGCGTGCACAAAGATGGTGTCCGTTTTGACCACGAGAAGTGACCGGCATCACGCGCCCCCATTCCGGGCATAAGCGGTCATTCTCCTGGGCGCATCACCGGGTGCATACGCTCTGCGCGCCCCCGTACGCGCCGGGCGCGCGATCCACACCGCCTGCCTGCCGGGGGTCTGCGGCAGCCGCGGCCACCGCACCTGCGCGGCGGCGGCCAGCACGGCCTCGACGGCCGGGGCGTCCGGCGCGCACCGGGCGAGCAGCTGGCCGGAGGCCCGGGCGTCGCCCAGCGCGGTGTGCGCGGGCCAGCCCGGCAGCCCGGCCGCCTGCGCGCAGGCCCGCAGCGACAGCCCGCGGGCGGCCGGCAGGTACCGCTCGGCCAGCCGCATGGTGCACAGCTCGGGCACGGCCGGCAGGGCCACCCCGATCCGCGCGTACTCGGCTGTCAGGAACGCCCGGTCACAGCCCACGTTGTGCCCCACCAGCACCCGGCCGCTCAGCAGCCCCAGCAGCCGCGGCGCGATCTCGGCGAACCGGGGCGCGGGCAGCAGGTCGTGCGGCTCGATGCCGTGGATGTGGGTCGGCCCGACCGGGCCCTCGGGATCGACGAGGGTGCTGAACTCGCCCTCCGGCCGGCGCTCACCGTCCAGCAGGACGACGGCCAGCTCCACGATGCGGTGCCGCCGCGAACTGGAACCGGTGGCCTCCACGTCGACGACGGCGTAGCCGCCCGGAGCCGCGCCCCGCGAACGGTACCCGGAGGTACTCCGCACCCCCTGGAACCCGCCCGAGAGCACGCGTCCACCGCCCTTACGTATGCCCCCGCAGTCCAAAAACCACTAGATGGTATTCGAATGCGCGAGCAGGACGGAACCCGGCGGAAGGCAGCAGCACGCACGGTTACCGCAAGGAACCGGAACGTACACGACAGAAACGATCAAGCCGACGGCCGGAACCGCGGCCGGCCGGCCCGCGTCACCGCTCCGGAGCGCCCAGCGCCCGCCGCAGCCGCCGCTCGTCCACCCGCCAGAAGTCGTGCTGCGCGCCGTCCACCAGCACCACCGGGATCTGCTCCCAGTACAGCCGGTACAGCTCCGCGTCCTGGGTGATGTCGCGCTCCTCCAGCCGCGCCCCCACCTCCGCGACGACCTTCTCGATCACCACGCGGGCGTCGTCGCACAGATGGCAGCCCGGTTTGCCGATCAGCGTCACGGTGTGGTCGGCGGGATCCTTGGAGCTGGCGCGGCCGCGGCCGGGAAACGGACTCATACCGCCATTGTGCGGGGTGGGGTTCCCGCCGGGACGGGCGCCCGGCCGGGAGCCGTCGTGGCGGGCGCGTTACGGGTCCGATGCGAGAAGTTCATCCCGCCGGGGCCCGCTCGACCAGGACACCCCCAACACAGTGGCTATGCTCGCCTCATGGCCAACCCGCCACCCGACCGCCGCCCCGGTTGGAGCTCCACCGGGACCACCCTCCGCCTGGGCTGGCTGGCGCCGCGCAGGCGCCTCGCCACCCGGCGCAGCGTGCTGGCCGGTGAGGCGGCCGCCGAGGCCGCGCTCGCGGCCCCCGTCCGGGAGGTGACCGCCGGCGAGGGAGAGTTCCCCGTCCCCGGCGATCCGCGCGCCGCCGCCTTCTTCGACCTGGACAACACCGTCATGCAGGGCGCCGCGCTGTTCCACTTCGGCCGCGGCCTGTACAAGCGGAAGTTCTTCGACAAGCGCGACCTGCTGCGTTTCGCCTGGCAGCAGGCGTGGTTCCGGCTCGCGGGCGCCGAGGACCCGGCGCACATGGAGGACGCCCGCAACAGCGCGCTGTCCATCGTCAAGGGCCACCGCGTCGAGGAGCTGATGGCCATCGGCGAGGAGATCTACGACGAGTACATGGCCGGCAAGATCTGGCCGGGCACCCGGGCCCTGGCCCAGGCCCACCTCGACGCCGGGCAGCGCGTCTGGCTGGTCACCGCGGCGCCGGTGGAGACGGCCACCATCATCGCCCGCCGGCTGGGGCTGACCGGCGCGCTCGGCACCGTCGCCGAGTCGGTCGACGGGGTCTACACCGGCCGCCTGGTCGGCGAGCCGCTGCACGGCCCGGCCAAGGCCGAGGCGGTGCGGGCGCTGGCCGCCGCGGAGGGCCTGGACCTGTCGCGCTGCGCCGCGTACAGCGACTCCTCCAACGACATCCCGATGCTGTCGCTGGTCGGCCACCCGTACGCGATCAACCCGGACAGCGCACTGCGCAAGCACGCCCGGGCGCGCGACTGGCGGCTGCGCGACTACCGCACCGGACGCAAGGCGGCCCGCATCGGCCTGCCCGCCGCGGCCGGGGTCGGGGCGGTCGCGGGCGGCGCCGCCGCGGCGGTGGCCCTCCAGCGCCGCCGCCGCTGAGGCCGGGCCGCTCCCCGCGACACGGGCGCCCGAAGCGCATCGGAAAGTTCTACCCGCCCGCGCCCCGCCTCAGTCGCAACTCTGGCACACCGCCACAACACGCCCAACTCTCGCTCATCGAGCGAATAAATTCGGTCAACTCCCTTGCGCGATTCCATAACTGCTCGATCATCTTTCCGATACGGAGTGGGCGGAACCGGCGAATTCAGCAACTGGGTGTAGCGTCGTCAGCACGAAGCGTTATTCTCCTCAGACGCACACCGGTACCCACACGTCCCTACGGCGGGTGAACGGTCCCGTACTGCACGTGATGGAAGTTCTGCCTCTGGGAGTCCCGTGTACCCACACGTCGGGGTTGACGCCTCAGGTCTGGCTGCGCTGCGCGCACAGGTGGCCCGCCACCTGAGCCTCGTCCCTGCGTACGCCGTCCCCGCGTACGCCGCGTCCCTGCCCGCATACGCCATGGCCGTCGGCGGCGCCTCCGCGGTCGGCAGACGAACCACGCGCCACGCCCACACCGCACAGTCCACCGGCACCCACAGCGCCGGGCCCGGCACCGGCGCGGGCGCCTCGGCCCGGCGCCCCCCGGCCGACAGCGACAGCCTGCGCATGATGGAGCTCGTCGAGCGCGCCCAGGCCGGGGAGACGGAGGCGTTCGGCCGGCTGTACGACCACTACTCCGACACGGTCTACCGCTACATCTACTACCGGGTAGGGGGCAAGGCCACCGCCGAGGACCTCACAAGCGAGACGTTCCTGCGCGCGCTGCGCCGCATCGGCACCTTCACCTGGCAGGGCCGCGACTTCGGCGCCTGGCTGGTCACCATCGCCCGGAACCTGGTCGCCGACCACTTCAAGTCCAGCCGCTTCCGGCTGGAGGTGACCACCGGCGAGATGCTCGACGCCAACGAGGTCGAGCGCAGCCCGGAGGACTCGGTCCTGGAGTCGCTGTCCAACGAGGCGCTGCTCACCGCGGTACGCAAGCTCAACCCGCAGCAGCAGGAGTGCGTGACACTGCGCTTCCTGCAGGGGTTGTCGGTCGCCGAGACGGCCCGCATCATGGGCAAGAACGAAGGCGCCATCAAGACCCTGCAGTACCGCGCCGTCCGGACCCTGGCGAGACTGCTGCCCGATGACGCACGGTGAGCCCCTCATCATGTCCTGGTCACCTCTCCACCGTCGCGTAACCAGGCCGTCGCACCGCTCGTTGCATGGATGGCAGACCCCCCGTGGCTGCGCGTTCCGCCCCTCCACTCACTCGAACGAGTGGATGTGCTCAAGGTGCGCAACCCTCAGGGCACTCCGGGGAGTCGACAGTGATGACGAGAGGAGGTGCCGCCCGTGATCGGACACGCAACGGCGCACCGGCGGGCGAACGCCTTCGCCCAAGCCCTGGAGTCCGGGGAGACCCGGGAGGCCGAGGGTGGCGCCCGCCGTGGCGAAGGTGCCCAGGGAGAGTTGCTGGCCTTGGCGAACGCGCTCGCCGACCTGCCCAGACCGACGCTGGACGCGGAGGTGAAGACCGCGCAGCGCGCCCGGCTGATCGCCGCCATGGAGTCGGCGATCGCCGACGGCACGCTGGACACGACCGGCCGGGTTCCCGAGCAGCGCGACGCGGCCGACGCCACCGGCGCCACCGATGACGCGGACGGCGCCCGGCGGCGCGCCGGCCGGGCGCGTCCCCGGCTGCCGCGCTCCCGCTGGTCCCGGCGGCTCGCGGTCGGCGGCCTGACGGTCGGCGTGGCCGCCGGAGCCTTCAGCGGGGTCGCCGCCGCGAGCAGCGAGGCGCTGCCCGGCGACTCGCTCTACGGACTCAAGCGCGGCATGGAGGACCTGCGGCTCGGCATGACGGACAACGACGCCGAACGCGGCCAGGTGCTGCTCGACATGGCGTCCACGCGCCTCCAGGAGGCCCGCCGGCTGCTCGAACGCCGCCGCTCCGGCCCGCTGGACGCCGACTCGGTCCGCGAGGTCCGCCGGGCCCTGTCCGGCATGCACAACGAGGCGGCCCAGGGCCACCAGCTGCTCAGCCACGCCTACCACCGGGACGGTTCGCTCACCCCCATCGAGGCGCTCGACACGTTCTCGCGGTCCAACCGCGGCGCGTGGAGCGAGATCCGCGGCCAGCTGCCGCCCCAGCTGTCCGATGTCGGGGACCAGGTGACCAAGGTCTTCGACGCCATAGAGCATGAAGTGGCGCCGCTGCAGGCCCTGTTGCCGCCGCCCGGCAGCAAGGGCCAGGGCGGGCACGGCGGCAGTGGGGGCCCGGGCACCGCGGGCCACGGCCATACCCGGTCCGCCGCACCGTCCACCGGCACCTCGCACGGCACCGGCGAGACCCCGGGCTCCACGAGCGCCAGCCCGTCGGCGTCCGCCGGCTCCGGCCTGCTGGGTGGCACGACAGGGCTGTTCAACCCGCCCGTCACCGGCCAGAGCCCGTCCTCCGGCAGCACGACGCAGCCCGAGGTCACCCTGCCGCCGCTGCTGCCCGGCCTGCTCCCGGGCCTCGACCTCGGCGGCGACACCTCCAAGTAGCGCGCCGGCCCGCGTCCACGCCGCGGCGCCGCCCGTCCTCCCCGGACCGGGCGGCGCCGCGGCGCACGTTCAGGCGTCTGGAAGATCAGGCGGTCGAGCGGAACAGGCGGTCTAGAAGAACACCGACCGCCGCTGCACCAGCAGCTTGTACAGCGTGTGCTGGATCGTCTCGCGCACCTGGTCGGTCAGGTTGAACACCAGCATCGGATCGTCCGCGGCCTCCGGCGCGTACCCGGACGTCGGGATCGGCTCACCGAACTGGATCGTCCACTTCGTCGGCAGCGGCACCATGCCCAGCGGGCCGAGCCACGGGAACGTCGGGGTGACGGGGAAGTACGGCAGCCCCAGCAGCCGGGCGAGCATCCTGGAGTCGCCCACCATCGGGTAGATCTCCTCGGCGCCCACGATGGAGCACGGCACGATCGGCACCCCGGTCTTCAGCGCCGTCGAGACGAAACCGCCGCGCCCGAACCGCTGGAGCTTGTAGCGCTCCGAGAACGGCTTCCCCAGCCCCTTGAAGCCCTCCGGCATCACCCCGACCACCTCGCCGCGCTCCAGCAGCAGTTGGGCGTCCTCGGTGCACGCCAGGGTGTGCCCGGCCTTGCGCGCCAGCTCGTTGACCACCGGCAGCACGAAGACCAGGTCGGCCGCGAGCAGCCGCAGATGGCGGCCCGCCGGATGGTGGTCGTGCACCGCGACCTGCGTCATCAGCGCGTCCAGCGGCAGCGTCCCGGAGTGGTTGGCGACGACCAGCGCCCCGCCCTCGGACGGGATGTTCTCCACGCCCCTGACCTCGATGCGGAAGTAGCGGTCGAACAGCGGCCGCAGCAGCGACATCAGCACCTGGTCGGTGAGTTCCTCGTCGTAGCCGAACTCGTCGACGTGGTAGTCCCCGGTGACCCGGCGGCGCAGGAACGCCAGCCCGCCGGCCACCCTGCGCTCCCAGGGCGCGCCCAGCAGCCGGTCGGCCGCCTGGCCGAGGGCCTGGGCCACCGCCGCCCCCAGCGACCCGTCCGGCCCCGCCGCCCGTCCCGCGTCCTCACCGGCCACCTGGTCGCCCTGTTCGTCGTTCGCGGTCGCCCCGGTGGGCCGGGGTCCGCCGCCCCGCGTCCCGGGGACCTGCTCGGCCGGCACCGCGGACAGCATCCCGCCCGTTCCCGCGGACCGGCGGCCCGCGGCGCCCCGCCCGCCGCCGGTGCGGCCCGCCCCCCGGCGGCCACGGGAGTCCGCGTCCGCGGAGGTCTCGGCCGGGATGTCGAACGGGATGACCTTGGCGTCCGCCATGGGGCGGCTCCTCTCCGTCGAGTCCTGCGGGTGCGCCGGGGCGGGCGTCCGCCGCCGGCCTCCGCCGGCCGCGGCGCCCGGTGCCGCCGTCATGCCTGGTCCCTCGGCAGCGCCGCGGCCAGCCGGTCGATGGCCTGCCCCAGCCGCTCCGGCGGCAGCAGCCCGGGACCGCGGCTCGCCGCGAAGTCGCAGAAGGTGCCCGCCGTGGTGAACCGCGGGGTGAAGCCGAGCGTCTCGCGCATCTGCCTGGTGTCCACCACCCGCCCGTGCGTCAGCAGCCGGATCTGCTCGCGCGAGAAGTCCGTGATGCCGACGCCGCGCAGCGCCGAGCCGACCCAGGTGACGGCGGGCAGCAGCACCGGCACGGTCGGCTTGCCCAGCCGCCGGGCGCTCTGCGACAGCAGCAGCACACCGTCGCCCGCGACGTTGAAGGTGCCGCTGTTGAGCGTGCCGCGGCGCGGCTCGCCGGCCGCCACCCGCAGCACCTCCACCACGTCCTCCTCGTGCACGAACTGCAGCCTGGGGTCGTAGCCGAAGACGGTCGGCAGCACCGGCAGGGAGAAGTACTCGGCGAGCGGGGAGTCCGCGCTGGGCCCCAGGATGTTGGCGAACCGCAGCACCGCCACCGCCACGTCGGGCCGGCGCCGGGCGAACCCGCGCACGTACTGCTCCACCTCGCAGGCGTCCTTGGCGAAGCCCCCGCGGGGCAGCGACTTCGGGAGCATGGTCTCGGTGAAGACGGCCGGATCGCGCGGCGCCGAGCCGTACACGGTCGTCGTCGACTTCACCACCAGCCGCCGCACCGAGGGCGCCTTCTGGCAGGCGCCGAGCAGCTGCATGGTGCCGATGACGTTGGTCTCCTTGACCGCCGAGCGGCTGCCGCGCGACCGGCCCAGCGGCGTGCCGTTGATGTCCATGTGGACCACGGTGTCGACGGAGTACTCGGCGAGCACCTTGGCGATCATCGGGTGCCGGATGTCGGCGCGCACGAACTCGGCGTCGCCCAGGCCGTCCTGGGGCGGGACGGCGTCCACGCCCACGACCTTCTCCACCCCGGGTTCGCCCTGGATGCGCCGCACGAAACGGCCGGCGAGCCGTCGGGCCACTCCCGTCACGAGCACGACCCTGCCCACGATCGAAGCCCTCCTTCCCCGGCTGACCGGATACCCGGTCATCGGCACGTCACCGGAACCGTATCCGGTTTCTGCTGCCCTTCGACGGCCCCGGGATGCGGGACATGACCGCCGCCACACGTTCGGCCGTCGCTCCTCGGCCACGGCGCCCCGGCTCCCCGGCGCGGAGCCGCGGCGGATATGCCGCTGCCCCCCGGCCACCGCGCCATGCGGGACCCGGGGGGCAGCGAAGCGTACGCGCCGCGGCGCCTACCTCTTGCGGCTACTTCTTGTTGCGGCGCTGCACACGCGTGCGCTTGAGCAGCTTGCGGTGCTTCTTCTTGGCCATGCGCTTACGGCGCTTCTTGATGACTGAGCCCACGACTACCCTCGCTCGATAGGAATCACTCGGTGCGGGGCGTCCGAGCCCACACGACCTACGTCGGCCAAGACTACCCGCCAGATCCCGGCGGGCGTAATCCGGGGTTCACCCCGGCGATGGCCGTCAGGCCGACTCCACCCCGACGTAGGACTCCCTGAGGTAGTCGTGGACGGCCTGTTCGGGCACCCGGAAGGAACGGCCCACCCGGATCGCCGGCAGATGACCGCTGTGCACCAGCCGGTACACGGTCATCTTGGACACTCGCATCACCGAGGCAACCTCGGCCACGGTCAGGAACACGACCTCGTTGAGAGGCCTCTCACCAGACGCCATGTCAACACCTGAACCTTCCGCACGTGACGGCCTCCGGCTTCCCCTCCGGCGACTGCTGCACCCACGTGCGCTCCCCACCAGACTAGGTGCGGATGTGGCAAGTGGGGAAGAGGAGTACCGTTCGGTCGCCTACTGGCACAGACGTGCCCTATTGAGTACATACCGAGTAAGCAGTCGGTAGCACCCGGACCGCGCTCCGTCATCAAGCGGAACGGCGACCGACACCTGCCCCTCGGCTTCCGCCACGAACACCGCCGGATCGTCCACATCCGCCGGCCCCATTGCCTCGATACCCAGCTGACCTGCCCCGCAGGCCCACCCGTGGTCCCCCACCACCAGCGCCGGAAGCGGCCCGCCCCCGGCCGCCGCCGCCTCCAGAGCGGCGCGAACCGGCAGCGGGGAATGGGTGTGCGCGCCCGCCCCGCCGCCGTTCGCCGCCCGTACCAGCGCCACCCCGCGCACCTGGTCCAGCACATGTGTACGTAGACCGAACCGGGTCGAGATGTCGATACATCGACCATGCGCCGGGGTGACCACCACCCCGCCCGCCGCCGACAACGCGCCCGCCAAACCGGCGTAGAAACCCAGGAGCCACCGCGGGTGCCCGGTGCCGAACAGCACCGGCTCCCGCCGCCGCGCCGCCACCGCCAGCCGGTCGGCGAACGCGTCCAGCGCGGCCACCGTACGGTCCGGATCGATCCGGTCCTGACCACGGGTGTACGCCGGATCGGGCGACACCCCGCAGCGCGCGGCCATCAGCCGCAGCAGCTCCGGCACGCCCCAACTCCCGTACGGTACGCACCCGATGAGGTACCGCGGATCCCCCGCCGCGAACATCCGGTAACTGCGCAGGCTCTCCTCCCGCGGCGTGGCCACCACCCCGGCCAGCCGGGCGGCCACCAGATGGGCGCGCAGCGCGCCGGCACCGACCATCCGCCGATCCTCACCGGCAGCCGCCCACCCCGCAGGAAAAAGCCGCACACCACCCTCGTGCGGGTGACACCGCCCGGCCCGGGGAATCCAGCCGTGCGCTACGGCAGCAGGCCGTGCAGCGGGAAGACCGCCCGCCGGGTCGCGATCACCGCCTGGTCCAGGCGGTCCGCCGGGTCGTACCCCATCTCGTCGAACGGCCGCCAGTGCGGGCGGCGGCCGTCCGTCATCCGCATCGGCCCGCCCTGCCGCGTCCGGCGGTACACCTCGTACCGCCACTCCTGCGGCGTCTCGGCCTCCGGCTCGATCGGCTCGCCCGCCACCAGCGCCACCAGGTGCGTCCAGGTCCGCGGCACCACGTCGACGACCTCGTAACCGCCGCCCCCGAGCGCCACCCAGCGGCCGTGGCAGTGCTGGTGCGCCAGGTCGTGGAGCGTCTCGGCCACCGCCCGCTGCGCGTCCAGGCTGACGGCCAGATGCGCCAGCGGATCCTCGAAATGGGTGTCCGCGCCGTGCTGCGTCACCAGCACCTGCGGACGGAACGCGGCCACCAGCTCGGGCACCACCGCGTGGAAGGCCCGCAACCAGCCCTCGTCACCCGTACCGGCCGGCAGCGCCAGGTTGACCGCGCCGCCCTCGGCCTGCGGCCCGCCGGTCTCCTCCGGCCAGCCGGTCTGCGGGAACAGCGTCCGCGGATGCTCGTGCACCGAGATCGTCAGCACCCGCGGGTCGTCCCAGAACGCCGCCTGCACGCCGTCCCCGTGGTGCACGTCCACGTCCACGTAGACGACGCGCTCGGCGCCCAGCTCCAGCAGCCGGGCGATCGCCAGCGCCGCGTCGTTGTAGACGCAGAAACCCGACGCGGAACCCGGCATCGCGTGGTGCAGCCCGCCCGCGAAGTTCACCGCGTGGTCCACCGTCCCGGCCCACACCGCCTCCGCCGCGCCCACCGACTGCCCGGCGATCAGCGACGACACCTCGTGCATCCCCGCGAACGCCGGATCGTCCTCGGTGCCCAGGCCGTAGGAGCCGTCCGCCGACTGCGGATCGGCCGAGGCCCGCCGCACCGCCTCGATGTAGTCCGGCCGGTGCACCAGCCGCAGCGTCGACTCGCCCGCCGCCCGCGCCGCCACCACCGGCAGCTTCCTGGTCAGCCCGAAGGCTTCCACCAGCGACCTGGTCAGCGCCAGGCGCACCGGATCCATCGGGTGGCCGGGCCCGAAGTCGTAGCCCGTTACTGCGTCATCCCACATCAACTGCCCGCGGCCGCTCATGCTCGACACCGTACCGTTCCGCCCCGGCGCCGAATGATCGGGCGTAGAGCAGTGTCGCCAGCACCAGCACCATCGGCACGAGCATCGCCCAGCGGTAGCTCCAGGCGTCGCCCAGCGCCCCCACCAGCGGCGAGCCCACCAGGAAGCCCACATAGTTGAAGACGTTCAGGCGCGCGATCGCCGCGTCGGAGGCGCCTGGGAACAGCCGGCCCGCCGCCGCGAACGTCTGCGGGACGATCACGCACAGCCCGAAGCCCAGCAGGGTGAACCCGAGCATCCCCACCCACGGGTCCGGCGCCGCGGCCACCACGGCGAACCCGGCGGCCGCCGTCACCGTCCCGAACCGCACCACCGCCGCCGCGCCGAAGCGCCGCACCCCCAGGTCCCCAACGGCCCGTCCGAGCAGCGTGGTGACCATGTACACGTTGTACGGGACGGTCGAGAGCTGCTCGGAGCCGTGCAGGATGTCCCGCAGGTACTTGGCGCTCCAGTTGGAGACCGTCGAGTCGCCGATGTAGGCGAACGCCATCACCAGGCACAGCGGCAGCAGGGGCCGGAACGCCACCGAGAGGGCGGACGGCTCCCCCGCGGACTCGCCTGCGACGGTGCCCTGGTCCAGGAACCAGTGCCCGGCGACCACCACCACCGGCAGCAGCACGGCCAGCGACGGGCCGTACAGGGCCGCCAGCGACAGATGCCAGTGCGCCCCCAGCCAGGCCAGCGACGCCCCGGCGATCCCGCCCAGGCTGTACGCGGCGTGGAAGCCCAGCATGATGCTGCGCCCGTACGCGTGCTGGAGGCTCACCCCCAGCATGTTCATCGACGCGTCCAGCGCCCCCACCGTCACGCCGAACACCGCCAGGGCGGCCGCGCACTGCCACAGCGCGGTGCCGGACCCGGCGGCCAGCAGCGCCAGGGCCGCCAGCGGCTGCGCCCAGCGCAGCACCACCGAGGGACGCACCCGCCGCACGACCTGCTCGGTGCCGACGCTGCCGGCCCCGGCGAGCACCGGAACAGCCGCCAGGAAGGCCGGCAGCAGGGCATCGGAGATGCCGTACTGGTCCTGGAGGGCGGGGATCCGGGTCACCAGCAGCGCGAACACCACGCCCTGCCCGAAGAAACTCACGGCCAGCGAGACACGTCCGCTGCGCAACCGCCGGGGGCCCGGAACACCGGGAGCCGTGGCGGGAAAGGAGGGCGCCATGGTCGTGCAGCGTAAGGGGCGCCGGGGCCCTTGGGGAGAGCCCGGACGTTACTCGCCGGTTTCGGTTCTGCCGAGCAGCGCGATCAGCTGCCCCATCTCGGAGAACCGGGCCAGGGCACCGGCCAGTCGGGCCGCCGGCGTCAGCGCCGTGAACCCGAAGACGTCCATGCCCGCGGCCCGCGCCGCCTGGACGCCCAGCGGGCTGTCCTCGACCACCGCGCACCGCGCCGGCTCCACGCCCATCTCCCGCGCGGCGTGCAGGAACAGGTCCGGCGCCGGCTTGCCACGCCCCACGTCCTGGGAGCTGAAGATGCACTTGTCGTCGAAACGGTCCAGCAACCCCGTGGTGCCCAGGCCCACCCGGATCCGCTCATGACTCCCGGAGGACGCCACGCAGTACGGCACCTGATCCGCCGCCAGCCGGTCCAGGACGGCCGCGACACCGGGCACCGGCGTCAGGTCGCGCCGGAACGCGTCGAAGACCCGCGTGTGGAACTCGTCGTCGAAGCCGGCCGGGAGCACCCGGCCGGTCCGCTCCAGGACGAGGTCGTGGATTCGGTGCATGGCGGAGCCCATGTAGTCCCGGATCGAGTCCTCGTAGGTGGTCGGATGGCCGAGCTCGGTGAGGTAGGCGGCGAGGATCCGGTTGGAGATCGGCTCGCTGTCGACAAGGACACCGTCGTTGTCGAAGATGACCAGGTCATACCGCATTCTTCCGACTCCCATCCCACTCTCATTTCACAGGACCCCGCGAGGGTCGTGAACGCGAAAAAGCCGTGGCCCCCTCCGAATGGAAGGGACCACGGCTGTCAAAGATTGTTCGGCGGCGTCCTACTCTCCCACAGGGTCCCCCCTGCAGTACCATCGGCGCTGAAAGGCTTAGCTTCCGG
>JBEHXI010000055.1:0-32797 GCA_048498775.1 Actinomycetota bacterium | reverse complement strand
CCGTACCGGCCGGGGTCAGGCCGACGGCCTGAGCGGTGCCCACGGCCGTCAGCGAAGCGCCGGCTGCAAACACCGCCCCCGCCGCGATGCGCGCCATGCGCACCCTTGTCTTGTGCTTGGTCATATGCCAACTACCCCCAGTAGCTGCTGTATTCGACTATGGGGCAGCTACGCCGGGTCGCGGCCGCGGGGCACTACGAGCGCGGCTCACCGTCAGCTCGCCCCCCTTCCACTCGCGCCCCCGTCATACGCATGCCGCGCGCCAGCCTTCCCACTTTTCACAGCACCGTCAAGCGCTTTCTCGCCGCAAATGCCCTAATCGGTACGGTCTGCCGGGCAGTTGGGTATAAGCCTGTGATAAAAAGCGGGCCGGGAAGGGGAGTTGGGGGTTACTTCTCGCGCTGCTTGCGCCAGCGGATGCCGGCCTCGAGGAAGCCGTCGATGTCGCCGTCCAGGACGGCCTGCGGGTTGCCGACCTCGTACTCGGTGCGCAGGTCCTTGACCATCTGGTACGGGTGCAGCACGTAGGAGCGCATCTGGTTGCCCCAGGAGCCGCCGCCCTCGCCCTTGAGCGCGTCCATCTTCGCCTGCTCCTCCTGGCGGCGGCGCTCCAGCAGCTTGGCCTGGAGGACGTTCATCGCCGAGGCGCGGTTCTGGATCTGCGAGCGCTCGTTCTGGCAGGAGACCACGATGCCGGTCGGCAGGTGGGTGATGCGCACCGCCGAGTCGGTGGTGTTGACGCCCTGGCCGCCGGGGCCGGAGGACCGGTAGACGTCGATGCGCAGCTCGGACTCGT
This sequence comes from Actinomycetota bacterium, assembly GCA_048498775.1. Taxonomy (GTDB): domain Bacteria; phylum Actinomycetota; class Actinomycetes; order Streptomycetales; family Streptomycetaceae; genus JBEHXI01. The sequence goes on along the minus strand of JBEHXI010000055.1, from coordinate 32,001 downwards.
CGATGTCGACGTGGTCGCTCTTCTCCACCACCGGCAGCACCTCGACACCGGCGAAGGAGGTCTGGCGGCGCCCCTGGTTGTCGAACGGGGAGATGCGCACCAGGCGGTGGGTGCCCTGCTCGACGGAGAGCGTGCCGTACGCGTACGGCACGTGCACCGCGAAGGTGGTGGACTTGATCCCGGCCTCCTCCGCGTACGAGGTCTCCAGGATCTCCGTCGGGTACCCGTGGCGCTCGGCCCAGCGCAGGTACATGCGCTGGAGCTGCTCGGCGAAGTCGGCGGCGTCCACGCCACCGGCCTCGGCGCGGACGCTGACCAGGGCCTCGCGCGCGTCGTACTCGCCGGAGAGCAGGGTGCGGACCTCCATCTCGTCCACGGCCTTGCGCACGGTGGCCAGCTCGGCCTCCGCCTCCGCGCGGGTGTCGGCGTCGTCCTCCGCCTCGGCCAGCTCGAAGAGCACCTCGAGGTCCTCGATGCGGGAGCGCAGCGCCTCCGTCTTGCGCAGCTCGCCCTGCAGGTACGACAGGCGGCTGGTGATCTGCTGCGCCTTCTCCGGGTCATCCCACAGGGAGGGGGCCGCCGCCTGCTCCTCGAGCACGGCGATGTCGGCCCTCATCCGGTCCAGGTCGAGAACGGCCTCGATGGACTCCATGGTGGAGGAGAGGGACTTCAGCTCTTCGGATGCGTCGAGGATTGCCACGCACCCAGCGTACCGGGTACGCGGCGGACCCTTCCCGCACTCCTGCCCGGGGGCGGCCCGCTCAGGCGGTGGCCCGGGCCAGGCCGCCGGACGGGGTGCGCACCCACAGTTCCAGGCCCGCTCCGGAGTCGGCCGCGCCCGGGGCGGAGCCGGCGCCGGCGGGGGCGGCCAGCGCTGCCACCGCCCACTCGCCGGGGCCCTGCGGGGCGACGGCCTCGGTGAGCGCGCCGCCGTCGGAGGGCGCGAACAGGTACAGGCTCCCGGCGTGCAGCGCGGGCTCCGGGCGGCCGGTGGCGTCCAGACGTCCGACGACCTCGGAGGGCCGCCAGGCGCCGTCCGCGAACGGCAGCCGCAGCACCGCCCCGTCGGCCTGGCGCACCACGAAGGCGTCCAGGGTGCCCCGGGCGCGCGAGACCAGGCCGGGCGCCGCGGCGATGCGGCCCGCGGTGGGCACCAGGGCCCAGGCGTTCCACCGGTCGCCGACCAGCGAGGCGGTGATCAGGTCGCCGCCGGTCCGGCCGACGAGGTCGATGCGGCCGGGCTCGGACGAGGCGGCGGCCGGGGCCGCGTCGAACCTGGTCCGCTCGTCCACCTGGTACCACTGGCCCCACAGGCCGCCGGTCATGGTCCTGCGGTAGAGCAGCCCGTCGGTGCCCAGCGCGAACAGGTCGAGCTGCCCGCGCCGGGCCGAGACCACCGCCGGGTCGTCGGCGACGTGTATCCCCGAAAGACGCTGCCAGGCGCCGTAGCGGCCGCTGGCGGCGTCCCTGGTCAGGTACCAGACGTTGTGGTCGGCGCCGCGCGCGAAGACGTACGTGGTGCCGGACACCGCGATGGCCCGGGGGCCGCCGGCCAGCGCCGTCCCGGCCCGCGGGGCGTCGTGGAAGGCCGACCAGTGCGGAAGCGCGGCGGGGGTGCCGGCGCTGCCCTGCGGGGAGGGGGCGCCCGCGGTCGGCGCGGTGGGCGTGGTGCTGTGGGTGGTGCCGGCGGGCGGGGTGTCCTCGCGGGTGTTGGCCTTGGCGTCGTCGCCGGTGGAGGCGATGGCCCAGCCGCCGAGCCCGGCCGCCACGGCGGCCGCTGCCGCCGCCGCGGCCAGCTTGATCCGGCGTCTGCGCAGCACGTCGGGGGTGGTCGCGCGGTGGCGGGGGCCGCTGCCGCGGTGCGGGTAGGCGGCCAGTTCGTCGGCGGTCGGCAGCTTGATGCTGGTGTGCGTGGCGCGGCTGGAGTCGGGCGCCGAGCCGCGCACCAGCGGCACCGCGCCGCGCCGGGTGCCGCCGGCGGGGCCGGGATCGGGCGCCGCCGGCTCCGGGTGCTCGTCGTGCGCGCCGTGCTCTTCGGCATGCTCGTCGGCCGCGTCGCCGTCCGGTGCGGCGATCTCCAGCGGCGGGAGCCCGGCCAGTGCCGGGAGGAGTCCGTGCAGGCGCTCGGCGAGCTCGCCGGCGGTCAGCCGGGAGGCGGGCGCCTTGGCCAGGCACTGGGCGAGGACCTGCCACAGCGCCTCGGGGACGCCGGGCAGCGGCACGACGGTCTCGGTGACATGGCGGCGCAGCACGGCGCCGGGGTGGCCGCCGCCGAACGGGGTGAAGCCGGCCAGCAGCTCGTACAGGACGGTGGCGAGGGCGTAGATGTCCACGCTGGCGCGCGGCGGCAGGCCCTCGATGATCTCCGGGGCGAGGTAGTCGGGGGTGCCGATGATGCGGGTCGCCCGGGTGCGGCGGGGCGCGTCGACCAGGCGGGCGATGCCGAAGTCGGTCAGCAGGGCGGGCGGCGCGCCGCCGGGGCCGGGCGGGGCCGCGGCGTCCAGCAGGACGTTCTCCGGCTTGACGTCGCGGTGGACGACGCCGGCGGCGTGCGCGGCGGCCAGCGCGCCGGCCACGTCGGCGGCGATGGCGACCGCGGCCTCGGGTGCGAAGCGGCGCTCGCGCTCCAGCCGGGAGCGCAGGTCGGAGCCGCGCACCAGGTCCATCACCAGGGCGAGGTCGCTGCCGTCGACGACCAGGTCGCGGATGCCGACGATGTGCGGGTGGTCCAGGGAGAGCAGCGCGGTCCGCTCCTGGACGAACCGGCCCACCAGGTCCTGGTCGGAGGCGAGGTCCTCGCGCAGCAGCTTGATGGCGACCGGGCCCTCCGGCCCCTCACCCAGCCACACCGTGCCCGCGGAACCACGCCCCAGGACCTGCTGGGCGGTGTACCGGCTGCCGATCTTGCGTGCCAAGGCTGCTGCTCCGACTCATCCGACTCAACCGACGTCCTGCCGCGCCCTCCGGCGCTTCGACGGTCCCGTGGCGACCTGATGGCGACCCGCTGGCGACCTGTTGGCGACAAAACTACGCGGAGGACGGGCCCTTGGGGGAACCAGTCGGCGGTGAGTGCGGCATCTGCGGAAGAAATCACCCTCCGGAAGTCGACAAATCACCAGGATGGCCTGCCCGGCGGCGTGTCCGGCACCCCGTCAGAAAGCCGCGCCCTCTGCGGAATTGGTCCTTCCGGGGGCGGCCGGGTGGTTACTGGCCGGTCGCCTTGCCGATGGTGCTGACCCAGTGCCAGGCGGAGGTGACCCACCCGGAGACCATCTGGTACCAGGTCTGGCCCTGGGCGATCCACTGCGGCAGCGGGGTGAAGTTCCAGACCAGCACCGAGATCACCACCAGGATGAACACCATGAACAGACAGCCCTTCAGGCAGCCCAGGCCGGGGATGCGCATCCGGCTGCGCGGGCGCGGCTCACGCCGGGGGCGCGGCTCGGGCTCGTAGCGCCGGGGCTCCGGCTCGTAGCGCGGCTCGGCGCGGCGCGGCTGCTGCCGCTGCGGCGAGCGCTGCGGCGCGCCGTAGGACCGGGGCTGCTGCGGCTGCTGGTACTGCTGGGGCTGCTGGTACTGCTGGTGCTCCGGCGTCTGGCGGCGCGGGCGGTGCCGCAGCGGGTCCTGGCTGGGGTCGAGGAACTGCAGCTCGGTCTGCTCGTTGCGGTGCCGGGCCGCGTCGAGCTGGGTCTGCCAGGGGTGCGCGCCCTGCCCGCCGTCCGCGGCGGGGGCGCCGCCCGGCATCGGGGGCATCATCCGGGTGCGGTCCGGGCCCGGGGCGGGCGCGGAGTGCGGCAGCACGCTGGTCGCCGCGTTCGGGTCGGTCCCGTCGTACGGGGGGCGGCTGCCGCCGGGGAGCACCTGGGTGGGGTCGGCCCCGCCGAACCCGCCCATCGGCCCGGCACCGCCGGCGACGCCGGTGCCCGGCACTCTGGCCGGCTCGCGGTCCGGCGCCAGCAACGCGGCCACGCCCAGCGCCGCCTCCGCGGCGGCCGGGGTGGCGTGGACGCCGATGCCGTTGCCGACCACCCGCAGGGCGCGGGCCAGGCTCTCCGCGCCGGGCCGCTCGGCGGGATCCTTGCGCAGGCAGCGCTCGATGACGGTCCACAGCGGCTCGGGGACGGTGGACGGCCGCCGCGGCTCCGCGCTCAGGTGCTGCTGGAGCACCTCGAGCGCGCCCTCGCCGCGGAACGGCGGCTTGCCGGTGACCAGCTCGTACATCAGGATGCCGGCGCCGTAGATGTCGACCGCGGAGGTCTGCGGGCGGCCCTCGGCGGACTCCGGCGCCACGTACGCGGGCGTGCCGACGAACTCGTGCGTCCGGGTCACGCCGGGCGAGTCCGCCAACCGGGCGATGCCGAAATCGGTCAGCATCGGGTGCATCCGGGAGCCGTCGAAGCTGGTGGCCAGGAGCACGTTGGCGGGCTTCAGGTCGCGGTGGACGACGCCCTGGGCGTGGCTGGCGGCCAGCGCGTCGGCGATCCCGGCGGTCAGCAGGGCCGCGCCCATCGGGCTGAACGGCCCGTTCTCGCGCACATAGCGGTGGAGATCCGGGCCGTTGACCATGTCCATGACCAGCGCAAGCAGCTCGCCCTCCACCACCAGGTCGCGCAGCCGCACGATGTTGGGGTGGGTGAGCCGGAGCAGCACCGAGCGCTCCCGCAGGAAGCGCATGACGACGTCGGGGTCGCCGGCCAGCTCCTCCTTGAGCACCTTGATCGCGACGACCTCGCCGGGCTGCGACGACGCGCCCTCCGCCGGATCGACGGCCTCCCGGACCCGGCCCCGCCACACGGTGCCCGTGGCACCGCGCCCGATGGGCTCCTCGAGGAGGTATTTGCTGCCTACCGGCCGCACGTCATGCGCTCCCAGGTCGTGGTGGTGGTCTGGTCTGGTCTGCTCTGGTCGGGGTGTGGTCTGGTCTGCTCTGGTCGAGGTCTGCTCTGGTCGGGGTCCGGCCGTGATCCGGCTGGTCCGGATCCGGTCCGCTGGTCGTCGCGGGCCGGCGCCCGTCCGACCCACTGTAATGCCGGGTGCCGGACCCGGCCCGGGCCACGCGGCGCGGCCGGGCCGTCCGGGCGGCACCCGAGGGAAGGACGCCGCGGGCGGATCCGCGGTTGCCCACGGGCGCACAGCTCCCCTCGACCGAAGACGACGGATCCCGTCCGGATTCCGTTCATCGCGGATCAGTCAAGATCATTCACGGGGACTCCGGGCGCGCGCTGTCAGTGGCGGATGCGAGGATGCCTCCGGTACAACGCGGTTGGGGGCGACGGCTCCCCGGCCGGGCATCCCCCGGAGAAGGGACGCGGACGACGATGCAGATCCGGCTGACCGTCCTCGGGCCGCGCGGCGGCCGAGCCTGCGACGTGCTCGTCACCGCCCCGGCGGGAACGGCGCTCGGCGCGGTGGCCGGCGCCCTGGCGGCGAGTGTCGCCTCCGGGCAGCCCGCGCGTTCCTCCGGCCCCGCGGTGGCGCTCTACGCGGGCGCCCGGCGCCTGGACCCGCGCACCGCGCTGCTCGGCGTGCCGCCCCTGGTGGACGGCGCGGTGCTGTCGCTGCACGCCGCGTCCGACCACGAACACCCCGATCCGGACCGGCCCGCCCATCTCGATCCGGCCATTCCGGCCCGGCTGCACGTGATCGGCGGCCCGGACGCGGGCGGGGTCCACCTGCTGCACGGCGGCCAGGTGCGCATAGGGCGCTCGGCCGACGCCGACGTCCCGCTGGACGATCCGGACGTCTCACGGCTGCACTGCGCCGTCACGGTGAGCGTCGGCGCGCACGGGCCCGAGGTCCACGTCGCCGACCTGGGCTCCACCAACGGCACCACCATCGACGGCCGGCCGGTGGGCGAGCGCCCCATGCCGCTGCTGCCCGGCTCCCTGCTGCGCATCGGGGAGTCCACGCTGCGCCTGGAGACCCAGGACCGCGCCCCGGGGGACGCGGACACCCCGCCCCCGCCGCTCAGCCCGCCGGTCGTGCCGGACTCCGAGGGCCATCTGAAGGTGTCCCTCCTCCACACCGGTCCCGGGCCGGCCGGACGCGGCGGCGCGCTGTCCCCGCGGACCACCGAGGCCCTGGGCACCGCGCCCACCCTGCCGGTCCGCGGCGGGCCCGGCGCTTCCGGCGGGCCGGGCGGTTCCGGCGGACCCGGCGCCGAGGCGCCCACGCTGGCCGGACGTGCCGGTGCCCTCGGTGCGCGGTCCGGCTCCGAGTCGACGGCGGCCGAGGCCGCGGCGGCCCGCGGCGGGCTGTCCGGGGCGATAGGAGCCTGGGCACGGCGGATCACGGCCGGACGCCCCGGGGGCCGCTCCGGTGCGGACGACGACGCCCTGGCCCGGCTGGCCGCCGAGGCCGAGGCGCTGCGCGAGCGGTACCCCGACCCGGCCGCGGTGCTGGTGACCGCGCTCGGCCCCGGCCCCCGCCTGTGGGAACGCGGCCCCGGCCATCCGCAGGCCCTGACCGTCCGGCTCGGCACCGCCGACGTGGCCCGCGAGGACGGCATACTGCCCGCCGTCCCGGTCACCGCCGACCTGCGCCGGGCCGGTTGCCTGGGACTGACCGGGCCCCGGCCGCGGCTGAGCGGGCTGGCCCGGTCGGTGATCGCCCAGCTGGCCGCGCTGCACGCCCCCGGCTGCCTGGAGCTGGTGCTGATCTCCGCCGACCGCGCACGCCCCGCCGAGCAGCGGGTCGAGGAGTGGTCGTGGCTGAACTGGCTGCCCCAACTGCGCCCGGCGCACGGCCAGGAGTGCCGCCTGCTGCTGGCGTTCGACCGGGACCAGGCCGAGGCGCGCACCGCCGAACTGGCCAGACGGTGCGAGGACGGGCCGCTGGGCCCGGGCTGGCCCGCCGCGGACCGGGCGGCCGCCGAGGCCGCGGCGGCCGAGCGGCACGGGCCGTACACGGTGGTCGTGGTCGACGGCGATCCGGGCTCGGCCGGGCTGCGGGAGACGGTGGCCCGGCTGGCCGTCGCCGGGCCCTCGGTCGGGATACACCTGATCTGCCTGGCGGAGTCCGCCGACCGGCTGGCCGCCGAGTGCGGCACGGTCGCCCGGCTGACCGGCGAGGTGGCCACGCTGCTGGCCGTCACCCCGGAGGGCCCCGAGCAGGCCGCCGTGGACGCGGTGTCCGCCGCCTGGGCCGAGCGGTTCGCCCGGGCGCTGGCCCCCCTGCGGGAGGCCGACGGCGGCGGGCGGCGCACCCGCAACGCCCTGCCACCCACCGCCCGGCTGCTGGACGCGCTGGACCTCGCCCTGGCCACCCCGTCGAAGATCACGGCGCGCTGGGCGCAGGAGGCGGACGTGCCGCGGGCCGTGCTCGGCGTCGGCCCGGAGGGTCCGCTCTCCGCTGACCTGGCCGCCGAGGGGCCGCACCTGCTGGTCGGCGGCGCGGCCGGCTCCGGCAAGACGGAGCTGCTGCGGTCGCTGGCCGCCGCGCTGGCCGCCGCCGCCCGCCCCGACCGCCTGGCCCTGGTGCTGATCGACGGCGCGCCGGAGCGCGGCGAGGGCCTGCGGATCTGCACGGACCTGCCGCACGTCACCACCTATCTGGCGGCCGGCGACCCGACGCGGATGCGGGAGGTCGCCCAGGCGCTGAACGCCGAACTCAAGCGCCGTGAAGAGCTGCTGGCCGGCACGTCCTTCGACGCCTGGCACGCCGAGCGGCGGCTGGCCCAGCAGTTGTCGGTGCCCAGACAGGCGGGCGCGCACGGCGGCCTGAGCGGCCGGGAGGGGCCCGCCGAGCGGCGCCTGCCGTCCGCGCAGGGCTCGCTGAAGGTGCAGACCCGCGCCGGCGAACCGCTGCCCCGGCTGGTGGTCGTGGTCGACGACCTGGACGCGCTGACCGCCCCCGCGCTGGGCAGCCCGGGCCGCCCGGCCGCCGGTTCGGTGGTGCGGGCCGTGGAGGCGGTCGCCCGGGCGGGCGCGCGGCTGGGCGTCCACCTGGTGACGGCGACGGGCCGCCCGGAGCGCACCGCGGGCACCGAGGCCGACGACCGCTCCCGGCTGCGGGTGGCGCTGCGCACCGCGGACCTGGAGTCGGCCGCGCTGCTGGTGCACGTGGAGGATCCGGCGGCGCTGGACGAGTCGGTGCCGGGCCGCGGCTATCTGCGCCGCCCGGACGGCGCGGTCACGCCGTTCCAGGTGGGCCGGGTCAGCGGCCGGATCCCGCGCACCGCGACGCTGCGGCCCACCGTCGTGCCGGTGGAGTGGGAGCGGATGGGGGACCCGCCGACCCGGCGGCCCCTGCGTGAGCTCGGCAACGGCCCGACCGATCTCGCCCTGCTGGCCAGCGCGTTGCAACGGGCCGCCGAGTCCTCCGGCGCGGAACCGCCTCCCCCACTGGCCTGACCCCTCCGGCGCGGTGGCGCCATTTCCGGGGGCCTGGCCGCTCCGGCGCGTGCCGCCCTTTCCGGGAGCCGGTGCTCAACGGCGGCGGAGCCCCCGGATCCGTCCCGGCCGTCCTTGATCGTCCCAACAACGGCCGAAAGAAGGAGGTTTGACGCCGAATCACATCATGGTCACGATCGGCACCCCGCTCCCGCCGACTCCCTTGCCGCACGCCATGGTGCGGCGTAGGACTGTCGCCACTCACGGGAGGGATGGCAGATGCGCAGATTCGGCGGGATCGGCGGGATGGTCGGGATCCGTGCGGCACTGGCCACGACCGCGGTGGCCGCGCTGGCGGTCGGGGCGGCCGGCTGCAGCGGTTCGGGCTCCGGCTCGGGCGGTTCGAACCCCGGCGGCAGTCCCGGCTCCACCCAGTCCACCGTCAAGCTGCCCGATCTGCACGGACAGCACCTGGAGCTCGCCGCGGTGTGGACCGGACCCGAGCAGCAGAACGGCGAGAAGATCCTCAAGGAGTTCGAGCGCCGCACCGGCGCCACCGTGTCGTACACCCCGACCGGTGACAGCGCCTCGACGTTCCTCGGCACCAAGATCGAGGGCGGTCAGCCGCCGGACGTCGCCCTGCTCGCCCAGCCCGGCGTGCTGCGGCAGTTCGCGCAGAAAGGCTGGATCAAGCCGGTCGACAGCGCCGTCCAGGCGCAGCTGAACGCCAACTACTCCAAGGGCTGGCGGGATCTCGGCGCCTACCAGGGCAAGCAGTACGGGGTGCCGTTCAAGGCCGCGAACAAGTCCCTGATCTGGTACAACACCGCCGCCTTCCAGAACGCCGGGATCTCCTCCCCGCCCACCACCTGGGCGGACTTCCTCAAGACGGCGCAGACGATCTCCGACTCCGGCACCCCGCCGGTCTCGGTGGGCGGCGCGGACGGCTGGCCGCTGACCGACTGGTTCGAGAACATCTATCTCAGCCAGGCCGGACCGGCCGCGTACGACAAGCTCGCCCAGCACACCCTCAAGTGGACCGACCCGTCCGTCGCCAAGGCGCTCCAGACCCTGGGCCAGCTGTTCGGCAAGGACCAGTTGCTCGCCGGCGGTCACCGCGGCGCCCTGCAGACCGACTTCCCCAAGTCCGTCACCCAGACCTTCACCGGCAACCCGCCGGGCGCGGCCATGGTCTACGAGGGCGACTTCGTCGCCGGGTTCATCGAGGCCAACACCAAGGCGAAGGTGGGCGCGGACGCGAAGGTCTTCCCGTTCCCGGCGGTCGGCGCCACTCCGCCGGTCGTCGTCGGCGCCGACACCGCCGTCCTGCTGAAGGACAACCCGGGCGCCCAGGCCCTGATGACCTTCCTCGCCTCGCCGGACGCCGCCCGCATCTGGGCGCAGGCGGGGGGCTTCCTCTCCCCGGACAAGTCGCTTGCCCTGTCGGTCTATCCGGACGAGACCACCCGCACCATCGCCAAGGCCCTGATCGGGGCGGGCGACTCGTTCCGCTTCGACATGTCCGACCAGTCGCCCGCCGCGTTCGGCGGCACCAAGGGCGAGGGCGAGTGGAAGGACCTCCAGGACTTCCTGGCCAACCCCTCGAACGTGGCGGGTGCCCAGCAGAAGCTGGAGGCGGATGCCGCCAGGGCGTACGGGAACGGCTGACCGGGGATGTCGGGGATGTCAGGGATGCCAGAGGTCTCAGGGACGTCAGCATCTGTCGCCACGGGCACCGCGTCCGGCCCCGCCACTCCCCCGGTCGCGCCGGTGCGGGCCCGGCGGGGCGTCACCGGCACCCGCGCCTGGGTGGCGGCGCTGTTCCTGCTGCCCGCGCTCGTCCTGCTCGGGGCGCTGGTGGTGTATCCGATCGGGTACTCGGTGGTGCGCAGCCTCTTCGACGCCCAGGGCTCGCACTTGGTCGGCCTGCGCAACTACGGGGAGGTCTTCTCCGACTCCCAGACGCTGACCGCCGTGCGGAACAACGCCATCTGGGTGGTGGTCGCCCCCTCGGTGGCCACCGCCCTGGGCCTGATCTTCGCGGTGCTGACCGAACGGGTGCGCTGGGGAACGGCGTTCAAGCTGGTCGTCTTCATGCCGATGGCGATCTCGATGCTCGCCTCGGGGATCATCTTCCGGCTGGTGTACCAGCAGGACCCGGGCCAGGGCATCGCCAACGCCGTGGTCGTCGGCATCCACGACACCTTCAGCAGTTCCTCGGCGTATCCGGGGGCGCGCCCGCGGCCCGGCAGCGCCCTGGCGCCCTCGGGGGGCGGCGGGTTCACCACCACCGCGCCGGCGCGCGTCGGCAGCCCGGCGCTGCTGCCGCTGGTCGGCCTGCCGCCGACCGCGCTGCCCGCCGGAACCGGCCAGGCCAAGGCGCCGCCGCCCGGTGCGGGCGTCCGCGGCACGGTCTGGCTGGACTTCGCCCCCGGCGGCGGCGGACGGCCCGGAGCGATCGACCCCAACGAGAAGGCGCTGCGCGGCGTCACCGTGCAGGCGGTGCGCGACGGCCGGGTCGTCGCCTCCGCGACGACCGCCGCGGACGGCACGTTCACGCTCCCGGCGGCGGCCGACGGCGCCCGGCTGCGGCTGCCCGCGTCCAACTTCAAGGCCACGTACGAGGGCGTCGACTGGCTCGGCCCGACGCTCGTCACCCCGTCCATCATCGGGGCGTATGTATGGATGTGGGCCGGTTTCGCGATGGTGCTGATCGCCGCCGGGCTGGCCGGGGTGCCGCGTGAGCTGATGGAGGCCGCCCGGGTGGACGGCGCCAACGAGTGGCAGGTCTTCCGCCGGATCACCGTGCCGCTGCTGGCTCCGGTGCTGGTGGTGGTCCTCGTCACCCTGATGATCAACGTCCTGAAGATCTTCGACCTGGTCTACATCATCGCCCCGGGCGCCACGCAGAACGACGCCATGGTCCTGGCCCTCCAGCTGTATCTGTCGTCGTTCGGCGGCGGCAACAACCAGGGGCTCGGCAGCGCCATCGGCGTGCTCCTGCTGCTGCTGGTGCTGCCCGTGATGGCCTTCAACATCCGCCGGATCCGACGGGAGGGACGCCGGTGACCAGCCTGGACGCGGCATCCGCCGCACCCCTGTCCGCCGCCCCGCCGACGCGTCCCGGCCCCTCGCTCGCCGCCCGGCTGGCGAGCCGGGCGGGCGGCGGTGTGATGCGCGTCGCCCTGCTGGTGATCGCGCTGTTCTGGCTGATGCCCACCATCGGGCTGCTGCTGTCGTCGCTGCGCGGCAGTTCCGACATCGCCGCGTCCGGCTGGTGGCGGGTGTTCACCGAGCCGTCCCAGCTGACGCTCGCCAACTACCGGGCGCTGCTGAGCAACGACGCGATCACCTCGTCGCTGCTCAACAGCGTCTACATCACCGTGCCCACCACCGTCCTGGTGGTGGTGATCGGGTCGCTGGCCGGCTACGCGTTCGCCTGGATGGACTTCCGCGGCCGGGACTGGTGGTTCCTGACCGTGGTCGGCCTGCTGGTGGTGCCCGTCCAGATCGCGCTGATCCCGGTCGCGCAGCTCTTCGGCCGGATCGGGATCTTCGGGCAGATCAGCGGGGTGGTGCTGTTCCACACCGCGTTCGGCCTGCCCTTCGCGATCTTCCTGCTGCGCAACTTCTTCGCGGAGATCCCGCGCGAGCTGCTGGAGGCCGCCCGGCTGGACGGCGCCGGGGAGATCCGGATCTTCACCACCGTGGTCATGCCGCTGGGCGGCCCGGCGATCGCCTCGCTGGGGATCTTCCAGTTCCTGTGGGTGTGGAACGACATGCTGGTGGCGCTGATCTTCGCCAACAGCGACGCGGCGCCGATCACCGTCGCGCTTCAGGAGCAGGTGCGGCAGTTCGGCAACAACATCGACGTCCTGGCACCGGGCGCCTTCGTGTCCATGGTGATCCCGCTGGTGGTCTTCTTCGCCTTCCAGCGCCAGTTCGTCTCCGGGGTCATGGCGGGTGCCGTGAAGTGACACCGGTCGGCTTGACCGGTAAGACTACGCTCGACCACGGGCGGGCGCCGACCCGGCGGCCCGCCCGACACCCCCATCGCCCGCCGGGGAGGCGCCGCGCGCCGGCCGCCCGCGGGCCGGACACGTCGACCCCAGGAAGTGCCCTTGCCACGGTTCAGCGTCATCGTTCCCGCGTACCAGGTCCAGGCGTATCTGGCCGAGTGCCTGGACTCCGTGCTGTCGCAGGACTACGCCGACTTCGAGATCATCGCCGTCGACGACCGGTCCCCCGACGCCTCCGGGCAGATCATCGACGAGTTCGCCGCACGTGACCCACGGATCATCGCCCTCCACCTGCCGGAGAACGCCGGCCTCGGCGGCGCCCGCAACGCCGGGATGGCCCGGGCCACCGGCGACTACCTGATCTTCCTGGACAGCGACGACACCCTGGCCCCCGGCTCGCTGCGGGCCATCGCCCACCGCATCGACGCGACCGGCGATCCGGACCTGCTGATCTACGACTACGACCGCACCTTCTTCACCGGCGAGGCGATCCGCAACCAGCTGGCACATCTGCTCCGGGAGGAGGACCCGCGGGTCTTCACCCTGCACGACCGGCCGGAGCTGCTGCGGCTGCTGATGATCGCCTGCAACAAGGCGTACCGGCGCGACTTCATCACCGGCCTGGGCCTGACCTTCCCGCCCGGCTACTACGAGGACACCCCCTGGTCGTATCCGACGCTGCTGGCCGCCGGGTCGATCGCGGTGCTGGACCGGGTCTGCCTGCACTACCGGCAGCGCCGCCGCGGCAACATCCTCGGCACCGTCAGCCGCCGCCACTTCGACATCTTCGACCAGTACGACCGGGTGTTCGCCTTCATCGACGCGCGCCCGGAGCTGGCCGAATGGCGGCCGGTGCTCTTCCAGCGGATGCTGGACCACCTCGGGACGATCTACAGCACCCCGGGACGGGTGCCCCGCTCGGCGCGCGCCGAGTTCTTCCGGCGCTGCCGCGAGCAGTACCGCCGCCACCAGCCGCCCGGCCGCGCCGGCGTCGCCCGGGGCCGCCAGGGCGTGCGCTACCGGCTGTTCGCCCTGGGCGCCCGGCGCACCTTCCAGGTGCTGCGCAAGGCCGAGGGGCTGCGCCGCGTGCTGACCACGCGCGCCCGGACCGTCCGCAAGAAGCTGCGCGCCGCGGCGATGCAGGCCCACTACCGCGTCCAGCTGCGCCGCCGGATCGACCCGAACCTGGCCGTCTTCTCCGCCTACTGGAACCGCGGCTACTCCTGCAACCCGGCCGCCATCGAGGCCGCGGTCCGCGAACTCGCGCCGCACATCCGCACCGCCTGGATCACCACCCCCGAGTACGCGCACACCCTGCCGCCGGGCGTGCGCCGCCTGCACCCCGGCTCCGCGGAGTTCTGGACCGCGCTGGCCCGCGCCAAGTACTTCGTCAACAACGTCAACTTCACCCACCGGCTGGTCAAGCGCCGCGGGCAGATCCACCTGCAGACCCACCACGGCACCCCGCTCAAGTGCATGGGCGCCGACCTGGTCGGCCACCCGGCCGCGATGGCCGGCGTCGACCTGGAGCGGCTGATGTCCCACGTGGACCGCTGGGACTACTCGCTGACCGCCAACCGCCACTCCACCATCGCCTGGGAACGCGCCTACCCGTCGAACTACACCACGCTCGAGTACGGCTATCCCCGCAACGACGTCTTCCACCGCGCCACCGCCGACGACGTGGCCCGCATCCGCACCTCCCTCGGTCTGGCCCCCGGCACCACCGCCGTGCTCTACGCGCCCACCCACCGCGACTACCTGCGCTCGGACGCCCCGCTGCTGGACGTCGACCGCCTGGCGCGCGCGCTGGGGCCGCGCTTCACCCTGCTGATCCGCTCGCACTACTTCTACACCCCGGCACCGACAACCGGCCCCGGCGAGGGATTCGCGCAGGTCATCGACGTCAGCGGGCACCCGTCGGTCGAGGAGCTCGCCCTCGCGTCCGACGCGCTGCTGACCGACTACTCGTCGGTGATGTTCGACTACGCCAACCTGGACCGCCCGATCGTGATCCTCGCCGACGACTGGGAGGTCTACCGGGCCACCCGCGGCACGTACTTCGACATCACCGCGGAGCCGCCCGGTGCCGTCGCCCGCGACCAGGAGGAGCTGGCCCGGGTCTTCACCAGCGGCGCCTGGTGCGGTGCCGAGGCCGCCGAGCGGCGCGCCGCCTTCCGCGCCCGCTTCTGCCCGTACGACGACGGGCACGCCGCCGAGCGGGTGGTGCGCCATCTGTTCCTGGGCGAGGAGCCCCGCGACGGCGTGCCGCGCCCGGAGATCGTCCCCCTCGAGCGGCGTACCCCGGCGCCCGCCCCCGGCGGCTCGGGCAGCGCCATACCGGAGCCGCACAGCGCGTCCCTGTAGACCGTCCACCCGGCCGGGTGGACGGCCGCCCACCCGGCCGCACGCAAGTCCGCACGCACGCGAGAGGGGCGCGGCTCACCGCCGCGCCCCTCTCGCCGTTCCGAAGGCCCCTTGAAGGCCCCTTGAAGGCCCCTCAGCGCCCGACCAGCGGCAGTCGCCGCAGCCTGGGGAACCGGGGCTCGACCGCCCAGCGCGCGGCCAGCCGCACCGGCGGTGTGCTCAGCAGGAAGGCCAGCGCCACCGCCCCGGCCGTCAGGCCCACCACCGCGATCGGCCCGGTGTCGGCGATCCGGTCGTACAGGCCCTTGCCCTGCGCGTACTTCACGATCATGCCGTGCAGCAGGTACGGGTACATGGTCATGGTGCCCAGCGCGGTGATCCACAGGCTCCGCCGCGGGACCAGCGCCAGCGCCGCGCACACCAGCACCGCGCTCGCCGCGAACAGCCCGCCGCGGATGGCGACGTACTCCCAGGCCCCGGCGTGCAGGTCGCTCGCCCCCCACTCCATGGACAGCCAGTCCACGTCCGTGCGCGGCGCGAGCAGGTACGCCACCGGGACGGCCACCACCATCGCCGCGGCCGCCCAGCAGCGCACCACGCGCCGCCGCAGCCACTGGAAGTGCTCCGGCCGCAGGTACAGGCCCACCACGAACCAGGGCAGGAACTGGAGGACCCGCGAGAGGGCGAACGCCAGGCTGACGTTCATCAGGCCGGCCACCACCGAGACGACCACGGACACCGCGACCGGGTAGGGCACCGCGCGCCACACCGGAGTGGTCAGCCGCCACACGAACAGCGCGATCAGGAACCACGTCAGGTAGCTCGGATAGGTGACGTCGAAGGTCATCTTGTGGCCGTCGGTGTACGAGAGGACCGCGAGATAGCAGAGCTCGAAGATCAGATACGGCACCAGGACCGTCTTGATCAGCTTGCGGACCTGATCGGGACGCGCCTCGAAGCTGCGCGAGAAGTAGCCGCTGAGCAGGATGAACGCCGGCATGTGGAACGCGTACACCACCATGTACGCGGCCTTGACGACGCGCGAGTGCCCCACCAGGGGGAACCAGTTGTGGCCGATGACGACCAGCACGACCAGCAGGAACTTCGCATTGTCGAAGAACGGATCGCGCTGCCGCCGGGCTCTGGGCGCCGTGGCGGTCGGCGCCGTGACCGGCGGTTCGGGAGCGGGTCCGTCCATCGGCAGGGAGTCGACTGTGGTCACCGCAAAGACGCTAGTCAGGACCCACCCCCTCTCCGCAAGTCGCAGACCGCCTACAACCCCTAGGGGTGACGTGAGTCACACGACGAAGGGGGTTTAACGCCGCCTATCGGGCGTACGCCCTGGCGCGCCGAATCTGCAGAAACGGTTCAGCAGACGCGAGCCGGGCCGCAGTTGGCCTTCGCCGCGTCCTCCGCGGTCCGGAAAGGCCGTTCACGGCGCCTTTCCGGATCGCCCCGCCGCAAACCGACCGCCATCCGACGGCTCCCGGCGACCCTCCCGACCCCTGCCGGTAACCCGCGCGAGGTCTAAGTCAGAGGTCCAGGTCAAGGGACGTTGACGACAGGAGGGCGCATGGCGGGCGTGGCGACACAGACGGGGCAGCGGGCACCGCGCGACGAGGACGGCACCGTGCCGCCCAGCGGGCGCCTGCCGGCCTGGCGGCCCGGCCCCTACACGCTGATCGCCGCGGTCTTCTTCGCCGTGATGAACGTCCTGGCGTGGCGCAACAACATCATCTCCGACTTCGGCCAGCACGCCTCCGCCATCGACCGGATCGCCGCCGACCCACTGCATCCGGCCAACCCGCTGGTCGAGCTCCCGGGTGACGACAGCCCGTACTACTCGCCGCTGATCGTCGCCCTCGGGCTGGTCACCCGGGCCACCGGACTGGCCGGCTGGCAGGTGCTCAAGGCCTGGGGTCCGGTCAACCTGCTGCTTCTGCTGACCGGGGTGGCCGCGTTCGCCCGGGTGCTCGGCGCGGAACTGCCCGAGCGGCGGCGCCGCTGGGTGCCGGTGCTGGCGCTGGCCGGAATGATGCTGTTGTGGGGCGTCAGGCCGGCCGCCTGGAGCGGTTTCCTCAACCCGGGCTCCCTGACCCGCAACCTGACCTTCCCGTCGACGTTCGCCATCGCGCTGACCCTGCACACCTGGGCGCTGACCGGGCGCGCCGCCAGGGACCGCGCCGGCCTGCCGCGGCACGCCCTGATCGGCGTGTTCATGGCGCTGATCCTGCTGATCCACCCGATCACCTCGGTGGGCGCCGCCGCCGGTGTGGCCGCGCTCGTGCTGGGCCGGCAGTCCGGCTGGGACGCGCGGGTGGCCGGCCGCTGGGCGCTGACGGTGGCCGTCGCGGTGGCCGTGGTGCTGCTGTGGCCGTACTACGACGTCTTCTCGCTGGTCGGCGACACCACCGTGGACAGGTTCCACAAGCAGCTCTACGGGCGGCGGCTGCTGACCTGGTACGGACTGAGCCTGGTGGGCGTGCCGGCGCTCGCCGCGCGCTGGCGGCGGCACCGGCTCGACCCGCTGGTGGTGCTGTACGCGCTGGACATCGCGATCGCCGCCTACGGCTGGTTCTCCGGCCGCTACACCTACGGCCGGATCTTCGGGCTGCTGCTGTTCCCGCCGCAGTTCGCGCTCGCCGTGGAACTGGCCCGTCCCCGCCCGTGGACCCGGGCGCGCCGGGCCCTGGCGGCCGTGGCCGCCGCGGCCGCCTGTACGGGCGCCGCGGTGCAGACCGGGGCGATCGTGCAGCTGCCGTCGTCGCCGGTGCGCTTCCAGCACCTGGTGACCTGGCCGAGCTACCGCTGGGCCGCCCGGCACCTCGCGGTCGGCGACGTCGTCCTGACCGACGACTACCGCGCCGACCATGTGCTGCCCGCCTACGGTGTCTTCGAGGTCTCCGGAGCCTGGCCCGATCCGTCGCTCTCCGCCGCCGTCCGCGACCGGCGCGCCCACGACGTGCGCGTCTACTTCGGGCGGCACACCACCCCCGGCGAGCAGCGTCTGATCGCCCGCCGCTACCACGTGCGCTGGGTGCTGCTGAACCCGGGCGAGCGCATACCCGCCGACGGCACGGTGGTGGCGACCGGCGGCACCGGCGAACGCCTCGTCCGGCTCGCCGGCTGGACGCGGTAGGGCGGGTCAGGGCGAGTCAAGGCAGGTTCGCCGGGTTCACGATCGCAGAGACGCCCGCGTCGCGGGCCGGCGCCGATATCCGGTGTCCGCGGGACGTGAGGCCCGTTACCGTCGGCGGGATGACTCTTTCTCACGACGTGTCAGGGGACGGCCCCGCCCTGGTGCTGCTGCATTCCTCGGTGTGCGACCGGCGCATGTGGGACCCGCAATGGCCGGTGCTGGTCGACGCCGGATACCGGGTGGTCCGGTGCGACTTCCGGGGGTTCGGCGACTCGCCGGTGGCCGACCGCCCGTACGGCGACGCCGCGGACGTCACGGACCTCCTGGAACACCTCGGCATCGAGCGAGCCGCGCTGGTCGGCGCCTCCTACGGCGGACGGGTGGCCCTGCAGGTGGCCGCGGCCCGCCCCGAGGCGGCCACGGCCCTGGTACTGCTCTGCCCGGCGATTCCCGGGCAGGTCCCCGGCGCCGCGCTGCGGGCCTTCGCCGAGCGGGAGGACGCGCTGCTCGGGGCCGGGGACCTCGCGGGGGCCGTCGAGCTGAACGTGGAGACATGGCTCGGTCCGGAAGCCGGTGACGAGACCCGGGAGCAGGTCCGCCGGATGCAGCGGCACGCGTTCGAGGCGCAGTCGGCGGCACCGGAGGAGTTCGGCCCCGCCAGGCCCCAGGTCGACCTCACGCGGATCACGGCGCCCTGCCTGGTCGTGTCGGGCGCGCACGATCTGGCGGACTTCCGTGCGGCCGCCGCCCGCCTGCCTGGGCGGATCCCCGGCGCACGCCACCTGGAGCTGCCCTGGGCCGGCCATCTTCCGAACCTGGAGCGGCCCGGCGAGGTCACCGGCCTGCTGACGCGGTTCCTCCGCGAGACGGTCCACCGCGACTGAGACGCCACGACTGAGGACGCCACGGCTGAGGGCGCCACGGCCGGGCAGCCGTCGGGCGGCGCGCGGCAGGGGCGTCCTGGCGCCCACCCAGGGTCCGGGCGGCCGGCCCGAGTCCGTCGACCTTGTGGATCACCTGGCGGACGGTTCCGGTGGGGCGGCCCTGGAGCCGCCCCACCGGAAGAACCGCCCGGTCAGCCGTGTCGGCGCAGCAGCGTGCGCATGGTCCGCATCGCCACCGACAGGTTCGCCAGGTCGAACGCCTCGGAGTTCTTGATCTCCTCCAGCGTCGTCCGGGCCCGGCTCAGCAGGGCCGCGTTGTTCTCCTCCCAGATCCCGAAGCGCTGCTCGGGCGTCGCGGCGCCGTCCCCGACCGCCAGCACGTCCTGGGTCAGCGCGGCGTGCGCGGCGAACAGGTCCTCGCGGATGGCGGCGCGGGCCATCGACTGCCAGCGGTCGGTGCGCGGCAGCTCGATGATGCGGTCCAGCAGCTGGGTGATGTCCAGCCGGTCGGCGAGGTCGTAGTAGACCTCGGCGACGTCCAGCGGGTCCTTGCCCGTGCGGTGCCCGATCGCCACGATGTCCAGCGCCGGGAACGCCGAGGAGAAGCCCGCGACCCGGTTGGCGAGTTCCTCGGGCACCCCGGCGTCCGTCAGCTCGTCGTGGATGCCCTGGTACCACTCCAGGTCCGCGCCGCGCAGCAGCTTGGGCAGGTGCGCCCACACCGACGCCACGCCCTCGCCGAAGGCGTCGATGGTCTCGGCGATCTGCAGCGGCTGCGGGCGGTTGTTGAGCAGCCAGCGGGTGCCGCGCTCCACCAGGCGCCGCGAGTGCAGCCTGATCCGGGTCTGCACGGCCGCGGGCACCACGCTGTCCAGCGACTCCACCTCGTCCCAGATCTCGGCGAGGCTGAAGATCGCGCGGGCCGCGCTGTGCGCCCGGACGATCTCCGCGGTGGAGGCGCCGGTCTCCTCCCGCATGCGGTGCAGGAAGGTCGTTCCGCCGGTGTTGACCGTGTCGTTGACCAGGACGGTCGTGACGATCTCGCGGCTCAGCGCGTGCCCCTCGACCTGGGCGGCGAACCGCTCGCTGAGCGCCCGCGGGAAGTACGCGTGCAGCAGGCGGCGCAGGTACGGGTCGTCCGGCAGGTCGGTGGCGATGATCTCCTCGGCCGCGGTGATCTTCGTGTAGGCCAGCAGCACCGAGGTCTCCGGCTGGGTCAGGCCCGCTCCGGCGGCCAGCCGCTCGCGGATCTGCCGGTCGCTGGGCAGGAACTCCAGCGCCCGGTCCAGCTTGCCGTCCCGCACCAGGCGGCGCATGAAGCGCTGCTGGGCGTGGAGCAGGCTGGGGGCCTGGGCCATGCTGTTGGCCAGGGCCACGTTCTGCGCGTAGTTGTTGCGCAGGACCAGCGCGCCCACCTCGTCGGTCATCTCGGCGAGCAGGGTGTTGCGCTGCTTGACGGTCATGTCGCCGTCCGCGACCACCGAGTTGAGCAGGATCTTGATGTTCACCTCGTGGTCGGAGGCGTCCACACCGGCGGAGTTGTCGATCGCGTCGGTGTTGATCCGGCCGCCGGCCCGGGCGAACTCGATCCGGCCGAGCTGGGTCAGGCCCAGGTTGCCGCCCTCGCCGACCACCTTGACGCGCAGCTCGTCGCCGTTCACCCGGATCGCGTCGTTGGCCTTGTCGCCGGCGTCCGCGTGCGACTCGGTGGACGCCTTGACGTAGGTGCCGATGCCGCCGTTCCACAGCAGGTCGACGGGCGCCTTGAGGATCGCCTTCATCAGCTCGGCCGGGGTCAGCTTGGTGACCTTGCCCTCGATGCCCAGCGCCCGCCGGACCTGCGCGGTGACCGGGATCGACTTGGCGCTGCGCGGGTACACCCCGCCGCCGGTGGAGATCAGCGAGGTGTCGTAGTCGGCCCAGCTGCTGCGCGGCAGGTCGAACATCCGGCGCCGCTCGGCGTAGGAGACCGCCGGGTCGGGGTCCGGGTCGAGGAAGACGTGCCGGTGGTCGAAGGCGGCGACCAGCCGGATGTGCTCCGACAGCAGCATCCCGTTGCCGAAGACGTCACCGGACATGTCGCCGATACCGACGGCGGTGAAGTCCTCCTCCTGGGTGTTGTGGCCCATCTCGCGGAAGTGCCGCTTGACCGACTCCCACGCGCCGCTGGAGGTGATCGCCATCTTCTTGTGGTCGTAGCCGACCGAACCGCCGGAGGCGAACGCGTCGCCGAGCCAGAAGCCGTAGGAGTTCGCGACCTCGTTGGCGATGTCCGAGAAGGTCGCGGTGCCCTTGTCGGCCGCCACCACCAGGTAGGAGTCGTCGCCGTCGTGCCGCACCACGTCGTGCGGCGGGACGACGGTGCCGCCCACCAGGTTGTCGGTGATGTCGAGCAGGCCGGAGATGAACGTCCGGTAGCAGGCGATGCCCTCGGCCAGCCAGGCGTCCCGGTTGACCGCCGGGTCCGGCAGCCGCTTGCCGACGAACCCGCCCTTGGCGCCGACCGGCACGATCACGGTGTTCTTGACCATCTGCGCCTTGACCAGGCCCAGGACCTCGGTGCGGAAGTCCTCGCGCCGGTCCGACCAGCGCAGGCCGCCGCGCGCCACCTTCCCGAAGCGCAGGTGCACGCCCTCCACCCGCGGCGAGTACACCCAGATCTCGTACGCCGGGCGGGGTGCGGGCAGGTCGGGGATGGCCTGCGGGTCGAACTTCATCGACAGGTACGCGTGCGGCTGCCCGTCGCCGTCGTGCTGGAAGTAGTTGGTGCGCAGCGTGGCCTTGATCAGGGTGAGGAAGGCCCGCAGGATGCGGTCCTCGTCCAGGGACGCCACCTGGTCCAGGGCGCCGTCCAGCTCCTCCAGCAGCCCGTCGGTGAGCTCCGAGCCGGCCCGCTGGTGCTCCGGGGACAGCCGCGCCTGGAAGAGGTTGACCAGCAGCCGGGTGGTGTGGACGTTGTTGGCGAGGGTGTCCTCCATGTAGTCCTGGCTGAAGGTGGCGCCCGCCTGCCGCAGGTACTTGGCGTAGGCGCGCAGCACCATCGCCTGGCGCCAGGTCAGCCCGGCCTTGAGGACCAGGCAGTTGAAGCCGTCGTTCTCCGCCCGGCCGGTCCACACCGCGGCGAAGGCCTCCTGGAAGCGCTCCCTGGCGTCGTCGCCGACCGTCCCGAGCGAGGTGTCCAGGCGCAGCCCGAAGTCGTAGACCCAGGCCGGGGTGTGGTCGCTGCGCCGCAGCTCGTAGGGGCGCTCGTCGACGACCTCGACGCCGAGGCGCTGGAGCACCGGCAGGACGGCGGTCAGGGAGACGGGGGCGCCGGTGCGGTAGATCTTGAAGCGCCGCTCACCGGGACCCGCGCCGACCGGCTCGTACAGGCTGAGGGTGAAGTCGTCGTCCGGGCCGAGCTGTTCGAGGTGCTGGAGGTCGGCGACGGCGCTGCGCGGGCTGAAGTCGGCCTTGTAGCCCTCCGGGAAGGCGTGGGCGTAGCGGCGGGACAGCTCGGCCGCGCGCTCCTCGCCGCACTCGGCGCCCAGGGCCTCGGTGAAGCCGTCGTCCCAGGAGCGGGCGGCGTCGACCAGGCGCGCCTCGATGCGGTCGACGTCGGCCTCGGTCAGGGCGGGCAGCGTGGTGCCGGGCGCCACCCGGACCACGAAGTGCAGCCGGGAGAGCACCGATTCGGTGTTCCAGGCCGTGAAGTCCACGGTGCTGCCCTGGAGTTCCTCCATGAGGATCTCGGTGATCCGCAGCCGCACCGCCGTGGTGTAGCGGTCCCGCGGCAGGTAGATCAGGGCCGAGTAGTAGCGCCCGTACTCGTCCTTGCGCAGGAACAGCCGCAGCCGGCGGCGCTCCTGGAGGTAGAGCACGCTGGTGACGATGGGCCGCAGCTCCTCCGCGCCGGTCTGGAACAGCTCGTCGCGCGGGTAGGTCTCCAGGATCTGCAGCAGGTCCCGGCCGCCGTGGCTGTCGGCGGGGAAGCCGGCGCCGGCCAGCACCTCCTGCACCTTGCGGCGGATCACCGGGATGCGGGTGACGGACTCGGTGTAGGCGGCCGAGGAGAACAGGCCGATGAAGCGGCGCTCCCCGACGACGTTGCCCTCGGCGTCGAAGCGCTTGACGCCGATGTAGTCCAGGTAGGACGGGCGGTGCACGGTGGCGCGGCTGTTGGCCTTGGTGAGGACCAGCAGGCGGTGTTCGCGCGCCTTGGCGCGGGCGTCGGCGGGCAGCCGGGTGAAGGCCGACAGCGGGTGGTCGCCCTCGCTGTCGTGCAGCGAGGGGTCGGCGCGCAGCACGCCGAGGCCGGTGCCGGGGACGGCGGCCAGCACGTCCTCCTCCGAGCCGTCCTCGCGCCGCTCGGTGGTCAGCTCGTACTCGCGGTAGCCGAGGAAGGTGAAGTGGTCGTCGGCGAGCCAGCGCAGCAGCTCCCAGGCCTCGCCGACCTCCTGCTCGGGCAGCGGCGGCGGGGTGGCGGCCAGCTCGTCGGCGACGCGCAGGGCGGCGTCGCGCATCTTCGTCCAGTCCTCGACGGCCTCGCGGACGTCGGACAGGACCCGGCGCAGGTCGGCGGTGATCTCCTTGAGGTCGCAGCGGTCGGTCTCCCGGTCCACCTCGACGTGGATCCAGGACTCGACGAGCGCGTCGTGCGGCAGGTCGGGCACCTCGGCCGGGTACCCGGGGCCGAGGATCTCCAGGAGCCTGCCGGTCACGTCGCGGCGGACCACGACCTGCGGGTGGATGACCAGGTGGATCGCCCGGTCCTGCCGGGACAGCTCGTTGGTGACGGAGTCGACCAGGAAGGGCATGTCGTCGGTGACCACCTCGACGACGGTGTGGCTGCACGTCCAGCCGTTCTCCTCGACCGTGGGGGTGTGCACCCGGACGTTCGCGGTGCCCTGGGGGCGCGTCTCGGCGAGCCGGTAGTGCGACAGCGCGGCGCCGTAGACGTCCACCGGGTCGCGCGCCACCAGGTCCTCGGGCGAGGTGTGCAGGTAGTAGTGCTGGAGGAATCCCTGGACGGCCTGTGGCTCCAGGCCCTGGCCGGGTAGTGCGCCTGCCGGGCTGCTATCGGCTACCCGGGCCGCCCTGGTGAGCAGCTCGGCCTTGGCTTCGTCCAGCTTGGTGTGCATGTCCTGTGACTCCTGTCGCGCGCCGTTGCGTGACGTCGTTCCTGATGATGGTGGTGCGTCGGCCCGGCGCGGAATTGCCGTTCGGGACCGACGCTATGCCTCGGCGGGGTCCGCCCGCGCGAATATCCAGGGATTTGACCCGGATGTAACGGTCAGCGATGGGCCGTGCGCCGTCGCACGGCACCGGCGAGCCGAGGGCGGCGTTGCCCTCGTTGGCTATCGCGCTGATCACGAATGCAAGGCTAGCGCTCCCGGGACGGCCCCTGTCATGCACCGTTTGTGTACAAAGAGGCGGCCGCTCTTCGACGATCCGGCCAGTACGCGCGGGCGCCACCACCCTTGGCAAACCGCGCGCCGGGGTGCAGCGTGGAGCCCAGAGCGGTTCGCGGCGGTTATGGCACACACAAGGACGGTGCTCACCATGGCGACGAAGATCCTCATCCTGACCGGCGACGCGGCGGAGTCGCTGGAAGTGCTCTACCCCTACCAGCGGCTGCGCGAGGAGGGCTACGAGGTCGACATCGCGGCCCCCAGCGCCAAGAAGCTGCGCTTCGTGGTGCACGACTTCGAGGAGGGCTTCGACACCTACACCGAGAAGCCCGGCTACACCTGGCCCGCCGACCTGGCGTTCTCCGAGGTGGACCCGGCGCAGTACGCGGCCGTGGTGATCCCCGGCGGACGCGCCCCGGAGTACCTGCGCAACGACCCGCTGCTGCGCAAGATCCTCAAGGCGTTCTTCGACGCGGACAAGCCCGTCGCCCAGATCTGCCACGGACCGCTGATGACCGCCGCGCTCGGGGTGCTCAGCGGGCGGCGGCTGACGGCCTACCCGGCGCTGGAGCCGGACATGCAGGCGGCCGGCGCGGCCTTCCAGGACTCCGAGGCGGTGGTGGACGGGGTGCTGGTCTCCTCGCGGGCCTGGCCGGACCACCCGGCCTGGATGCGCGAGTTCCTCGCCGTGCTGCGTGAGAAGGCGCCCGTCACCTGAGCTGTCCCGTCGCCCGAGCGGTCCCCCGGCGCCGGCGCCCGCGTACTCAGCGGCCCGGCGCCGGAGCCTGCCCGGCCTCGCCGGGGGCGTCGACGAGCCGCTCCGCCACGCGCACCGCCTCGGCGAGCGAGTCGGCCACCGGGACCCCGGCCTCCGCCAGGCTGGCCCGGCTGTGCGAGCCGCCCGTGTACAGCACGGCATAGGCCCCGATGTGCGCCGCTGCCACGGCGTCGTCCACCGCGTCCCCGATGACCACCACCCGGGTGGGCTGCACGCCGTCGAGCGCCGCGAGGTGCCGCTCCAGCTGCCGCGCCTTGCCCGAACCGGACCGCTCCACACTGCCGTCGACCCGGACGAAGTGCTCCTCGATGCCGTGGGTGCGCACCAGGGGTATGAGACGGTCGTGCGGCGCCAGCGAGCACAGCGACTGCGTGCGCCCGGCGACGCGCTGGGCGGCCAGCAGCTCGACGGCGCCCGGCGCCAGGCCGCAGGTCTCGGCGAGCGCCCAGTAGTGGCGGTGGAAGACCTCGTCCATCACCGCCCACTCGGCGTCGCTCGGCAGGCGCCCGAGCAGCCGCTCGTAGAACCGCGGCACCGGGACGCAGTACGTCTCGCGGTACCGCTCCAGGGTGATCGGCTCCATGCCGAGCTCGGCGAACGAGGCGTTCGTGGCCTCGACCACCGCGTGGATGTCGTGGAAAAGGGTCCCGTTCCAGTCCCAGACGATGTGCGACGTCATGTCCCGGACGGTACTCCCGGGGTCTGACAACCGGGTCCGGCCGGGCGCCGGGCGGCGCGGGAACCGGTCACCCGATCAGCCCCGGGATCTCCTGGGTGGCGAACCAGAGCAGGTCGTGGTCCTCGGCGCCGTCCACGACGAAACGGGCGTCCTCGTCCCCGGCGTCGGCCGCGGCCAGCGCGTCGGCGGCGGCCGTCACGTCCGCCAGGGCGTCCTCCGCGTCCACGTGCACCGCGGCGGCCTTGGCCAGCGGCACCGCGGCGGTCAGCCGCACCCCGCCCAGCGCGGCGGGGTCCAGCGCCTGGTCCGGGTCGTACTCCGCTACCGTGTCGGGCACGTCCACGGCGACCACCGCGCGCCGCCGGGGGGCGTCCGGGTCCAGGGCGAGCAGCCGCAGCGACGCCTGGGCGGCCCGGGTCAGCGCCGCGTACTCCAGTTCCTCGATGTCGTCCGAGACGTACCACTCCCGCAGGGCCGGGGTGACCGCGTAGGCGTCCAGCGGGGCCGGGCCGAGCTCCCCCGCCTTGTGCGCCCCGGCGAGTGCGGACAGGGTCGTGGGGATGTAGACGCGCATCGCTGCCGCTCCGTGAAGGGCCGGTGGGATCCCGCTGCCCGCAGACAGCGCTGCTGCTCAGCATAGGTCGCAATCCCGCCGCGTCGTCCGGCGAGGGCGCCGGCGCCCGTGCGGCGTCCCCCTTCGAGGCGCACGGCGATGGCCTGCGACGGCCGCCGACGGCCACCGCGACACTCACAAAATCCCTGGTCAGCGGCGTGCACTCACCCTGATAGGTGCATTCGTTCCGACCCCGGCGCGCCGGGTGGGCGCCTCTTGTCCGCCCGCCCCGGTGCTCGCTACAAGTCTGCTGGACGGACAGTTACCGCCCGGTAGACAACCGGGCCGACACCACGGGGGCACTCGGCCATGACGATCAGCACGCACGCGCCCGGCAGGCGGACCGCGGCGACCACCGCGCCGCCGTCCCGCACCGACACCCGCCGCCCCGGCCCGGCCCGCCGCGCCCCGGGCCCCACCGCGGCCGAGGAGGCGCAGCGCCGGCACCCTCACTGGTGGTTCGCCGAACGCCTCGTCGAGGTGCTCAGCGGCCGCCGCCCGATCGGCCGCCTGATGGGCCACATCGCCGGGGAGGCCGTCTACGAGCGGCTCTGGCGGCTCGCCGCGCACGGTGTGCTGCGCCCTCCGGCGGGCCGGCCCGTGCCCGTCGTCCGGCGCTGCGACCACCGCGCGCCGGCCCCCGGTGTGCTGGAGGTCTTCGCGCGCGTCGCCTCCGGTGACGCGCTGCGCGCCCTCGCCTTCCGCCTGGAACGCGGCGGCGACGGACGCTGGCGCTGCACCGCCGTGGACTTCGCCGGGCCGTCCTGGTGAAGCCCCGTGAGGCCCTGGGAAGTCCTGTACGGCCCTGGGAGTCCTGCGAGGCCCCGGGGAGGTGCTGTGCGGCCCCGTGAGGCTCCCGGCGCCCTCCGGAAAGCCCGGGGCCGGGCCCCCGCGGAGGGGACCCGGCCCGGTGGTACATCTCTCGGCCGCGGCTACTTCTTGCGGCGGCGGCCGCCCTTCTGGGCCCGGCGGCGCTCCGCGCGGGTCAGGCCGTCGCCGTCGGCGAGCCCCTGCGCCGAGGCGTCGCCGTTGGTGAAGTCGCCCTCGACGATGCCGCCCTCGCCGTCCACCGACGGGGCCGAGAAGTGCAGCCGGTCCGGGCGCTGCGGGGCCTCCAGGCCCTTGGCGCGGATCTCCGCGCGCCCGCCCGCCGCCACCGGCACCTGGTCCTGCTTCTCCAGGGACGGCGCCTCGGCCTGCACCGGGACCTCCTCGACCTGCTGCTCGACCTGGACCTCCAGGTTGAACAGGTAGCCGACGGACTCCTCCTTGATGCCGTCCATCATGGCCTTGAACATGTCGTAGCCCTCGCGCTGGTACTCCACCAGCGGGTCGCGCTGCGCCATCGCCCGCAGGCCGATGCCCTCCTGGAGGTAGTCCATCTCGTAGAGGTGCTCACGCCACTTGCGGTCCAGGACCGACAGCACCACCCGGCGCTCCAGCTCGCGCATGATCTCCGAGCCGAGCTGCTCCTCGCGCGCCGCGTACTGCTGGTGGATGTCCTCCTTGATCATCTCGGAGATGAACTCCGCGGTGATCCCGGCGCGGTCGCCGGCCGCCTCCTCCAGCTCGTCGATGGTGACCTTGACCGGGTAGAGCTGCGCGAACGCGCTCCACAGCTTCTCCAGGTCCCACTCCTCGGCGAAGCCCTCGGAGGTCTCGGCGGCGACGTAGTCGTCGATGGTGTCGTCCATGAAGTGCATGATCTGCTCCTGCAGATCCTCGCCCTCCAGGACGCGGCGGCGCTCGCCGTAGATGACCTCGCGCTGCCGGTTGAGCACCTCGTCGTACTTCAGGACGTTCTTGCGGATCTCGAAGTTCTGCTGCTCGACCTGGGACTGCGCGGAGGCGATCGCCCGGGTGACCATCTTGTTCTCGATCGGCACGTCGTCGGGCACGTTCGCCATCGCCATCACGCGCTCGACCATCTGCGCCTTGAACAGCCGCATCAGGTCGTCGCCGAGGGAGAGGTAGAAGCGGGACTCGCCCGGGTCGCCCTGACGGCCGGAGCGGCCGCGCAGCTGGTTGTCGATGCGGCGCGACTCGTGGCGCTCGGTGCCCAGCACGTACAGCCCGCCGAGCTCCTTGACCTCCTCGAACTCGGCCTTGACGGCCGCCTCGGCGCGCTCCAGCGCCTCGGGGAGGGCGGCGGCCCACTCCTCGACGTGCTCCCCCGGGTCCAGGCCGCGCTGGCGCAGCTCGGCCTCGGCGAGGTCGTCGGGGTTGCCGCCGAGCTTGATGTCGGTACCGCGGCCGGCCATGTTGGTCGCCACGGTGACCGCTCCCTTGCGGCCGGCCTGCGCGACGATCGCGGCCTCGCGCTCGTGGTGCTTGGCGTTCAGCACCTCGTGCGGCACACCGCGCTTGCTCAGCTGCTGGGAGAGGTACTCCGACTTCTCCACCGAGGTGGTGCCGACCAGGACCGGCTGGCCCTTCTCGTGCTTGTCGACGATGTCCTCGACGACGGCCGCGAACTTCGCCTCCTCGGTGCGGTAGATCAGGTCCGGCTTGTCCAGGCGCTGCACCGAGCGGTGGGTGGGGATCGGGACCACGCCGAGCTTGTAGATCTGGTAGAACTCGGCGGCCTCGGTCATCGCCGTACCGGTCATGCCGGACAGCTTGTCGTACAGGCGGAAGAAGTTCTGCAGGGTGATGGTGGCCAGCGTCTGGTTCTCGTTCTGGATCTCCACCCCCTCCTTGGCCTCGATCGCCTGGTGCATGCCCTCGTTGTAGCGGCGGCCCGCCAGGATGCGGCCGGTGTGCTCGTCGACGATCATGACCTCGCCGTCGATGACGACGTAGTCCTTGTCGCGCTTGTAGAGCTCCTTGGCCTTGATCGCGTTGTTGAGGAAGCCGACGAGCGGGGTGTTCACCGACTCGTAGAGGTTGTCGATGCCCAGCCAGTCCTCGACGCGCTCGACACCGGCCTCCAGCACGCCGACGGTGCGCTTCTTCTCGTCGACCTCGTAGTCCCGGTCGATCTTGAGCCGCTCGACCAGCTTGGCGAAGTCGCTGTACCACTTGGTGGCCTGGTCGGCCGGGCCCGAGATGATCAGCGGGGTGCGGGCCTCGTCGACGAGGATCGAGTCCACCTCGTCGACGATGGCGAAGTTGTGGCCGCGCTGCACCAGCTCGTCCTTCGACCACGCCATGTTGTCGCGCAGGTAGTCGAAGCCGAACTCGTTGTTGGTGCCGTAGGTGATGTCGCAGCCGTACTGCTCGCGGCGCTCGGCCGGCGTCATGTTGGCCAGGATGCAGCCGACGCTCAGCCCCAGGAAGCGGTGGACGCGGCCCATCCACTCCGAGTCGCGCTCGGCGAGGTAGTCGTTGACGGTGATCAGGTGGACGCCGTCGCCGGACAGCGCGTTGAGGTACGCCGGCAGCGTGCCGACGAGGGTCTTGCCCTCACCGGTGCGCATCTCCGCCACATACCCCAGGTGCAGCGCGGCACCACCCATCAGCTGGACGTCGTAGTGACGCTGACCGAGCACCCGCTTGGCGGCCTCGCGGACGGTCGCGAAGGCCTCGGGAAGCAGGTCGTCCAGGGACTCGCCGTCGGCGTACCGCTGCTTGTACTCGTCCGTGAGGGCCCGCAGCTCGGCGTCGGTCAGGTTGACGAAGTCCTCTTCGATGGAATTGACCTGGTCCGCGATGCGGTGCAACTTGCGCAGGATCTTTCCCTCACCTGCACGCAGGATCTTGCCGAAGACGGACACGTAGGCTGGCTCCTTGCCGGTCGGGCCTGGCACGTTACTCTCGCGCTGGCACAGCGGGGCCACACCCCGCCGCAACGGCCATCGTAAGCGAGGAGTGCTGCGCCTAGGGAGGTCATGCGGACCACCGGCGTTCCGTCACTCCAACGGTGACGCAAAATCCGTGTCCAAACGGCTGCCGGCTCCCCGATACTCCCGGGATGGAGCCCGTCACACTGACCACCGAGCGCCTGCTGCTGCGTGCGCCCCGGCCGGAGGACACCCAGGCGGTCCACGACGCCTGCCAGGATCCGGAGATCCAGCGGTGGACGTCCGTGCCCTCCCCCTACACCTGGCAGGACGCGGTCACCTTCGTCGAGCGGATGACCCCGCACGGCTGGCGCGAGGACATCGCCTACGGCTTCTGCTTCTACGTGCGGGACACCGGCGCGCTGGCGGGCGCCATCGGGCTGGTGCGGCTCGGGCAGCTCGGGGCGCCGGAGCGGCAGGCCGAGATCGGCTACTGGACGGCCAAGGAGCACCGCGGCCTCGGCTACACCACCGAGGCGGGCCGCGCCGTGGCCCGGTGGGCGTTCGACCGGCTGGGCGTGGAACGCCTGGAGTGGTACGCGGAGGCGGGCAACGAGGGCTCACGAGGGGTGGCCCGGAAGATCGGGTTCGCCATGGAGGGCATCCTGCGCTCGCGGATCGTGCACGCGGGCACCCGGCGGGACGCCTGGATCGGCTCCCTGCTCCCTTCGGACGTCGGCTGCCCCCAGACCACCCCCTACCTGCCGGCCCCACGACCGTGACCTGCGGGTCTCCCGGGGCCATCCGGCACTGTCGGTGGCCGGTCCTACGCTGTGCGGCATGACGAATCCGTCGCGCACCGCGTCACCGCTGCCGCCCGGCCCCCGTACCCCCGAGCCCGCCGCCCCGTCGGGTCCCCGGGCCCGGGTGGAGCTGACCGCGGACGAGGCGCGGCGGATCGCGCTGCGCGCCCAGGGCCTGCTGGGGGCGCCGGACCGGCGCGCCGGGGTCCGCGGCGTGCTGCGGCGGCTCGGCGCGGTGCAGCTCGACACGATCTCGGTGCTCGCCCGCTCCCACGAGCTGATCCCGTACGCCCGGCTGGGCGCGGTGGGCCGCGCCGCGGTGGAGGAGGCCTACTGGAGCGGGGGCCGCTCCTTCGAGTACTGGTCGCACGCGGCCTGTGTGCTGCCCATCGAGGAGTGGCCGCACTTCGCGTTCCGCCGCCGGGCGCGGCGCGCCAAGGGCCACCGCTGGCACCGGCTGGAGGACGCGGAGCGCTCCTGCGCGGTGGTGCGCGACCGGCTGGCCGCGGAGGGCCCGATGACCGCGACGCAGCTGGGCGGCGCGAAGAACGGCGGCCCCTGGTGGGACTGGTCCGAGACGAAGATCGCGGTGGAGTGGCTGCTGGACACCGGCGAGGTCGTCTGCACCGAGCGGCGCGGCTGGAAGCGGATCTACGACCTGGCCGAGCGTGCCGTGCCGGACCATTTCTTCCACGACGACATCGACGACACCGAGTGCCTGCGGCGGCTGGTCGCGCAGGCCGGTGCGGCGCTGGGCGTCGCGACCCGCGCGGACCTGGCGGACTACCACCGGCTCACCGGCGAGCAGGTCGACGCGGTGGTGGCGGACGCCGGTCTGGTACCGGTGGCCGTGGAGGGCTGGGGCAGGCCCGCGTGGGCCGACCCGCAGGCCCTGGCGAACCCGCCGCGCGGACGGCACCGCACCACCCTGCTGTCCCCGTTCGACTCGCTGATATGGGACCGCGCCCGCACCGAGCGGGTCTTCGGCTTCACCCACCGCCTGGAGGCCTATGTGCCCAGGGCCCGGCGGGTGCACGGCTACTTCGCGATGCCGCTGCTGGCGGGCGGCAGGCTGGTCGGCCGGGTCGATCCGGCCCGGGAGGGGCGCACCCTGGTGGCCCGGCAGGTGTCGCTGGCCGGGGCGGGGGCGGTCCGGCCGATGGCCGCGGCCCTGCGGGAGGCCGCCGAGTGGGTGGGCTGTGACCAGGTGCGCGTCGAGCGCCTGGACGATCCGAAGCTGGCCGCCGCGCTGATCGGAGCTCTGGAAGACGGCGAGG
>JBEHXI010000054.1:0-32971 GCA_048498775.1 Actinomycetota bacterium | reverse complement strand
GTCAGCGAGACCTGCATCCCGCCGAAGACCGTGCCGATCCCGAGGAACGCGGCCACCAGGACCGGAAGGGCGGGCACCGCCGCATCCCGCCCCGGCACAGCGGAAGGCACACCAGAAGGCACACCGGACGGCACCGCGCGGCGCCCCGGCTCGGTCGCCCGCCGCGCCGCGAACAGCAGCCCACCGGTCAGCGTCAGCGCCCCCTCGGCCAGCAGCCCGGCGGCCGGGTGGACCCCGGTGCACAGGGCGGTCGCCAGCACCGGTCCGATCACGAAGGTGAACTCGTCCGTCACCGACTCGAACGCGGCGGCCGTCGCCAGCAGCGGCGAGCCGCCGCCCAGCAGGGCCGCCCAGCGGGCCCGCACCATCGGCCCGACCTGGGGCACCGACGCCCCGGCGGGCACCGCGGCGGCCAGCAGCGCCCACAGCGGTGCGCGGCCGAGCGCCAGGGCGGTCAGCACCGCGACGGCCGCCGCGTGCAGCAGCGCGCCGGGCACCAGGACCGCCGCCTGGCCGTGGCGGTCCGCGAGCCGGCCGGCCTGCGGCGCGCACAGCGCCATGGACACGCCAGTGGCCGCCGCGACCGTCCCGGCCGTGCCGTAGGAGCCGTAGACGTGGCTGACCAGCAGCACGATGCCGATGGTGAGCATGGCGAACGGCTGCCGGGCGGCGAAGCCGGGGAGCAGGAACGTCCAGGCGCGCCGGGTGCGCAGCAGCGCCCGGTAGCCGGTGGGGGCGTGCGGGGACGACGAGGTGACCGTGGATGCCACGGCCGGGCCTTTCTGCCGCCTGGTAGCGCGGTCCGCGACGGGCGTGCGATGCCGTCCGGGGGTGTGCGCCGAGGGCCGTCCTCTTCGCGGGCCGTGGTAGATGCCGGACCGGTCCTCCGCAGGGTCTCCCTGCGGCGAGGACCGCGGCCGCCGTTCGGTCCCGCCGGCCCTGCGTCAGGCAGAGTCGGGGGCGTACAAAACGTCGCCCATGCTACGGGACGGCGCGTGCGGCCTCAGTGCTGCCCGTCCTCGCCGAGCCAGCCGGCGAGCTTGCCGCCGCGGCCGACCGCCCGCAGCCGCCGCTCGGCCGCGTCCCGCACCGGGTCGGTCGTCACCACCAGCAGTTCGTCGCCGCGCTGGAGCACCGTCGCGGGCCCGGGCACGAAGCTGCGGCCGTCCCGGACCACCAGCGTCACGGCCGCCCCCCGCGGCAGCCGTAGTTCGCCGACCTCCACACCGTGCATCTTCGAGTGCGGGGGTATGGACACCGACAGCAGGTGCCCGCGCAGCCGTTCCAGCGGCGCGGACTCGATGCCCAGGTCGGCGGCGCCCTCCGGGTCGCCCAGCCGCAGCCGGCGGGCCAGCCAGGGCAGCGTCGGCCCCTGGAGCAGGGTGAAGACGGTCACCAGCACGAAGACGATGTTGAACAGCCGGCGGCTCTCGCCGACCTGGGCGACCATCGGGATGGTCGCGAGCACGATGGGCACCGCGCCGCGCAGCCCCGCCCAGGACAGCAGCGCCCGCTCCCGCCAGGAGCAGGGGAACGGCACCAGGGAGGCGAGCACCGACAGCGGCCGGGCGACCAGCGTCAGCGCCACACCGATGACCAGCGCGGATATCAGGTCGGTGCCCAGCTCGTGCGGGTTGACCAGCAGGCCGAGCAGGATGAACATCCCGATCTGCGCCAGCCAGGCGATGCCCTCGGCGAAGCCCCGGGTGGCCGGGCGGTGCGGCAGCGGCGCGTTGCCGAGGATCACCGAGGCCAGGTAGACGGCGAGGAAGCCGCTGCCGTGCGCCAGCGAGCCGCCCGCGTAGGCGAGCACCGCCAGCGCCATCACCGCGATCGGGTACAGGCCGGAGGCGGGCAGCGCCACCTGCTTGAGCGCCATCGCGCCCAGCTTGCCGACGGCCACGCCGACCGCCGCGCCGATGGCCAGCTCCAGGACGATCCGCAGGACCAGCAGGTACCAGTGCTCCACGGGCCCGGCGGTGCTCAGCGCGGCGACCAGGATGACCACCGGTGCGTCGTTGAAGCCGGACTCCGCCTCGAGCACCCCGCTCAGCCGGGCGGGCAGCGGCACCTTGCGCAGCACCGAGAAGACCGCCGCCGCGTCCGTCGAGGAGACCACCGCGCCGATGATCAGCGCCTGCCGCCAGCCCAGGTCGACGAGGTAGTGGGCGGCGCTCGCGGTGACGCCCACGCTGACCGCGACGCCGACGGTGGCCAGCGCGGCCGCGGCCGGGACCGCGGGTCTGATGTCCGCCCACTTGGTGCCCAGGCCGCCCTCGGCGAGTATCACCACCAGGGCCGCGTAGCCCAGCACCTGGGTCAGCGCCGCGTCGGTGAACTTCAGCCCCAGCCCGTCCTGGCCGATGATCACGCCCATGCCCAGGTAGAGCAGCAGGCTCGGCAGGCCGCTGCGGGAGGACAGGCGCACCGCCGCCACCGCCACGAGCAGCACCAGGGCGGAGGCGAGCAGGACTTCGTTGAGCCGGTCGACGGACAGGGAGCGGTCCTTCCGTAAGTGGCGCCGCGCGTGCGGCGTCCTTCTGGGGCCTGCCGGGACACCTGTGCCGGCACGGAGAGCGCCCAATCGGCGCTCCGGCAGGGCAATTTGATTGCCTTGCCTAACATTTTACCGTCTCTTGAGGTATCGGGGTCCGCGTGCCGACGTGCCGCCCGCGCCCCCTAAGGTTGCTGCGAGCACTTCGGTCCACCCTGCCCCCGCGAAGGACAGCGATGCCCGCCAACAAGTCCGGCCCGCCCGCGAAGAAGAAGGGCCGACGCGCACGCCTCATCGTGATCGTGGTCGTACTCCTGCTGGTCGGGGGCATCGGCTACGGGTCCTTCTGGACGGTCAGCACGGTGCGCGCGTCCTTCCCGCAGACGACCGGATCCCTCAAGCTCAAGGGCCTGTCCGCGCCGGTCCAGGTGGTCCGGGACGCCAACGGCATACCGCAGATCTACGCGGACAGCAGCGCGGACCTGTTCATGGCGCAGGGGTATGTGCAGGCCCAGGACCGCTTCTGGGAGATGGACGTCCGCCGCCACCTGACCGCCGGGCGCCTGTCCGAGATGTTCGGGGCCGGCCAGGTCGAGAACGACGCCTTCCTGCGCACCCTGGGCCTGCGCCGGGTCGCCCAGCAGGAGTACGACACCCAGCTGTCCCCGGCGGCGAAGCAGAACCTCCAGGCCTTCTCGGCGGGTGTCAACGCCTACCTCGCCGACCACCACGGCGCCGCCCTGTCCGTGGAGTACGCGGCGCTCGGCTTCACCAACGACTACCAGCCCGAGCCGTGGACGCCGGTGGACTCGGTGTCCTGGCTGAAGGCCATGGCCTGGGACCTGCGCAGCAACATGCAGGACGAGATCGACCGGGCCCTGATGACCACCCGGCTCACCACCGCCCAGATCCAGCAGCTCTACCCGGAGTACCCGTACGACCGGAACCGCCCGATCGTCGACGGCGGCACCGTGACCACCACCGCGACCGGCAAGGACTTCGTGCCGTCCGCGGGTACGTCCACCACCGCCGCCCCCGCCCCCGGGGTGTCGTACTCGGCCACCCAGCTGTCCGCGCTGTCCAAGAGCGTCGACAGCGTGCCGGCGCTGCTCGGCCCGTCCGGCAACGGCATCGGCTCCAACTCCTGGGTGGTTTCGGGGAAGTACACCACCACCGGCAAGCCGCTGCTGGCGAACGACCCGCACCTGGCCCCCCAGATGCCGTCGCTGTGGTACCAGATGGGCCTGCACTGCCGCACGGTCGGCGCCTCCTGCCCGTACGACGTCACCGGCTTCACCTTCTCCGGGCTGCCCGGCGTGGTCATCGGCCACAACCAGTCGATCTCCTGGGGCATGACCAACCTCGGCGCCGACGTGACCGACCTGTACCTGGAGAAGATCACCTCCGCCGGCACCTACCTCTACGACGGCCGGCAGGTGCCCTTCACCACCCGCCAGGAGACCATCAAGGTCGCCGGCGGCCCCTCCCGGACGATCACGGTCCGCGAGACCAACAACGGCCCGCTGATCTCCGACCGCAGCGACCAGCTCACCGCCGTCGGCCGGGACGCGCCCGTGCCCGACCCCGCCCCGGACCGCATGAACGGCTACGGCGTCGCCCTGCGCTGGACCGCGCTGATCCCGGGGAAGACCATGGACGCGGTCTTCGAGCTGGACCAGGCCACCGACTTCCAGCAGTTCCGCGCCGCCGCCAAGGACTTCGACGTCCCCGCGCAGAACCTGATCTACGCCGACACCAAGGGCCACATCGGCTACCAGGCGCCCGGCGTCATCCCGATCCGCAACAAGAACTTCGACGGCACCTACCCGGCGCCCGGCTGGGACCCCGCCGCGAGCTGGACGGGCAAGTACATCCCGTTCTCGGCCCTGCCGTGGGAGTACGACCCGCCGCGCGGCTACATCGTCACCGCCAACCAGGCCGTCATCGGCAAGCAGTACCCGTACCTGCTGACCTCGGACTGGGGTTACGGCACCCGCAGCGAGCGCATCAACGACCTGATCCAGTCCAAGATCAAGGACGGCGGCAAGATCTCCATGGACGACATGCAGTCCATGCAGATGGACAACAGCAGCGAGATCGCCAAGCTGCTGGTGCCGTACCTGCTGAAGATCGACGTCAAGGACCCCTACGTCCGCCAGGCCCAGCAGCTGCTGGAGGGCTGGGACTTCGACCAGGACGCCGACTCGGCCGCCGCCGCGTACTTCAACGCGGTGTGGCGCAACACCCTCAAGCTCGCCTTCGGCAACAAGCTGCCCAAGGAGGTGCGGCCCAAGGGCCAGTGCCTGCGGGTGGCGCCGGTGAGCGGCACCGGGCCGGTGGACAACCTCGGCCACCCGCAGCTGGTCACCGAGTGCGGCCAGCGCGACGCGTCGCAGGCGCAGCCGGACGGCGGCGACCGCTGGTTCGAGGTGGTCCGCCAGATCCTGCCGGACGCCGGCAACGCCTGGTGGAACATCTCCACCACCGACACCTCGCACCCCACCGACCGCGACCAGCTGCTCGCCAAGGCGATGACCGACGCCCGCTGGGAGCTGACCTCCAAGCTCGGCAAGGACATCGACACCTGGAGCTGGGGCCGGCTGCACCGCATCGAGCTGCGCAACCAGACGCTGGGCAGCAGCGGCCCGACCATCCTGAAGTGGATGCTCAACCGCGGCCCGTGGCAGCTGTCCGGCGGCGAGGCGGCGGTGGACGCCACCGGCTGGAACGCGGCGGCCGGCACTTACGACGTGGTGTGGGTCCCGTCGATGCGGATGATCGTCAACCTGGCGGACTTCGACAAGTCCCGCTGGATCAACCTCACCGGCGCCTCGGGCCACGCCTATGACGCGCACTACTCCGACCAGACGAACATGTGGGTCGACGGCCAGCTGCTGCCCTGGGCGTACAGCGGCGGCGCGGTGGAGGCCGCGACCAAGGAGAAGATGGCGCTCACCCCGTGACCGCCTGACCGGCTGACCGCCTGCCCGTCCGACGGCCGCGCATCCGGGCCCGTCCGCCTTCCCCAGCGGAGGCGGGCGGGCCCGGTGCTCTCAGCCGCCGGTCCGGAAGCGGGTCACGCCCTCCGGGGTGACGACCGCGTGCACCGGCCGGTCGTGCGGCTCGGCCGGGACATGCCCGACGACCTCGTGCGCGTACAGCAGCACCACCAGGCGGGGGTCCGCGCCCGCCCGGGCGAGCCGGGCCAGGACGCGGTCGTAGCTGCCGCCGCCGCGGCCGAGCCGCGTCCCGCCGGCGTCCACCGCCAGCCCCGGCAGCAGCACCACGTCGGCCTCCAGCACCGCGTCGACGCCCAGCCGCGGCCCCGCCGCCTCCAGCAGCCCGCGGTCGGTGCGTTCCAGCGAGGCCGGGCCCGTATAGTGCGACCAGTCGAGGTCGTTGTCGTCGCGCAGCACGGGCAGCAGCACCCGCGTCCCCCGCCGGTGCAGCGCGTCCAGCAGCGCCCGGGTCCCCGGCTCGCCGCCCACCGACACATAGGCGGCGACCGTCCCGGCGGCGGCGAGCTCCGGCAGATCGAGGGCCCGCTCCGCCAGCGCGGCGGCGGTGTGGGAGAGTTCCTCCTCCAGAAGTGCCCGCCGCTGCCGCAGAAGTCCGGCGCGCAGCGCGCCCTTGCCGCCATCCGTACTCACTGTGCCGTCCCTGGCCTGGATATCTCCCGGTATCAACCGGAATTTCATTTTGTTTACCTGGGTAGCCAGTATGGTGCCGACCATGACAGACACGCGCCCCCGGATCCGCAAGGCCGTCATCCCCGCCGCCGGTCTCGGCACCCGATTCCTGCCGGCGACGAAGGCGACGCCCAAGGAGATGCTGCCGGTCGTCGACAAGCCGGCGATCCAGTATGTGGTCGAGGAGGCCGTGGCCGCGGGCCTGTCGGACGTGCTCATGGTCACCGGCCGCAACAAGCGGCCCCTGGAGGACCACTTCGACCGCAACTACGAGCTGGAGGAGGTCCTCAGCCGCAACGGCGACGCCTCCAAGCTGGCCCGGGTCCAGGAGTCCAGCGATCTGGCGACCGTCCACTATGTGCGCCAGGGCTCGCCCAAGGGCCTCGGCCACGCGGTGCTCTGCGCCGAGCCGCACATCTCGGGCCAGCCGTTCGCCGTCCTCCTCGGTGACGACCTGATCGACCCCAGGGACCCGCTGCTCAGCCGCATGATCGACGTGCAGGAACGGTTCGGCGGATCGGTCGTGGCCCTCATGGAGGTCGACCCCGACCACATCCACCTCTACGGCTGCGCCGCGGTGGACGGCACCGAGGAGGACGGCGTCGTCCGCGTCACCGACCTGGTCGAGAAGCCGTCGGCCGCCGAGGCACCCTCCGCCTACGCCGTCATCGGCCGCTATGTGCTCGACCCCGGCATCTTCGACGTCCTCAAGCAGACCCCGCCCGGCCGCGGCGGCGAGATCCAGCTCACCGACGCCCTGCGGGCGCTCGCCCAGGGCGAGGGCAACGGCGGCCCGGTCCACGGCGTACTGTTCTCCGGCCGCCGGTATGACACCGGTGACCGCGGGGACTATCTGCGGGCCATTGTCAGGCTGGCGTGCGAACGTGAGGACCTGGGCCCCGACTTCCGGTCGTGGCTGCGCCGCTATGTGACGGAGGAAATGCAGGAGTGAGCGATCCTGACACCCCGGCCGGCCGCATCTGGTCGGTCGACGAGCACCTCGACGACATCCTGCGGCACCTGACCCCGCTGGAACCGGTCGAGCTGCCCCTCCAGGACGCGCAGGGGTGCGTCCTGGCCGAGGACGTCACCGTTCCGGTGGCCCTGCCGCCGTTCGACAACAGCTCCATGGACGGATACGCCGTCCGCCCCGCCGACACCGCCGAGGCCACCGAGAGCGACCCGGTCGTGCTCCGGGTCGTCGGCGACGTGGCCGCCGGGCACGGCAGCCTGCCGACCGTGGGCCCCGGGGAGGCGGCCCGCATCATGACCGGCGCCCCGATCCCGCCCGGCGCCCAGGCCGTCGTCCCCGTGGAGTGGACCGACGGCGGCACCGGCCGCGGCCCCGCCGACACCATGCGCGCCCACAGCGCCGACCCCTCCGGGGCGAGCGGCGAGGTCCGCGTCCACCGCCCCGTCGAGGCCGGCCGGCACGTCCGCCCGCGCGGCAGCGACGTCCCGGCCGGGGAACTCGCGCTGGCCGCCGGCACGCTGCTCGGCCCGCCGCAGATCGGGCTGCTGGCCGCCATCGGCCGCGGCAGCGTGCGGACCAGGCCGCGCCCCAGGGTCGTGGTCCTGTCCACCGGCAGCGAACTCGTCCCGCCCGGCGAGCCGTTGGGCCCCGGCCGGATCCACGACTCCAACAGCTACCAGCTCGCCGCCGCCGCCCGGGACGCCGGAGCCGTCGTCCACCGGGTCGGCGCCGTCCCCGACGAGGCCGCGACACTGCGCGCCACCCTGGAGGACCGGCTGGTCCGGGCCGACGCCGTCGTCACCAGCGGCGGAGTCAGCGTCGGCGCCTACGACGTCGTCAAGGAGACCCTCGCCGCCCAGGGCCAGGTGGACTTCCGGCGGCTGGCCATGCAGCCCGGCAAGCCGCAGGGCTTCGGCCTGATCGGCCCGCGCGGTGTCCCGCTGTTCGCGCTGCCGGGCAACCCGGTCAGCGCGTATGTCTCGTTCGAGCTGTTCGTCCGCCCGGCGATCCGCGCCCTGATGGGGTGTGAGCCGGTGCGCCGCCCGACCGTGCGGGCGGTCTGCGCCGCCGAGGTCGCCGGATCGCCGCCCGGCAAGCGGCAGTTCCTGCGCGGCTGGTACGAGGACGGGCGGGTCACCCCGGTCGGCGGCGCCGGCTCGCACCTGATCCGCGCGCTGGCGCACGCCAACGCCCTGCTGGTGGTGCCCGAGGAGCGCACCGGCATCGCCGCGGGCGAGTCCGTCGACGTGGTGCTGCTCACGTAACGAGGAAACGGACGTGGTCCTGCTCACGTGAGCGGGGCCCGCCGCGTCCTCGGGCCGCCCCCGAACGCGCAGGTACGCGGGG
Organism: Actinomycetota bacterium; assembly: GCA_048498775.1. Taxonomy (GTDB): domain Bacteria; phylum Actinomycetota; class Actinomycetes; order Streptomycetales; family Streptomycetaceae; genus JBEHXI01. The sequence goes on along the minus strand of JBEHXI010000054.1, from coordinate 24,468 downwards.
GTGCCGGGCACCCGTGCGGCGGGCCGCCGCGAGCGCCCGGCCGGAGCGGGGCACTTGGGGCCCGCCGCCTGCCGGTACGGTTGCGCTCACGGAAGCGGACGGGAGAAGGATGAGCGAGCAGCCCCAGGACCGGGAGCAGCCCCGGCTGACCCATATCGACGAGGCCGGCGCGGCCCGCATGGTCGACGTCTCCGCCAAGGAGATCACCGCGCGCACCGCCCGCGCCACCGGCCGGGTGCTCGTCTCCCCGCGCGTGGTCGAGCTGCTGCGCGGCGAGGGCGTCCCCAAGGGCGACGCCCTCGCCGTCGCGCGGATCGCCGGGATCATGGGGGCCAAGCGCACCCCCGACCTGATCCCGCTGTGCCACCCGCTGGCGCTGTCCGGGGTCGGCGTGGACCTGACCGTCGCGGACGACGCCGTCGAGATCGCCGCCACCGTGCGGACCGCGGACCGCACCGGCGTGGAGATGGAGGCGCTCACCGCCGTCACCGTCGCCGCCCTCACCGTCGTGGACATGGTCAAGGCCGTCGACAAGGCCGCCGTGATCAGCGAGGTGCGGGTGGAGTCCAAGACGGGCGGGAAGTCCGGCGACTGGAGCCGGCCGTGACCGCCCCGGCCGGCCGCCGCGCCCTGGCCGTCACCGCCTCCAACCGCGCCGCCGCCGGCGTCTACGAGGACCGCGGCGGCCCGCTGATCGTCCAGGCACTGCGGGACCTGGGCTTCGAGGTGGACGGCCCGCGGGTCGTCCCGGACGGCGATCCGGTCGAGCGGGCGCTGCGCGAGGCCGTCACCGCCGGGTACGACGTGGTCGTCACCACCGGCGGCACCGGCCTGACCCCCACCGACCGCACCCCCGAGGCCACCCGGCGGGTGATCGAGTACGAGATCCCCGGCATCGCCGAGGCGATCCGCGCCGCCGGCCTGGCGAAGGTGCCCACCGCGGCGCTCTCCCGTGGCGTCGCGGGGGTCGCCGGGCGCACCCTGGTGGTGAACCTGCCGGGATCGACCGGCGGGGTGCGCGACGGGCTCGCCGTGCTGGCGCCCCTGCTGGCGCACGCCGTCGACCAGATCCGCGGCGGCGACCACCCCGCCTCCACGACGCCGGGGAGACCGAACTGACCACGTACGCGGCCTGGCCCGCCGAACTGGTGGACGGAGACGTCACCCTCCGCCCGATAACGATGCGCGACCAGCGGGACTGGCGGGAGGTGAACCGGCGCAACCGCGACTGGCTGCGCCCCTGGGAGGCCACCGTCCCGCCGGTCCCGCCGGGCCACATCGTCCAGCGCCCCACCTACCGCCAGATGGTCCGCCACCTGCGCTCGGAGGCCAAGCACGGGCGCATGCTGCCGTTCGTCGTGGAGTACCGGGGGCGGCTGGCCGGGCAGTTGACGGTGGCCGGCATCACCTGGGGATCGATGTGCTCGGCGCACATCGGCTACTGGATCGACGAGGCGGTCGCCGGGCGCGGGGTGATGCCGACCGCGGTGGCCCTCGCGGTGGACCACTGCTTCCGGGTCGTCGGGCTGCACCGCATCGAGGTGTGCATCCGCCCGGAGAACACCCCGAGCCGCCGGGTGGTGGAGAAGCTGGGCTTCCGCGAGGAGGGCCTGCGGCCGCGCTACCTGCACATCGACGGCGCCTGGCGCGATCACCTGGTCTACGCCCTCACCGTCGAGGAACTGCCGGCCGAGGGCATGCTCGCCCGCTGGCACCGGGCCCGCCGCGGCGTCTCCTTCGATTAGCCGGCGGATTGGGCGGCGAGGCGGATTATCGAATAGCCGTTCGAAATTGGTCACCGAATAGCGGTATTCGGTGTCGGCTCATCGCAGCAATCGGAAAAAAACCTCGCCATATCAGCCAGATCGTGCGACACACCGTGCGTAATTGCTGTTCGGTCGAACCCATCACCCCTACGGTGTTGGGCGTGAGCAGCAGCGGCCTCATCTACGCAGTCATCGTGGGGGCGTGGGCTGCCTATCTGGTGCCGATGTGGCTGCGCAGGCAGGACGAGCTGAACGAGGCCCGTCCCACCGAGCGCTTCAGTACCGCCATCAAGTTCCTGTCCGGCCGGGCCGGCATGGAGCGGCGCTACGCCAAGGCCCGCGACGAGCGCACCCCCGCCCCCGCCCCCGGCGCCGACGAACCCACCGAGCCGGTGGACGTCCGGGCGCTCGCCGAGCCGGTCACCGAGGTCGCCCCGCCCGTGGAACAGCCCACGCCGCCCCCCGCCCCGGCCCGCCCGCCCGGCCGTGCCAAGCTGCTGGCCCGGCGCCGCCGCACCGTCACGGTGCTCTTCCTGGCCTTCACCGCGGGCGCCATCGCCGCCGCGGTCGGCGGCCTGGCCTACCTGTGGGCACCGGCCGGCCCCGGCATACTGCTCAGCCTCTACATCGGCTACCTGCGGCGGCAGGAACGGCGCCGCTTCGAGTTCACCATGGACCAGCGCCGCGCCACCGAGGCCGCCCGCCGCCTGCGCGAGCGCCACCGCCCGGCGGCCGCCCCGGAGCACGCCACGCCCGCCGCGGACCGCCGCGCCCTGGTGGAGCAGACCGACCACGCCGAGTGGGTCGACCAGCAGCGCGACCAGAGCGCCACCGACGACGGCTGGGACCCGGTCCCCGTGCCGCTGCCCACCTACGTCACCGCCCCGGTCGCCCCGCGCACCCACGGCAACCTCGACCTCGGCGGCCCCGACACCTGGAGCTCCGCCCGCTCCGGCACGGCCGCCGCCGCCGAGCCCGAGCCCGCCCGCCACCACCGCCCCCGCGAGCGCGGCCGCACCCCGCTGTTCGACCAGTACGCCTCCGGCGCCGCCGACCCCGCCACCCAGGGCCTCGACCGTCCCCGCGCGGCCAACGAGTGACGGCCCGCGGCGGCCGCCCGGCGATCACGATTCACGGGCACCGCCACCGGGATGCTAGAGTTTTCCTCGTTGCAAGGGCCTGTAGCGCAGTCCGGTAGCGCACCTCGTTCGCATCGAGGGGGTCAGGGGTTCAAATCCCCTCAGGTCCACCGCAGCGGGATCCCGGTCGGATGGCACTCATCCGACCGGGATCCCGGCGTTTGGGGGGCAGGGCGGCGGCGGCCAGGCATCGAGCGTCTGATCGGCAGGGCTGAGGATCGGCGGGGCCGGGCGAATCGTCCCGATGTGCCGCCGGGAGTCACCTCGCATGGGCCCCGCCGCCGCGTCTCGGTGCCCCCGGAACGTCGATGGCCGTCCGGCGGCTGGTCGACCACGATGCCGCGGGCCCTAAAATGTCTGCCGGACACGGGAGTTCTGGCAGACACGGGGGGCCGGGCATGAGTGATCTCAAGGCCGATACCAATCGGCTGAGGGAGTGTTCACGATCATTGCAGCGCATCTACGATGCGTTCACCAACCGACCGAATCCAGCGGATGGTTACTCGGAGGGCGAGCTGGGCGACCGGCGGATCGTGTCGGCGTTCAAGGACTTCGGGGACAACTGGCGGATCCACCGCGAGCATCTGGCGGACAAGATCCGCACGCTCGGGACGATCACCGAGGACGCCGCCACCTCCTACGAGGGTGTGGACGCCCAGTTGGCCGCCGCGCTGCGCAAACAGGACGCGGACGCCGCGCACGGCGGTGGTTTCAAGTGAGCCGGCCGCCCGCGCAGGAATGGGCGGTGCTCGGTGAGAGCGGTGACCCGATACCGGGCGATCCGGAGTCGGTGGCGCTGCTCGGGCTGACGCTCCGGGACACCGCGAACGACATCCAGCGGGAGACCGGCGAGGTGCAGGCACTGTCGTCGGTGGAGTCGTGGCAGTCCAAGGCCGCGGGGCGGTTCCGGGACGCGGCGCACGACGCGGTGGGCGACCTGCGCAAGGCCTTCCACCGCTACGACGCCGCCGCCACCGCGATGGGCACCACCGTGCGGGAGGGCAGCGACGCGGACTGGGCGAGCGCGCTGGCGCATGCTCAGGCGGTGTCGCTGAAGGCCCTGCGGGACGCGCAGGCGGCGGACGCCGACCACAAGGCGGCCGGACAGCACCTGCAGTCGCTGCCACCGAACACGCCGGAGAACGACCCGCAGGCGACATCCGCGCGCAACAAGCAGCAGGCCGCGCAGGAGGCGCTGAACGCGGCAAAGCGGCTGCTGGCGTCGGCCAAGCACATCCGGGATCAGGCCGCGGACACCGCCGCATCGCGCATCCACCAGGCGATCACGCACGACGGGATGCACGACAGCACCTGGGACAAGGTCAAGGACACCGCCGGGACGGTCCTGTCGGACACCGGGCACTTCCTGGAGGACTTCGGCGAGACGGCGCTGTCCGACCTGGCGTCGCTGGGCAACGCGATGGCGCACGACGCCGGGCAGGTCGGCGAGGTGCTGGGCGGTGTCGCGCTGCTGACGCTGGGCGCGGGCGGCGAGATCGGCGGCCTGGCGCTCGACGCCACCGGCATCGGAGCGGTCCTGGGAGTGCCGGCCGGCGTGGTGTCGGCCGGTGCGATCGCCGGCGGCGTCGGGCTGATCGGCGCCGGTGTGGGCAAGCTGTTCATGGACGCGGCCGGACCGGACCGCGTCAACATGACCTCCGACGGTGGCGGTGGCGGCGGGGGCGGCGACTGGTCCGGGACGGAGACGTCGAAGGACAACCCCAAGCCGATCTCGGAGGAGGACCAGGCCGGCTACACCCAGCGCAAGGCCGACCTGTCGAACCTGCGCCGCAACAAGCAGATCGCCGAAGTCAAAAAGGGCATCACCGAGAACGGGCAGAAATACAAACCCGAGGGCGCCGCAACGAGCGGCGGCAAACACGGCATCGACTGGACCGAGGGGCCGCAGCGGGCCAAACTGGAGGGAAAACCGCAGGGAAGGTTCGGCAGTCCCGCCGACGTGGATTATGCCGTCCGGAAAGCCGCCGAACTCGGGCCGGGCCAACAGGGATTCTTCGATCTGCCGCCGGACAACGACTGCATCGAATACCTGCCGGACGGAACAACGAGAAAGCCGGACGCGCTGTACGTCAAGGTCCGCCCCGATGGTACAGTCCACGCGTACCCCTACACCAAATAGGCTGGTCATGGATTTCTGGATTCAGACGGGTTCACCGGAGGCCCGCGACGTCCCCGGCGTCGTGGACAACATGCCGGAAGCCATCGCGCAGATGTACCCGGTCGGCACCGAGCGCCTGATCCTGTCCTGGAACGGGGTACCGGTGCCGCTGGTGTACTGCGAGGACGTGCAGGTCATGGTGGACGACATCGCCATGATGCTGGCCAGGCTGGCCGAGGGGGCGGACGAGCCGGTGTACGTCCGCTGGGGGCCGTCCGCCTTCCAGGTGGAGTGGCGGATCACCCGGGACGGCCCCGATCTGGTGGTCGACGCCCACTGGGACAGCGTCGGCTACGGCCTCATGGACCTTCTGAAGGAACGCCCCCGGCTGGTCGTGCCCGAGGCGCATTTCCGTGGTGAGTGGCTCAAGGTTCTGAGACTTCTCGTCGACGACGTCACCACGCGGTCCGTCGCCATGGAGAACACCCTCATTTTCGACCAGGTCCGCTCGGTGATCGCCGCCGGAACCCTTCCCATGGCGTCGGAGGAACAAATCCGGAGGGGCGCCCGTAAGCCGGAGAACACCGGGAACACGGTGCGATTCCGCGCTGTCCCCGAGGACGACGAGGAACCCGGCGCGGTGCTGTGGACGGCGGATTCCGATGTCGCCCGGCTTTTCACCGGTCAGGCGGCTCTCGTATCCCGGCTGCTCGACGTTCCGTCCGGCATTCTGGCCGACGCCGAGATCGACGTGGACACCCTGCGCGAGTTCTGCGAGGCGGGATTGCGCCGGTACGGGCGCACCGACCAGGGCATCGAGCGGGCGCTGACCGTCGGGTTCCTGGCGACCACGCTGGAACTGCTGCGCCGCGCCGGCCACGACGTTCCCGAGACGGACCCGCCGGAACAGCGCGCCGCCTGGAGCGCCCTGCGCGACCAGCACGCCCCGCAGATGCCGCGCTGACCCCCTCGGGGAGCGCCCTGACCCAGTCGTCGCTCGGCCATTGCCCGTGCTGGTCCGCAGCACGGGTTCCGGGGGCCGAAGCGGTTATGACGGCGTGTTGCGCTGCTTGTCCGTTTTCCGGTTCGACGGCTCGGTGGCGCAGAGCGTCCTCGGATATCCGTTATCGGGAGAAGTGGAAACCCGTGTCCCGGGGCGGTCGTGGGATGGCGTAAAAATGTCCCGCGGGGCGCACATCCAACCGCTCGGTTCGTGCGTCTCATCTCCAGCGGCACTCTCATGAGGCCGCAATACAGGGGCATTTGGAGCATCTACCTTGAAAACTGCCATGAAGGGCATACGCAGCGTGTCCGCGGTGGCCGTCACCGCGGGGGCCGTACTGGCCGCCGGGGCGTTCACCGTTCCCGCGCAGGCCGCCACGCTCGCGACGCCCACGATCGCCGCCCAGGGCGGCTTCGTGATGGACAACGGCACGGGGAAGAGCCTGTTCACCAAGGCAGCCGACACCCGCCGGTCCACCGGCTCCACCACCAAGATCATGACGGCGCGTGTGGTGCTGGCGCAGAGCAACCTCAATCTGGACCGCAAGGTGACGGTCCAGAAGGCGTACAGCGACTACATCGTCTCCAAGGGCGCGTCGTCCGCCCATCTGATCGTCGGGGACAAGCTGACGGTTCGTCAGCTGCTCTACGCGCTCATGCTTCCGTCCGGGTGTGACGCCGCCTACGCGCTGGCCGACACCTACGGCAGCGGCTCCACCCGGAGCGCGCGCGTCGCGTCGTTCATCGGCAAGATGAACACCACCGCCAAGAGCCTGGGCCTGAAGAACACCCACTTCGACTCGTTCGACGGCATAGGCAACGGCGCGAACTACTCCACGCCGCGCGACCTGACGAAGATCGCCGGCAGCGCGATGAAGTTCTCCATGTTCCGCACGGTCGTGGCGACGCAGTCCACGACGCAGAAGGTCACGACGAAGAACGGCGGCTACCGCTACATGTCGTGGACCAACACCAACACGCTGCTCGGCAGCTACCGCGGCACCATCGGCGTGAAGACCGGTTCCGGCCCGGAGGCCAAGTACTGCCTGGTCTTCGCCGCGACCCGGAACCGCAAGACGGTCATCGGCACCGTCCTGGCCTCCACCTCGGTGTCCGTCCGCACCCAGGACGCCGAGAAGCTGATGAACTACGCGTTCAGCAAGTAGCCCGCACGGCCACCGGTGGGGGCCCGGCCGCGACACCCGGTCGCGGGCGGGCCCCTGCGCCGTTTCCGCGTCAGCAGTACACGTACGACCGGGAGCGGTTGTTGTACGAGCAGGTGTCGACGGTGCTGCCCGGCTTGCGCAGGGTGGCCGTGTCCTTGTCGTTGTTCCACACGTACCAGCCGCGCTGCTGGTAGAGGTCGGTGGAGCGGTTGGTGCCGCGCCCGGTGTGGATCTTCACGGTCCGGCCCGCGCCGAGGGTGACCGCGGGGAAGGCGTAGGTGTGCCGGCTGGCGTCGGTCAGCGTCCAGCCCTTCAGGCTGACCGCCCGCGACGTGGAGTTCTTGATGGTGACCCACTCGGCGTTGAGGCTGGCGTTGGAGCCGGTGTCCGAGCCGGGGCTGTTGTAGTAGATCTCCGTCAGGTGGACCGAGCCGGCGGCCTGGGCGGGGGCGGCGGTCAGCAGGCCGGTCAGGGTGGTGGCGGCGGCCAGGCCGACGGCTATGGAGGTACGGCGGGTGCGGTGCATGGTGCAGGATCCCCCCTGCGAGGCGCGGCCCGGGCGGCCTGCGCGAGGCGATCAGCCTAGAACCCTTCGCGGATTCTGCACGCTTTCTTTACATATCTGAGACGGTCTCCGGAGTGCCGGGTTCCGGGCGGTGGAGCGGGCACGCGCAGGGCGGGAAACGCAGGCCACCGTGGATGTCCGGCTCGGTGACGGGGACGACGGGCCGGGCCGGGCGCAGTTCGACGGTGCGGCCGTCCGCGGTGCGGACGTAGACCCGCAGGGTCATCCGGCTGCTCACGCCCGGGCCCTGATCCACGCCGCCAGGTCGCGGACGGCGGACGCCGACGCGCCGCCGAGCCGCACGTGCGCCTGGTCCCCGGCCGGGGTGTCACCGCGCAGCGAGGGCAGGGCGAAGCCCGCGAGGGCCAGCGCCTCGCGTAACTCCGCCGCGGCGTCGGCGGCCTCCAGGAGAAGGCTGGTCGCGAGGGGGTGTTCATGCTGCATGGGCGGCGCCTTCCGGGCGGTGCCGATCGCGCAGGGCGATGGCGTTGTGACGTTCCGCATCCAAGCGTGCCGTCCCACCGCTACGCTCACCAGCAGGAAGTGATCCGCAACGCTGCGTGAGGACATGGGGGGACGGAGATGGTCGCTCGCCCGCGCGAACTCAGGCCCGACCGCTCGGCCCGGGACTTCTACGGCTCGGAGATCCGCCGGCACCGCACCGAGGCGGGGCTGACGCTCGCCCAGCTGGCCGCGATCGTCAACTACAGCAAGACGCACCTGGGCAACATCGAGACCGCCGACCGCATGGTCCCGCCGGACCTGCCGGCCAAGCTGGACGCGGCGTTCGGCACCGACGGCCACTTCGCCAGGCTCTACCCGCTGGCTCGGCGGGAGGCCCACCCGGACAAGTACCGCCGGTTCATGGAGGTCGAGGCGCGGGCCCTGACGATGAAGAAGTACCTGGCGCATACGGTGCCCGGACTTCTCCAGACGGCGGACTACGCCCATGCCATGCTGAGCGTCGGCCTGCCCTGCAGCGAAGCCGAGTTGGAGAACCGGCTCGCGGCGCGCATGGAGCGCCAGGCGCTTCTGACCGGGCCTGCTGCGCCTCGGCTCTGGGTGGTCCTCGACGAATCGGTCATCCGTCGACCGGTCGGCGGGCCGGCGGTGATGCGGGCACAGCTGGCCCGGCTGCTGGAAGCCGCGAAGTGCCCGCGAATCACGATCCAGGTTCTCCCGTTCGCACACGGCGAGCACCACATGATGGGTGGCTCGCTGACGATCCTCGACCTCCCTGACCACTCCCAATTCGCCTATCTGGAAGGGCCGTACGACGGTGAGCTGATCGACGACGAGCCTCGTGTGAGGGCGTACGTTGTGGCCTACGATCACCTTGCGGCATCAGCACTGTCACCGATTGGCTCGGCAGCGCTGATTCAGCGAGCGATGGAGGGCAGCTGCCGTGATGTACGAGTTCCCAGCCGATCTGAGCGCCGCCGCCTGGCGCAAAAGCAGTTACAGCAATCAGGACGGCGGCGACTGCGTTGAGGTGGCCGGCGGTTTTGCCGGTGTGGTGCCGGTGCGGGACAGCAAGGATCCGGGCGGGCCCGCCCTGGTGTTCCCGGCCGCCGCGTGGGCGGCGTTCGTGGCGGGAGTCAGGGCGGGGCAGTTCGACTGACCGGCGTCGCCTATTCGTAGGTGTAGCCGTCCACAAAGGTGGCGCTGCCGCCGGAGGTGGTGACGACGACGTCGACGGCTCCGGCCGTGTGGGGCGGGGTGGTGGCGTTGATCTGGGCGTCGCTGACGACGGTGAAGGCCGCCGATGTTCCGCCGAAGAACACTGCCTGGGCGGTGGTGAAACCGCTGCCGTTGATGGTGACGGGGTCGCCGCCGACGGCCGAGCCGGAGGGCGGCACGATGCTGGTGATGGTGGGTGGCGCCACGTACGTGTAGGCGCCCGATGCGATGGCGGTGCCGCCCGGAGTGGTGACCCTGACGTCGACGGGTCCGGCCGCGTGGGGTGGGGTGACGGCGGTGATCTGGGTGTCGGTGTCGACGGTGAAGCTGGTGGCGGCGGGCAGATCGAAGGTGACCGCCGTGGCGCCGGTGAAGCCGGTGCCGGTGATGACCACGGTGTCGCCGCCGCTGTCCGGGCCGGAGGGCGGGGCGACGCTGAGGATGGCGGGTTCGGGGATGAAGGTGAATGCCTCGGGGCGGATGGCGGTGCCGCCGGGGGTGGTGACCGAGACGTCCACGTTTCCGGCCGCGTGGGCCGGGGCGACGGCGGTGATCTGGGTGTCGCTGTCCACGGTGAAGTTGGCGGGGGTGGTGCCGAAGAGCACCGCCGTGGCGCCGGTGAGGTGGGTGCCGGTGATGGTGACGGGGATGTCGCCGCCGGTCGGGCCGGAGTCCGGGGCGACGCTGCTGATGGTGGGGGCCGGTACGTAGGTGAAGCCGCCGGGCACCGTGGTGCTGCCGCCGGACGTGATGACCCGCACGGACACCGGGCCGGGCGGGCGGGACGGGGTGGTGCCGGTGATCCTGGTGGGGGTGTCGGAGGTGAGCGGGGCGGGGGTGTCGCCGAAGGTCACGAGGGCGCCGGTGAGGTTGGAGCCCGTGATGGTGAAGGGAGTTCCGGGGGAGCCGGTGGCCGGGGTGATCCCGGTGGCGATCGGCGGCGGTGGCGGCGGAGGGGGGTAGGTGAAGCCGCCGGGCACCGAGGTGGCGCCCCCGGGCGTGATGACCAGCACGGACGTGGTGCCGGGTGGGCGGGACGGGGTGATGCCGGTGATCCTGGTGGGGGTCTCGGAGGTGAGCGGGGCGGGGGTGTCGCCGAATTGCACGGTGGCGTCGGTGAGGTTGACGCCGGTGATGGTGAAGGGAGTTCCCGGGAGGCCGGTGGCCGGGGTGATCCCGGTGACGACCGGCGGTGGCGGCGGGGGCGGCGGTGGCGGGGGAGGCGGCGTGCCGACGTAGGTGAAGGCGCCCGGAGCGGTGGCGGTGCCGGTGGGCGTGATGACGGTCACGGCGACGGTTCCCTGGCCCACCGGCGCCACGACCCGCAGGCTCGCCCCCAGGAAGTCGCTGCCGACGATGGGGGCGCGGGCGGTGCCGAAGCGGACCTGGGTGGCCTGGGCGAGCCCCACGCCCAGGAGCGTGACGACGTTGCCCCCGCGCGCCGGCCCGGAGCGGGGGATGACGGCCAGCAGCACCGGTGCGAAGGGCCAGGGCAGTGAGGGGGCGGGAACGCCTGGTTGCGGTGCGGGTGTGGCCATGTCCGGTCCTCCTGCCGGTCGACGGTTCCGAGTCGCACCGGAGCCGTCCCGGCCGGCGGGCGGCTGGGACGGCCGAAGGGACCACACCTGTCCGGGAGCGCCCAGCCGCAGAGCACGGGGACGGCAACGAAGGACCGCTGGGCTCCCCGGGCAGGATGGGCGGCCCACCGGTCAGACCCTTCCATTAACCCGGATGGCGTCCGGGCGCTCAATCGGATCGGCGCAGACCGACCCGAATGGCCGTATGCCGACGGCCTCCTCAGCGCGGCAGCCGGACGCGGAACTCCGTGTGGCCCGGTTGGCCGGCCAGGGTGACGGTGCCGCCGTGGGCGGTGACGACGGCGTGGACGATGGACAGGCCGAGGCCGGTGCCGCCGCCGGAGGCGCGGGAGCGGGCGTGGTCGGCGCGGGTGAAGCGTTCGAAGACGGTGGCCTGGAGGGCCGCGGGGACGCCGGGGCCGTTGTCGGTGACGGTGAGGTCGACGGCGTCGCGGTCCTGGGCCAGGCGGACGGTGACCTCGGTGCCCGGCGGGGTGTGGGTGCGGGCGTTGGCCAGCAGGTTGCTGAGGACCTGCGCCAGGCGGTGCGGGTCGCCGGGGACGGTGACGGGTTCCTCGGGCAGTTCCATGGCCCACCGGTGGTCGGGTCCCGCGGCGCGGGCGTCGCCGGTGGCGTCCAGGACCAGGCGGGTCAGGTCCACGTCCTCGCGGGCCAGCGGGCGGCCGGCGTCCAGCCGGGCCAGCAGCAGCAGGTCGTCGACGAGGGTGCTCATCCGCGCGGACTCGGACTGGATGCGTTCCAGCGCGTGCCGTACCGCGCCGGGCACCGGGCCCGGGTGGCGCAGCGCGAGTTCGGCGTGGCCGCGGACGGTGGCGACCGGGGTGCGCAGTTCGTGGCTGGCGTCGGCGGCGAAGCCCCGCAGCCGCTCCTCGCTGGCGTGGCGGCGGGCGAGGGCGTCGCCGACGTGTCCGAGCATCCGGTTCAGCGCGGCGCCGACCTGGCCGACCTCGGTGCGCGGGTCGGTGTCCGGGACCGGCCGGGGCATGGCGACCTCACCGCTGGCCAGCGGCAGTTCGACGACCCGGGAGGCGGTCGCGGCGACCCGGCGCAGCGGCCGCAGCGACAGCTGGACCCACAGGGCGCCGGCCACGCCCGTCACGCCGAGGGCGGTCGCGAAGACGATCGCCTCGACGACCTCAAGGCGGTGGACGGTCTCCTCGACCGGGTGCAGCGGCAGGCCGGTGATCAGCACGTCGCCGTCCAGGCCGGGGACCGCGATCACCCGGTACGGCGGCAGGCTGCTGAGGTGCAGGGTGTGGCCCCGGCCGTCCGGCGGCAGGTCCGCCAGGGTGCGTTCGTCGTCCTCGGTGAGCGGGACGGCCGCGTCGGTCTCGTCGCGGATCACGGCCGCCTGGGTGGGGCGGCCCTGCGCGACCCGGGCTCCGAAGGTCTGGTCGGACTGGCCCCGGGTGTCGGGGCGCCGCAGCCCGCCGGTGCCGTCGTGCTCCAGGCTGGCGGCGAACTTGCCGCTGGAGGCGGTGAGTTGCTGGTCCAGGCGGTCGATGAGGAAGCCGCGCAGGGCCAGCACGGTGCTGATCCCGACGGCGACGCTGGCGGCGGCCAGCAGCAGCACCAGGCCGGCGGTCAGCCGGGCGCGCAGGCTGCGCGGAACGGGGAGGGCGCGCGGCACGCGCGGAACCGGCCGCCTCACGGCTGGTCCGGACGCAGCACGTAGCCGACGCCGCGCACGGTGCGGATCATCGGGCTGCGGCCCGCGTCGATCTTCTTGCGCAGGTAGGAGATGTACAGCTCGACGACGTGGGCCTGCCCGCCGAAGTCGTAGGACCACACCCGGTCCAGGATCTGCGCCTTGCTGAGCACCCGGCGCGGGTTGCGCATCAGGAAGCGGAGGAGCTCGAACTCGGTGCGCGACAGCTCGATGGGGGTGCCGGCCCGGGAGACCTCGCGGGCGTCCTCGTCCATCACCAGGTCCCCGACGACCAGCAGGTCGCCCTCGCTCTCGCGGGCCATGCCGGCCCGGCGCAGCAGCCCGCGCAGCCGGGCCAGCACCTCCTCCAGGCTGAACGGCTTGGTGACGTAGTCGTCGCCGCCCGCGGTGATCCCGGCGATCCGGTCCTCCACCGCGTCGCGCGCCGTGAGAAAGAGCACACACACCTCGGGCAGTTCGGCGCGCAGTTCCCGCAGCACGCGCAGCCCGTCCATGTCCGGCAGCATCCAGTCGAGGACGACCGCGTCCGGCCGGAATTCGCGGGCGGTGGCGAGCGCGCCGGCGCCGTCGGCGGCGGCGCGGACGCGCCAGCCCTCGTAGCCCAGCACGCCGGTCAGCACCTCGGTCAGGTCGGGCTCGTCATCGACGACGAGGACGCGGACCGGGGTGCCGTCCGGACGCACCAGGGACGGGCTGGGGGAGCGTGGCTGGTTTTCCATGGTGCGTCCCAGCATCTCTGGATTCCCTGTGAACCGGGAGCCGGGAGGGCCGTTTCAGAGGCTACTCAGAAGTTCCGCTGCGAGGGTTTCCCCCGACCGCCCAACGACAGCCATGGAAGGAGTGCCGTGACCACCACGTACGACAGCCGTACCGCGGCGCCGGTCGGGCCGCCTCTGCCGGGGCCGCACCGCACCGTCCCGGTTCTGGCCCAGGTCCTGATCCACGGGGGCGCCGCCGCCGTGCTGGGCCTGTGGTGGAGCGACACCACATCGGTGGTGGGACTGGACGGCTGGCTCACCGACGCCGGACGGATCACCGGACTGCTGGCCGGATACGCGTGCGCCGTGCTGCTGGCGCTGATGGCCCGCATCCCGGTGCTGGACCGCAGCGTCGGCACCGACCGGCTGGCCCGCTGGCACGCGATGGGCGGCCGGTACGCCGTCTCGCTGGCCGTGGCGCACACCCTGCTGATCATCGTCGGCTACTCGCTGACCGAGCACACCGACGTCGTCACCCAGACGACCACGCTGGTCTTCCACTACCCGGAGCTGCTCAAGGGCACGGTGGGCTTCCTGCTGCTGGTGGGCACCGGGATCGTCTCGGCGCGGGCCGCCCGCCGCAGGCTGCGCTACGAGACCTGGCACTACCTGCACTTCGCGACGTACCTGGCGGTGTTCCTCACCTTCGGGCACATGCTGGCCGACGGCACCGACTTCGTCGGCAACCGGCTCGCGCAGCTGCTCTGGTACGCGCTGTACCTGGGGGTCGCGGCGGTGCTGGTGTGGTACCGGTTCGTCACGCCGGTGCGCCGGGCGCTGCGGCACCGGCTGACGGTCGCCGAGGTGCACCGGGAGTCGCCGGGGGTCGTCTCCGTCTACGTCACCGGCCGCCACCTGGACGAACTCGGCGCCGAGGCGGGGCAGTTCTTCCGCTGGCGGTTCCTGGCGCCCGGCATGTGGTGGGCCGCCAACCCGTACTCGCTGTCGGCGGCGCCCGACCCGCGCTTCCTGCGGATCACGGTCAAGGCGGTCGGCGACCACAGCGCGTTCCTGGTGAAGCTGAGGCCGGGGACGAAGGTGTGGGCGGAGGGCCCGTACGGGGCGTTCACCGCCGGCCGGGCGCGCGGCGAGAAGGTGCTGCTGCTGGCGGGCGGCGTGGGGATCACCCCGCTGCGGGCGCTGTTCCAGACGATGCCGGGCCGCGTCACCCTGATCTACCGGGCCCGGCGCCCGATGGACCTGGCGCTCCGCCCCGAGCTGGACCGGATAGCCGCGGAACGCGGGGCGACCGTCCACTACGTCGTCGACGAACCCGCCGAGTACTCGGTGCCGCTCACGGCGCGCGGGCTGCGTTCGCTGGTCCCGGACGTCGCCGACCACGACGTGTACCTGTGCGGGCCGCCCGGGATGACCGCGGCCGCCCTCCACGCGCTGCGGCGGGCCGGGGTGCCACGCGGCCGGGTCCACCACGAGTCGTTCCAGTTCTGAGTCCGCAGTACGAGGGTCGAGGAGCACCCGTCATGCGCAGAGTCGCCATCGTCACCACCTCGACGGTCGCGGGCGTGATCCTGCTGCTGTCGCTCAAGCCCCACGCGGGGTCGGCGGTCACCGCCGCGCAGCGCGGGATCGGCGCCCAGCCGCCGGCCGCCGGGTCCACCGCCGCACCGGGCACATCGTCCGGTTCCGGTTCGTCCTCCGGTTCGGGCGGCGGCAGCCTCAAGAGCGGCACCTACACCGGGGACGCGATCGACACCCGCTTCGGGCCGGTGCAGGTGCAGGCCACCATCAGCGGCGGCAAGCTGACCGCCGTGAAGGTCCTCCAGGTCCCCGACGACGATCCGCGCGAGGACTTCATCGTCACCCAGGACGTCCCGGTGCTCACCCAGGAGGCGCTGGCCGCCGGCAACGCCTCGATCGACTCGGTGTCGGGGGCGACGTTCACCAGCATGGGATACGTCCAGTCCCTGCAGAGCGCGCTGGATCGGGCCCGTGCCTGAGCGGCGCGGCCTGCACCACGTCGAGGAGGTGATGGGCACCGTCGTGTCCTTCGACGTACGCGACGAGCCCACCCCCGCGATCGAGGCCGCGCTGCGCGAGGCGGTGGCCTGGCTGCACCGCGTCGACGCGGTGTTCTCCACCTACCGCCCGGACAGCCAGGTCAGCCGCCTGGACCGGGGCGAGGCCGAGCCGGCCGACTGCGACCCGGAGGTCGCCGAGGTCCTCGAGCTGTGCGAGAGGGCGGCGCGCGCCACCCGGGGCTGTTTCAGCCACCGGGCCGGCGGGCGGCTCGACCCCAGCGGCATGGTCAAGGGCTGGGCGGTGGAGCACGCCTCCCGGCTGCTGCTGGCGGCGGGCGCCCACAATCACAGCGTCAACGGCGGCGGCGACGTCCAGCTGTGCGGGGAGGCGGCGCCCGGCACCCCGTGGCGGGTCGGCATCGCCCACCCGTTCCGGCCGCGCGAGCTGACCACCATGGTCAGCGGCCGGGACATCGCCGTCGCCACCTCGGGCACCGCCGAGCGCGGCGCCCACATCATCGACCCGCGCACCGGCCGCCCGGCCGCCGAGCTGGCCTCGATCACCCTGGTCGGGCGACGGCTGACGGACGTGGACGCGTACGCCACCGCCGCGTTCGTGATGGGCAACGCCGCCCGCAGCTGGGTGGAGCGCCTGGACGGCTTCGAGGCGTTCGCGGTGACCGCCGACGCCCGGGCCTGGTGGACCAGCGGGTTCGCGCGGTACGGCCTGGTGCCCGTCAGCCAGGGGGCAGGTGGTTGATGGGGTGGGCCCCGGTGGCCCACAGGTACTGGACGGCGTAGCTGCGCCAGGGCCGCCAGGCCGCGGAGTGCCGGACCAGGGCGCCGGGGGTGGACGGCAGCCCGAGTTCCCGGGCGGCCAGCCGGATGCCCAGGTCGGTGGCGGCGAAGGCGTCCGGGTCGCCGAGCGCGCGCATCGCGATCGTCTCGACCGTCCAGGGACCGAGTCCGGGCAGCGCGGCCAGTTGCGCCCGAGCCCGTGACCAGTCGCTGCCCACGTCCAGGTCGATCGCGCCCTCGGCGAGGACCCGGGTCAGCGTGGTGAGGGTGGCGCGGCGGGTCCGCGGCATCGCCAGCGCCTCCGGATCGATCCCGGCCAGCGCCTCCGGCGTGGGGAAGAGATGGGTGAGCCCGCCTTCCGGATCGTCGACGGGCTCGCCGTGTGCCCGGACCAGCCGGGCCGCGTGGGTGCGAGCGGCGGCCGTGGAGACCTGCTGCCCGAGGACCGCGCGCACCGCGAACTCCGGCCCGTCCACGGTGCGCGGCACCCGGCGGCCCGGCTGCTTGTCCACGTGCGGGGCCAACACCGGGTCGGCGCGCAGCAGTTCGTCGACGGCGACCGGGTCGGCGTCCAGGTCGAGCAGGCGGCGGCAGCGGCTGATGGCGATGGACAGATCGCGCAGGTCCACCAGGCTCAGCCGGCACTCGATGTGGTCGGGCCGGGGCCGCAGCGCCACGATGCCGTGGCCGTGCGGGAGGCGCAGCGTGCGGCGGTAGGCGCCGTCGCGCCACTCCTCCACCCCGGGCACCCGGGTCTCCACCAGGTGCCCGAAGAGGTTGTCGGGGCAGAGCGGGGCGCGGAACGGCAGCCGCAGCGACAGGGTGCCCGCGGTGGCCGGGGAGCGGTCCGCCAGCCGGGCGCGCAGCCCGGTCGGGGTGATCCCGAAGACCTCGCGGACGGTGTCGTTGAAGGAGCGGATGGACTGGAACCCGGCGGCGAACGCCACGTCCCCCATCGGCAGGGCGGTCGTCTCGATCAGCAGCCGCGCGGTCTGCGCCCGCTGGGCCCGGGCCAGCGCCAGCGGTCCCGCGCCCAGTTCGGCACGGAGGCTGCGCTCGATCTGGCGGGTGCTGTAGCCCAGGCGCGCGGCGAGCCCCGGCACGCCGTCGCGGTCCACCACCCCGTCGGCGATCAGCCGCATGGCCCGCGCCACCAGGTCGGCGCGCTCGTTCCACTGCGGTGAGCCGGGGCTGGCGTCCGGGCGGCAGCGCTTGCAGGCCCGGAACCCGGCCTGCTGGGCGGCCGCGGCGCTCGGGTAGAAGCGCATGTTGGGGACCTTCGGCGTCACCGCGGGGCAGCTGGGCCGGCAGTAGATCCGGGTGGTGAGGACCGCGGTGTAGAACCATCCGTCGAAACGGGCGTCCCTGGACTGCACCGCCCTCACGCAGCGGTCGGCATCCTCGTACACCCCTCCAGCATGCGGGGCCGGGGCGGGCCGGGCTTGCGGGAAAACGACATGGCGGCGGTCCGTCACGCGGGCGCGCGCCGTCCGGGGCGGAAATCGGCCGGACGGCCCGGCGCCCGCGTGATGGACTGCCGCCATGACGCCACCCACGAACCTGATGAACGCGGCGCAGGCCGGCGACGCCGCCGAGCGCGCCCGCCGCTTCCACGCCCTGCACCACGCGCCGCACGCCCCGCTGGTCCTGCCGAACGCCTGGGACCCGGCCGCCGCCCGCCTGGTCGAGGCGGCCGGTGCCGCGGCCGTCGCCACCACCAGCTCGGGCTGCGCCTGGGGACTGGGCACCGCCGACGGCGAGCGTCTCGACCGCGGGCGGGCGCTCGCCCTGATCGCGCGGATCGCCGCCGCGGTCACCGTCCCCGTCACCGCCGACATCGAGGCCGGCTACGCCGGAGACACCGACGATCCCGAGGGGGTCGCCGAGACGGTCCGCGGCGTGATCGACGCGGGCGCGGTGGGGATCAACCTGGAGGACTCGCACCACGGCGGGCCCGAGCCGCTGCGCCCGGCCGCCGGCCAGGCCGAGCGGATCGCCGCGGCCCGGCGGGCGGCGGACGCGGCCGGGGTGCCGCTGTTCGTCAACGCCCGCGTCGACACCTTCCTGCGCCGCGCCGGGGGGATCGACGAGACGCTGAAGCGGGCCGCGGCCTACGTCGCGGCCGGCGCCGACGGCGTCTTCGTCCCCGGGGTGACCGACCCCGCGACCATCGCGGCGCTGGCCGAGGGGATCGGGGCACCGCTGAACGTGCTGGCCGGGCCGGGCGCGCCGCCGGTCGCCGAGCTGGCCGCCGCCGGGGCCGCCCGGATCAGCGTCGGGGGAGCGCTCGCCGCCGCCGCGTACGCGGTGGTGCGGCGCGCGGCCGGGGAACTGCTGACGCACGGCACCTACACGGCCCTGGCGGACGGCCTGCCGACGTCGGAACTGAACGCGCTGATGGGCGGGTGAGGCGGGTTCCGGCCCCCCGGTGCGGCCTGACGCGCCCGACCTCACCGGTGAGATTTACTCACTTGTGGAACTGATGACCGCGCGATGGGCGTTTTCACCGACATGAACCTGCTGGACCTGCTCTTGCTTCTGGGCGCGGTCGCCTATGCCGCCTCCGGCTACCGCCGCGGGCTGGTCGCCAGCGTCATCCTGGTGGCCGGTTTCCTCGGCGGTGCCGTGATCGGGGTGTGGGTGCTGCCCTACGCGCTCGGTCCCTTCCAGGCGGGGACGCTGACCGCCTGGGTGGTGGCGCTGGCCGTGGTGCTGATCCCGGCCGCGTTCGGCCACGGGCTGGCCGCGCAGCTCGCCTGGCGGGTGCGGCGCGGCCTGAACTGGGGGCCGGTGCGCTGGGTGGACGGCGTGGGCGGGGCGGCGGCCGGCGCGCTGTCGCTGCTGCTGGTGGCGTGGCTGGTGGCCAGCGTGCTGGTCGGCGGGCCGATCCTCGGGCTGAGCCAGCAGATCCGCGGGTCGGCGGTGCTGGGCGCGGTGGACCGGGCGATGCCCGCGCAGGCGCCCACCTGGTTCAACCGGGCCACCGACGCCCTGACCGGCGCCGGCTTCCCGCGGGTGTTCAACCCGTTCGAGAACGAGCCGGTCACCGGGGTGCCCGCGCCCACCGGCGACGCGGTGACCCGGGCGGCCGTCGCGGCCGCCCGGAGCAGCGTCGTCAAGATCGAGGGGATCGCCGACGTCAACGGCGGTGTCCGCGGCCAGGAGGGCAGCGGCTTCGTCTACTCCTCCGAGCACGTGATGACCAACGCCCACGTGGTGGCGGGCGTCGACGCGCCGAGCGTGCAGGTCGGCGGCGTCGGCTACCGCTACCCGGCCCGGGTCGTGCTGTTCGACCCGAGCACCGACGTGGCCGTCCTGGACGTGCCCGGCCTGCGGGCGCCCGTGCTGCACTTCGCGGGCACCGCGCGGCGCGGCAACCCCGCGGTGGTCGCCGGCTACCCCAACGACGGCGGCCTGGACCTGCGGGCCGCCACCGTCGCCGCGGACCTCACCGCCACCGGGCAGGACATCTACGGGGACAACAACACCACCCGCGACATCTACCAGATCCGCTCGACCGTGCAGCACGGCAACTCCGGCGGCCCGCTGCTGACCACGGACGGCCGGGTCTACGGGGTGGTCTTCGCCCGTTCCACCTCCGACGCCTCGACCGGCTACGCGCTGACGGCCGGGCAGGTGGCCGCCGACGCGGCCCGCGGCGCGGACGCCACCACGCCGGTGGACACCGGCAACCGCGCCGCGCTGTGAGCCGGCACCGGGCCGGCGGGACACCGGTGGTGCGCGAGAGGTGTCCGAGGCCCGTCATTATGGTGGGGGTCCGCGACGGCACGGCGGGCGCAGGCGTTTGCTGGAGGGGCTCGGCACGGTGAAGACGGTGACGTACGACAGGGTCCGCTGGCCGCTGCTCGGCTGGGTGGTGACCCGGGCCCTGCTGCTGACGGCGCTGTTCGGCCTCTGGCATTTCCCCGGCACCGACGTCACCCCGGACGTCTCGCGGATATACCAGGGCTGGTACCAGGAGCTGCTGCGCGGGTCGTTCCCCGTCCACGACGTCACCTGGCAGTACCCGCCGGTCGCCGCCGCGGCCATGCTCGCCCCGGCGCTGCTGCCGTTCCTCTCCTACGCGCGGGCGTTCTTCGTGCTGGCCGCCGTCGCCGACGCGGCCGTGCTGGCCATGCTGATCAGGGCGGCCAGGCGCGGTGACGAGCGGATGACCGGGCCGTGGCTGTGGGTGGCGGGGATCGCCGTCCTCGGCCCGACCTGCCTGGCCCGCTACGACGTGATGGTCACCGTCGTCGCGGTGGCCGCGCTGGTGCTCGCCGCCCGGCACCCGAGGGCCGCGGGCGTACTGGCGGGCATCGGGGCGATGTTCAAGGTCTGGCCGGTGCTGGTGCTGGCCGGGCTGCGGCGCGGGCGCCCGATGCGGCGGGCCTGGGTGTCGTTCGCGGTCACCGTCGCCGCGACGTCCGCGGTCTTCCTCGTCTTCACCCGCGGCGCCTTCGCGTTCCTGACCGAGCAGCGGCAGCGCGGCACCGAGATCGAGTCCCTGGGCGCGCTGCCGTTCCACGTGGCCCGCCTCTTCGGGTGGTGGCACGGCACGGCGCGGCTGCACTACGGGTCGTTCGAGTTCCTCGGCCCGCATGTGCACGCCGCCAGCGACCTGATGCTGGCCGTCACGGTGCTGGCGTTCGGCTGGCTGCTGTGGTGGCGGGTGCGGGCGGTGATCGCCACCGACGCGGTGGTCTACGACGCGGCGTTCGCGGCGGTGCTGGTCTTCATCGTCACCAGCCGGGTGATCAGCCCGCAGTACATGGTCTGGCTGCTCGGTCTCGGCGGGCTGTGCCTGACCCGGCGGGACAGCGGGCAGCGGCGACCGGTGCGGCTGGTCCTGGCGGCGTGTGCGTGCACCGTGTTCGAGTTCCCGCTCGGGTTCGGCTCGGTGGTCGGCAGCGGACTGCCCGGAGTGGCGGTGCTGCTGGTGCGCAACGGGCTGCTGGTGGCCGCCGCGGTCTCGGCCTGCCGGCGCCTGTGGGCGTCCACCGCGGCGCCCTCGCGCTCCGGACCGGCGGACCGCAGGCCGGCGGAGGAGCCGGCGCTCTCGGCCTGATCCACCCCGAACAGTCTGAAACGCCCCGAACGGCCTGGATTTTCCCGGAGTTGGACGTTTGTGCGCGGGCGTGCGCTTCCCTGATCCGGTGATTCGCCACCGAGAGTATGTGATCGGACACGCTGGGTGGTGGATGGTGGTGTCACACGGGGGCCTTCGGGCCCGACGGCGCGGCACCCGTCCGGGGTGCCCGCGCAGGCGAACAGGCATCTGGAGGAGAGTACGTGATGGAACGTAACGGACATCTCGGCGCGGGACGGGCGATGCGCCGGACGCTGGCGCTGGCGTCGGCCGGCGTGGCACTGACCGCCGCGGCCCTGGTGGGCGCGGCGCCCGCGATGGCGAACACCACGGTGACGGCGTGGGCGCACGGTGACGTCAAGGCCGGTCCGGGGAACGGGGAGCGGACGGTCTCGTTCGTCAACCCCGGCTTCACCTACGACGCGATCTGCTGGCAGTACGGCGACCCGGTGACCATCCCGGGCAGCTCCGAGCAGAACTCCAAGTGGGTCAAGCTCCAGCTCAACAGCGGTGGTGAGGGCTGGGTGCCGGGCGCCTACCTGCGGGGCAACGACACCGGGGGCGTTCCCAACCGCTGCTGAGGCGGCACCCCCGCGGGGCATGACGCCCCGGGTACGGCGCGTCCGGGGCGCTCGGCGTCAACGGTCCTGGACGCGCCGCTCGGCGGCCGCGTGCTCCCGCAGCCAGTTCTCCAGCTCGGCGCGGACCCGGCGGTCCATCGCCATGGAGAGTTCGGCGTCCACCACGGTCGCCGCGAGCGGGCGCAGCCGTTCCATGGCGGCCGCGTCCGGCTCGGCGACATGGGTGCAGAACAGCACCGTGAACAGGTCGGCCAGCCGGTCGACGTGCGCCCGCACCTCCCGGCCCGCGGCGAGCACCGCGGCCAGCGGCACGCCCTCGTGCACCAGGGCGGCCGAGGCGTCCAGCAGGCGTCGGCTGACGTGCACCAACTGCTCGCCGTCCACGGCCACATAGCCGATCTCCAGGGCGGCGGCGAGGTTCTCGGCGGTGACGTCGGCGCCGAAGACGTCCGCGAGCTCGTCGGGGCTGAGCCGTACCGGGGCCTCCGCCGACCAGGGCGTGGCGATGGCGCTCTCCAGGCCGAGCAACTCGCCCACGTCGCGCCCGTTCTCCCAGGCCGCGATCAACTCGGCGATGCCGCCGAGGGTGTGACCCCGCTCCAGCAGCGCCCCGATGGTGCGCAACCGGGCCAGATGCGCGTCGGAGTACCAGGCGATCCGGCCCTCCTTGCGGGGCGGCGGCAGCAGCTTGCGCTCCCGGTAGAAGCGCAGCGTGCGCACGCTGATGCCCGCCTCCTTGGCGAGCTCGGCCATCCGGTACTCGCGCCTGCCGCTCGGTTCCTCCGCCACACCGGTCAGCCTACGACCGCCGGAACTCCCCGCGCCGCACCGCGAACCTCCCGCACGGGAACTCCCGGGCCGCGGGCGGAACTCCACGCGCCGCGACCCCTACCGCTGGTAACCCTTCTGCTCTACCCTGCCGACTGTGCCAGCGGATGCTGGCACGATCGCGTGACGTGGAGGCAGCGGCATGGAGCACGTACGGGTGGCGGTGATCGGCAGCGGCTTCGGAGGCCTGGGCATGGGCGTCCGGCTGCGCCGGGAGGGCATCACGGACTTCGTGATCCTGGAACGGGCCGACGCGGTCGGCGGCACCTGGCGCGACAACAGCTATCCCGGGTGCGCCTGTGACGTGCCCTCGCATCTGTACTCGTTCTCCTTCGCGCCCAACGCCGAGTGGCCGCGCAGCTTCTCCGGCCAGCGGCACATCCGCGACTACCTCGAACGCGTCACCGACGTCTACGGCCTCCGGTCCCACCTGCGGTTCGACAGCGAGGTGCTCAGCGGCCGCTGGGACAACGAGACCGCACGCTGGCATATCCGAACAAAACAGGGCGAAATGACCGCCGATGTGGTGGTCACCGCCACCGGTCCGCTGTCCGACCCGCAGATCCCCGACGTGCCGGGGCTGGCCGGCTTCCCCGGCCGGGTCTTCCACTCCGCCCGCTGGGACCACGACTACGACCTGCGCGGCAAGCGCGTCGCCATGATCGGCACCGGCGCCTCCGCCATCCAGATCGTGCCGTCCATCCAGCCCGACGTGGCGAAGCTCACAGTGGTGCAGCGCACCCCGCCGTGGATCATGCCCCGCATGGACCGGGACATCGCCGGGCCGGAGAAGTGGCTGCACGCCACCGTCCCCGCCACCGCCAAGGCCCGCCGCGGACTGCTGTGGGTGATCCGGGAGTTCCAGGTCGGCGCGTTCGTCAAGCGCCCCGTGCTGCTCAAGGCGGCCGAGCGGCTCGCCAGGTGGCACCTGAACCGGGCCATCAAGGACCCCGCCCTGCGCGCCAAGCTGACCCCCGACTACACCATCGGCTGCAAGCGCATCCTGCTGTCCAACACCTACTATCCGGCGCTCGCCCAGCCCAACGCCGAGGTCGTCGCCTCCCCGCTGCGCGAGGTGCGGGGCAGCACCATCGTCACCGCCGACGGCACCGAGCGGGAGGTCGACGCCATCATCTTCGGCACCGGCTTCCACGTCACCGACATGCCGATCGGGCAGCGCCTGACCGGCGCGGACGGCCGCACGCTGGCCGAGCACTGGAAGGACGGCATGGCCGCGCTGCGCGGCACCGCCGTCGACGGCTTCCCCAACCTGCTGATGCTCATCGGCCCCAACACCGGCCTGGGCAACAGCTCGATGATCCTGATGATCGAGTCCGCGGTGAACTACGCGGCCGACTACCTGCGCACCCTGGACCGCACCGGCGCCGCCGCCCTGGTGCCGAAGTCCTCGGCCGTGCGGGAGTGGAACGACGAGCTGCAGCGGCGGATGACCCGCACGGTGTGGAACACCGGCGGCTGCGTCAGCTGGTACCTGGACGCGAACGGCCGCAACACCACACTCTGGCCGGGCACCACCGGCGCCTACCGGCGGGCCACCCGCCGCGTCGACCCGGCCGAGTACGACGTCATACGCGTCCCCGGCCGTACCACCGCCCCCGTCACCGAGCACCCCACCGAGCACCCCACCGAGCACCCCACCGAGCACCCCACCAAGGAGGTCTCCGCGTGAGCCCGTCCGCGTCGATGTTCGACCCGCCCACGCCCCGCCGC
>JBEHXI010000053.1:0-33638 GCA_048498775.1 Actinomycetota bacterium | reverse complement strand
CTTCCACAAACGGAGGATCGTAGCCGTCGAAGGTCACGCTCCGGAATCGCCGGTTCCGCAACGACCGCGGCCGATCAGACGGCGACCGGGGCCGATCAGACGGCGACCGGGGCCGATCAGGCAGCGACCGGCGCCGATCAGGCGGTGACCGGGACAGCCCGGGCCGGGGCACGTACCGTCGAACCATGACAGGCGTGGCTGGGCTGACCAGCGCGGAAGTCGCCGAGCGGGTCGCCCGCGGCGCGGTGAACGACGTCCCCTCCCGCTCCTCGCGGTCCGTCGTGGACATCGTCCGCGCCAACGTCCTCACCCGCTTCAACGCGATCCTCGGCACCCTCTTCCTGATGGTGCTCGTCGTGGGCCCCCTCCAGGACGGCCTGTTCGGGCTGGTGATCATCGCCAACACGGCCATCGGCATCCTGCAGGAGCTGCGCGCCAAGCGGACCCTGGACCGTCTCGCGCTGATCGGCGAGGTCCGGCCGGCCGTCCGCCGCGACGGCGCCCGGATCCGCCTGCCCACCTCGCGGATCGTCCTGGACGACGTCGTCGAACTCGGGCCGGGGGACAAGTGCGTCGTGGACGGGACGGTCGTGGAGGCCGAGGGCCTGGAGATCGACGAGTCGCTGCTGACCGGCGAGCCCGACCCGGTCCACAAGCGCCCCGGCGACCCGGTGCTCTCCGGCAGCTTCGTGGTGGCCGGCGGCGGCGCCTTCACGGCCACCAAGGTCGGCCGCCACGCCTACGCCGCCCGGCTCGCCGAGGAGGCCAGCCGCTTCACCCTCGTCCACTCCGAGCTCCGCTCCGGCATCAGCCGGATCCTCAAGTACGTCACCTGGATGATGGTCCCGGTCGCCGTGGGCCTGGTCGTCAGCCAGCTGTACCTCCAGCGGCACGACTGGCGGGAGGCGGTGCGCCGGATGGTCGGCGGGATCGTCCCGATGGTCCCGGAGGGCCTGGTGCTGCTGACCTCGGTGGCCTTCGCGGTCGGCGTCATCCGGCTCGGCCGCAGGCGGTGCCTGGTGCAGGAACTGCCCGCGATCGAGGGGCTGGCCCGGGTGGACACCGTGTGCCTGGACAAGACCGGCACGCTGACCGAGGGCGGCATGGACGTCAGCCGGCTGATTCCCCTGGACGGCGCCGACCAGGCGCGGACCACCCGGGTGCTGGCCGCTCTGGGCGCCGCCGACCCGCGTCCCAACGCCAGCCTGCGGGCCATCACCGCCGCCTGGCCGCAGGCCGCCCCGGGCCCGGACGGCTGGCGCTGCACCGGCGCGCTGCCGTTCTCCTCGGCCCGCAAGTACAGCGCCACCCGGCTGCGCGCCCCGGACGGCACCCAGAGCACCTGGCTGCTGGGCGCCCCGGACGTCCTGCTGCCACCCGGCGACCCCCGGCTCGCCGAGGCCGACGCCCTGGGCGCCCAGGGGCTGCGCGTCCTGCTGCTGGCCAGGTCGGAGGGGGAACCGGACAGCCCGGCCGTGGTGCGCGGCGCCACGCCCGCGGCCCTGGTGGTGCTGGAGCAGCGGCTGCGGTCCGACGCCGCCGCCACCCTGCGCTACTTCGCCGACCAGCAGGTCGCGGCGAAGGTCATCTCCGGGGACAGCGCGGTCGCGGTCGGCGCCGTCGCCGCCAAGCTGGGCCTGCCCGGCGCGGACCATCCGCTGGACGCCCGCGAGCTTCCCGCCGAGCGCGGGCCGATGGCCGAGGCGCTGGAGCGGACCACGGTCTTCGGGCGCGTCACCCCGCGGCAGAAGCGGGACATGGTCGGGGCGCTCCAGCGGCGCGGCCACACCGTGGCGATGACCGGCGACGGCGTCAACGACGTCCTGGCGCTGAAGGACGCCGACATCGGCGTCGCGATGGGGTCCGGCAGCGAGGCCACCCGGGCGGTGGCGCAGATCGTGCTGCTGGACAACAGCTTCGCCGCGCTGCCCTCGGTCGTCGCCGAGGGCCGCCGGGTGATCGGCAACATCACCCGCGTCTCGAACCTGTTCCTCACCAAGACCGTCTACTCGGTGCTGCTGGCCCTGCTGGTGGTGGTCTGGCGGGTGCCGTACCCGTTCCTGCCCCGCCACTCGACGCTGCTGAGCACCCTGACGATCGGCGTGCCGGCCTTCTTCCTCGCCCTCGCCCCCAACACCGAGCGCGCCAGGCCCCACTTCGTCCGGCGGGTCATGCGGTTCACCCTGCCGACGGGGGTGGTGGCCGGCGTGGCGACCTTCGGGACGTATCTGCTCGCCCGGGACCACTACACCGGCCCGGGCGAGCTGGCCGCCGAGACCAGCGCGGCCACGCTGACGCTGTTCCTGGTCTCGCTGTGGGTGCTGGCCATCATCGCCCGGCCGTACACCTGGTGGCGGGTCTGCCTGGTGCTGGCGATGGCCCTGGGCTTCGCGATCGTGCTGGTCACGCCCTGGTTGCAGCGGTTCTTCGCGCTGAAGTTGGTGGGCGTGGAGGTGCCGTGGGCGGCGGTGGGGATCGCGGCGGTGGCCGCGGTGGTGATCGAGGTGGTCTGGCGGCCGAAGGGCCCGGGTGATCCGGGGCCCCGCGCCGTCCGGGGGAGGTCAGCGCGCCGGGGCGCAGTCGTACAGGGTCTGGGCGGTGGCGGCGGACCCGCCGGAGCCGCCGGCCGTGCCGCCGTAGGACGCCGCGGGGACGGTGGCGCAGTGGGCGCGCACCCACGAGGTGACGGCGGACGCCGAGCCGGTGCCGCCGGTGCCCCCGCCGCCGAAGCCGCGACTCTGTCCGGCGAGGACGTACCGCAACTGCCCGGAGCGCACCAGCTGCTCGAAGGCGCTCTGCGTCGGGAACGGCACCCGGCCGGTGAAGCCGCCGATCGGCAGCACCCGCGCGCCCGCGCCGATGATGTACGGGGACGCGGTGGACCAGCTCGTCGTGGCGAACACGTACCGCGCGCCGCCGCGGCGCGCGGTGGTGTACGCCAGCAGCGCGCTCTGCTGCGCCGTCAGGTGGCCGGAGCCCGCGCCGAAGCCGCCGAAGCCGGCGCCGCCGGCACGGTTCCCGGCACGTCCCGCGGTGAAGGCCGCCTCGGAGGTCCGGCCGGCCGCCCGCACCGTGGTGCCCATCCGGCCCGCGGCGGCCGGGCCGACGGTGCCCATCCCGGAGTTGCCGTACGCCGGGTCCAGGACCGACGCGGCCCAGGCGCCCGGCGCGGCCAGCAGCGCGCACAGCCCGGCGGCCAGGCCCGCCATGGCGAACCGGCGCCCGGCGCGGGCCATCAGCAGCAGCGTGACCGCGGCCGCCCCGAGCACCAGCACCGCCGGTGCCAGCCAGGGCAGGAAGGACGGGTACTGCCACGCCAGGTAGGCGCTCCACACCGCGCCGGCCGCGACGGTGCCGGGCAGCGCCCAGGCCCGCGCCCCGCCGGCGCGGTACGCCCGCCACAGCAGGGTGACCCCGCCGCCGGTGAGCGCCGCGAGCGGCACGGCGATCACGCCCATGTAGTACGAGTGGCCGCCGACGCTTCCGGCGCTGAAGACCAGGAAGTAGGTGGCCAGCCAGACCCCCCACAGGACGAACCCGGCGCGCAGGCGATCGGTGCGCGGCCGGCCGCGGCGCCAGAGCAGGCCGCAGACGACCGCGATGGCGCCCATCGGGTACAGCCAGCCGGTCTGACTGGCGATCGACGAGCCGAACATCTTGCCCCAGCCGTTCTGACCGCCCCGGCCGCCGAAGCCGCCGGCCATACCGGTCCTGCCGGCCATACCCGTCGTGCCGGGCGCGCCGGGCGCGCCGGTCGTGCCGGGGGCTCGCGTCGTGCCCGTCGCACCCGTCGTGCCGGGGGCGCCCGCAGCGCGCGAGAAGCCGCCGACACCCTGCGCGCCGGTGCCCGCACCGGTGCGCCCCTCGCCGGAGCGGTGGTGGCGCCCGGTGGTCGCGGCCGGACCGCCGGTGGTGCCCGCCGCGCCGCGCGCCCCCGCGAACCCGTTCGCACCGAAGCCGTTCGCCCCCTGCGGGCGGCCACCGCCCCCGCCGCCCTGGGTGGCGCTGACGCTGCCGGTGGAGGCGGCGCTGATGCCCAGCGAGGCGAACCGGTTCAGGAAGTTGTAGCCGACCACCATGCTGAACGCGGAGTTGTCCGTGGTGCCGTCCACATACGGGCGGTCCTGGGCCGGGGTGAGCGCCACGGCGACCATCCAGAACGAGGACACCGCGACCGTCACCACCCCGGCCAGCGCCAGGTGCCCGAGCCGCCTGCGCAGCGCCGCCGGGGCGGCCATCAGGTACACCGCGGCGAGCGCGGGCAGCACCGCCCACGCCTCCAGCATCTTCGCCTGGAACGCCAGGCCCACCCAGACCCCGGCCAGCAGCAGCGGCCGCAGCCGTCCGGTGTGGGCGGCCCGCTGGGCGGCGTCCGCCGCGAGCAGCACCAGCAGGGTGAACGCCGGGTCCTCCACCGCGGTGCGGAACAGCCCGGCGGCGACCGGGGTCAGCAGGAACGCGGTCGCCGCGATCAGGGCCGCGTTCACCCCCGCCCAGCGCCGCACCACCCGGTGCAGCACCAGCACGCTGAGCACGCCCTCGATGACCTGCGGCAGCGTCAGCGCCCAGGCGTGGAAGCCGAAGACGCGCGCGGACAGCGCCTGCGGCCACAGGAAGCCGGGCAGCTTGTCGAGCGTGATCGAGTTGCCCGGGTCGAACGATCCGAAGAAGAACGCCTTCCAGCTCTCCGACATGCTCCGCGCCGCGTTGGCGTAGAACGTGTGGAACTGGCTGTGTCCGATGCCCCACGAGTACAGCAGTGCCGCGGTCGCGACGATCACCAGGAGGGCGGGACGCGCGTACGGCGGCTGGCCCTCCGGCGATCTCCACGGCGGACGGCGGACGCCGGTGGGGGCAGCCGGGGCGGTGAGCACTGTCGTAGCCATGGACGGCAGTCTTCGGCACGCCCGGGTGGCCGCCGTACCGGAAGGCCGCCCTCCAAGGAACTTCTCATGAGACCAAGACCGGATCTTTGCCCGGCCGGATACGGCCTTTAACCGCGCCGGTGGCGCCCATTACCCGGCTTACCCGGCCTCCCCGGCGCCGGCCGCTGCCCCGCCCGCCGGTCGGCCCGCCCGGTCAGCCCGCCGCGGCCCGCCGCACCGCCTCCCCGGCCGGCACCGTGCCGCCGATCAGCTCCCAGGTGCGTCCGGCCGTCCCCGGCTCGCCGAGCACGGCGGCGACCACCTCCGCCACGTCGTCGCGGGGCACCTCGCCCCGGCCGGTCCGCTCGGCGAGCGTGACCCGGCCGGTGCCCGGATCGTCCGTCAGGCGGCCGGGCCGCAGCACCGTCCAGTCCAGCCCGGCGCGGGCCCGCAGATCGTCGTCGGCGGCCCGCTTGGCGGCCAGGTAGGCGGCGAAGACCGGGTCGGTGCCGGGCGGCGGCGGGCCGTCGGTGCCCATCGCGGAGATCATCACATAGCGCCGCACCCCGGCCCGTTCGGCCGCGTCGGCGAGCAGGACGGCAGCCGCGCGGTCCACCGTCTCCTTGCGCGCCGCCCCGCTGCCGGGGCCCGCGCCCGCCGCGAAGACCACCGCGTCGGCGCCCGCCAGATGTCCGGCCACCTCCGCCGGCGAGGCCCGCTCCAGGTCGCACACGACCGGCTCCATGCCGTCGGCGCGCAGGT
Organism: Actinomycetota bacterium; assembly: GCA_048498775.1. Taxonomy (GTDB): domain Bacteria; phylum Actinomycetota; class Actinomycetes; order Streptomycetales; family Streptomycetaceae; genus JBEHXI01. The sequence goes on along the minus strand of JBEHXI010000053.1, from coordinate 28,011 downwards.
CGTCGGCCTGTTCCGGGGCGCGGATCAGCCCCGCCGCCCGGTCGCCGCGCGCGGCCAGCAGCCGCCCCAGCCGCCGGGCGATCTTCCCGTGTCCTCCTGCGATCACGATGCGCATGCCGCCCGCCTACCCGCCCGCGCCGCCGGTCAGGCCGGTGCCGGCCGGCTGCGGGACTGCCGCGGCAGGTCCAGGGCGGCCGTCGTCGCGCAGTCGGCGTACTCGCGCACCGCGCTGGTCCGCGAGACCACCCGCCCGCGGTGGATGACGACCCGGCTGTACGCGAGCGACAGCGCCTCCTCAAGCCGCGGCCCGCGCACCGCCAGCAGCTCGGCCGGGAACCCGGCCTCCACCCGCACCTCCGGCAGCCCCAGCACCGCGCGCGCCTGCCCGCTGACCGCGTCGTACGCGCTCCACGCCGGGCACTCGCCGTAGGAGGCCAGCAGGAACGCCGCCTCCAGCGGGTCCCCGCGGCCGACCGGGTTGGCCGCGTCCTGCACCGCCCCGCTGCCCGCCGCGACCCGCACCCCCGCCGCCCGCAGGGTGCGCGCCAGCCCGGGCCCGTACGGCGCCCGGTCCAGCGCCGCGCAGCCGCCCTGCGGCAGGCAGACCACCGAGACCCCGGCGGCCGCCAGCTGCCCGGCGGCCCGGGCGGCCGCGTCCCTCGGCAGCCGGGCGAGCCCCGCGCACGGCCCGATCGTCACCCCGGGCCGCAGGCCCCCGGCCATGGCGGCCAGCCGGGCCAGCCGCGCCGGGTCGCCGCTGTCGGTGTGCAGGTCCACCGGGCAGCCGAACTCGGCGGCCACCGTCAGCACCGCCTCCGCGTAGCCCGCCGGGTCCGGGTCCAGGTCCGGGCAGCCGCCGACCACCCCGGCGCCCATCTTCAGCGCGTCCCGCAGCATCGCCAGGCCCTCGGTGCCGGCGGCGCCGGTCAGCACCCGGGGCATCGCCACCGCGGTGAGCTCCACCAGGCCCTTCAGCGAGCGGCCCGCCTGGAGCACCGCCTCCAGCGCCTGGAGCCCCTGGACGTCCCCGATCCGCACATGGGTGCGCACCGCCGTCGTGCCGTGCCCCAGCTGGAGCAGGGCCGCCTCGGTCACCCGGCGCTGGATGTCCTGGGGGGCGCGGCTGGGCGGCCCGTCGGCGCCGGCGGTCAGCGCGGAGTCCAGGTGGGCGTGCGGCTCGGCGGGCGCGGGCAGCAGCAGGTAGCCGCCCAGGTCCAGACGGGCCGAGGGCGGCACCGCGGGGGCCAGGCTGCCGGCCGTGCCGACCGCCTCGATGCGGCCGTCGCACAGCCGCACGTCGACCGCGCGGCCGTCCCCGAGGCGGGCGCCGGACAGCAGCAGCGTGGGCGCTGCGGTCTCCTCGCGGTCGGATGGGGTGCCGTCGGGCTTCGTCATCCCGCTCCTCCGGTCCGGCTCGGTGATGTCGGGTCCGTGCGCACAATCAACGCGGGCGCAAGATCACGCGCTGACGAGCCTAGGCCGCGCGGCCCGGCCTGGAGCGGAGGAGGGGAATAGTCGTACCGGAAGCCGTCGGGTGCCGTTGGCTACAGCTGGTCCGGAGGGGAGTGCCGGGACCGCTGTGAGCAGCGGGGCGGCCGCCCGCGGGCGGCCGGCGACCGCCGGGGGATACGGATTTCACGGATCGCCGCGGAACCGTGTAATGTCTTCCTCGCTCGCCCCAATAGCTCAGTCGGCAGAGCGTCTCCATGGTAAGGAGAAGGTCTACGGTTCGATTCCGTATTGGGGCTCTGATGTGACGGTGTTCCTCGTCTTCGGACGAGGGTCCGTTTCATCGCAGCGGCGTAGCTCAGTCGGTAGAGCAAGCGGCTCATAATCGCTGTGTCACCGGTTCAAGTCCGGTCGCCGCTACCCTGTGTAGCCGATTGTGGGATCGGTCCTCCAATCGGCTACTCTTGCTGCGTTAACCCGTCCGTCCGGCAAGGAGCACTCACGTGGCTGCCACCGATGTCCGCCCGAAGATCACGCTGGCCTGCGTGGAGTGCAAGGAGCGGAACTACATCACCAAGAAGAACCGGCGCAACGACCCGGATCGTCTTGAGATGAAGAAGCACTGCCCGCGCTGCAACGCGCACACGGCGCACCGCGAGACGCGCTGAACCAGGCTCGTGCGCAAGGCCGTCCCCGACGCGGGGGCGGCCTTGCGGCGTGTTCGCCCCCGGATTTCCGGTCAATTGGAGATGCCGATGCCGTTGAACCCCTCCCTTGTCGGGCGGACGTATCCGCCGACCGCGCCCTATGAGGTCGGGCGCGAGAAGATCCGCGAGTTCGCCGAGGCCGTGGGCGACGCCGATCCGGCCTACACCGACCCGCAGGCGGCCAGGGCGCTGGGGCACCCGGACGTGATCGCGCCCCCGACCTTCCCGTTCGTCATCACCTACCGGGCCGCCGCCCAGGTGGTCGAGGACCCGGAGGTCGGCGTGGACTACAGCCGCGTGGTCCACGGCGACCAGCGGTTCGCCTACACCCGCCCGGTGCGCGCCGGCGACCGGCTGACCGTCACCAGCAGCATCGAGGCGGTCAAGTCCATGGCGGGCAACGACTTCCTGACGGTGCGTGGCGAGGTCCGCGACGAGGCCGGCGAGCACGTGGTGACCGCGACGATGATGCTGGTCGTCCGCGGCCCGGAACCGGAAGGGGACTGAGATGGCCGCCAAGGTCAGGTACGACGAGGTCGAGGCCGGCACCGAACTGCCGCCCCGCAGCTTCCCGGTGACCCGCGCGACGCTGGTGCGCTACGCCGGCGCCTCCGGCGACTTCAACCCGATCCACTGGAACGAGGCCTTCGCGAAGGAGGTCGGGCTGCCGGACGTGATCGCGCACGGCATGTTCACCATGGCCTCGGCCGTGCGGGTGGTCACCGAGTGGGCGGGCGACCCGGGCGCGGTCGTGGAGTACGGGGTGCGCTTCACCAAGCCGGTGGTCGTCCCCAACGACGACAAGGGCGCGGTCATCGAGGTCTCCGGCAAGGTCGCGGCGAAGCTGGACGACGCCGAGCGCACCGTGCGGGTGGACCTCACGGCCACCGCCGACGGCCAGAAGGTGCTCGCGATGTCCCGCGCGGTCGTGCGGCTCGCCTGACGGCCGCGGATCGTTCCGGACCGCCCCGTCCCGGATCGCCCCCGGGGCGGGCCGGCCGGGCGGGGATAAGGTTTACCGCGTGCAGGTACTCCACGACGCCCCGCTGGCCCCGCTGACCACCTTCCGGATCGGCGGCCCCGCCGCCCGCCTGGTGACGGCCGCCACGGACGCGGAAGTGATCGAGACCGTCCGCGAGGCCGACGCGGCCGGCACCCCGCTGCTGGTCATCGGCGGCGGCAGCAACCTGGTCATCGGCGACGACGGCTTCGACGGCACCGCTCTGCGGATCGCCACCCGCGGCCTGACGCTGGACGGCACCACCCTGGAGCTGGCCGCCGGCGAGGTGTGGACCGACGCCGTCGCCCGCACCGTGGCGGCCGGGCTCGCCGGGATCGAGTGCCTGGCGGGCATCCCCGGCTCCGCGGGCGCCACGCCCATCCAGAACGTCGGGGCGTACGGCCAGGAGGTGTCCGCCACCATCCGGGAGGTCGTCGCCTACGACCGCGAGGAGGGCCGCACCGTCGCCCTCCCCGCCGAGGAGTGCGGCTTCGCCTACCGCCACAGCCGTTTCAAGGCCGACCCGGGCCGCCATGTGGTGCTCCGGGTCCGCTTCGGACTCGAGGACGCCGGGGGGCTCTCCGCGCCCGTCCGGTACGCCGAGGTGGCCCGGGCGCTCGGGGTGGAGCCGGGGGAGCGGCTGCCCGTCGCCACCGTCCGCGAGACGGTGCTCGCGCTGCGGGCCGGCAAGGGCATGGTCCTGGACCCGGACGACCACGACACCTGGTCGGCGGGCTCGTTCTTCACCAACCCCGTCCTCACCGACGCCGAGTACGCCGCGTTCCTCGACCGGGTCCGCGACCGCCTCGGCGCGGACCAGCGGCCACCCGCCTACCCGGCCGGCGACGGGCTCACCAAGACCTCCGCCGCCTGGCTGATCGACAAGGCGGGCTTCACCAAGGGCTACGGCGGCGGCATGGCCCGCATCTCCACCAAGCACACCCTCGCGCTCACCAACCGGGGTTCGGCCAAGGCCGAGGACCTGCTGGCCCTCGCCCGCGAGGTACGTGACGGGGTTCACTCGGCGTTCGGGATCACGCTGGTCAACGAGCCGGTCATGGTGGGCGCGACGCTGTGAGGGCCCCGGCTCGGGGAGCCCACAGCGATGCCCCAGGTAACGGATAAGAAACGCTCATGGCATTCTCATCCCAGCGCCAACCGGCGGGCAGATGGGGAGGGCGGATCGTGCGCAACGCGGATACGGCAGCGGCCGAACCCGGTAACACGGGACACGTGGGCCGCATCGGGCCGTTTCCGGTGCGCTGGCACCACCTCCTGCTGTCGGCGTGGACGGCGGTCTGGTTCGTCATCGCCGAGCGCCATGGCGCGGTGTCCTGGCACTACCTCAAGACCGGCGAGGAACTCCTCTTCAACCAGATCCCCGGCGGCGGCCTCGCCCTGTACGCCCACCACCCCGAGCTCCAGATCGGCCCGATCAGCTTCCTGGTGGCCGGCCTGTTCGGGCCGTTCCCCGCGGCCCTGGGCGAGAACCTCGCCGAGGCGTTCATGTCCGCCCTCGGCCTGTACATGCTCGTCCTGGTCGGCCGCACCGCCGCCGACCACTACGCGGGCACCGGCGTCAACCACCGGCGCCTCCAGCAGCGCATCCTGATAGCCGGAACCGCCTTCATCCCCATGTGGGTCGAGGTCTCGGTCCGCTTCGCGCACCTCGACGACGTCCTGGCGCTGTTCTTCACCACGCTCGCGGTGCGCGAGCTGGTGCGCGGCCGGGCCGTCGCCACCGGGCTGTTCATGGCGCTGGCCGTCGACTCCAAGCCCTGGGCGGTGGGCTTCCTGCCGCTGCTCCTCATGCTGCCCCGGCCCGCCGCGCTGCGCGCCGCGGGCTGGGTGGTGGGCCTGGTGGGCGCCGCCTGGCTGCCGTTCTACCTGACGCACATGGACACCCTGGCCGCCGCGCACTTCACCATCCCCAACCAGCCGGCCTCCTCGCTGCGCTGGTTCGGGGTGAACGACCCGGCCACCCCCTGGTGGGACCGGCCCGCGCAGATGGCCCTGGGCATGGGACTGGGCGCGCTGGCCGTGCGGCGGCACCGCTGGCCCGCCGTCGTCCTGCTGGCCGCCGACGCCCGCATCGTGCTCGACCCCAGCGTCTACACGTACTACAACGCCTCCGTGCTGCTCGGCACCCTGCTGTGGGACTCGGTGGGGCAGCGCCGCCTGGTGCCCTGGGTCAGCTGGATCGCGCTGATCTCGCTGTACGGCAGCGCGCTGCTCATCCCCTCGGACTCCACGCGGGGGCTGATCCGCCTGGCGTTCGCGGTCGGCTCGGCCGCGTACGTGCTGTTCTCACCGCAGCGCATCCGCAGCCGGCGGTCCGGCTCCGTGGAGGGCGGTGAGGGCGGTGACGGCGGGGACGGCGGGGTGACGATCCCCGGCCAGCCCGGCCCCCGCGACCCGCTGGGGCACCCCGGACCGCGGCCGCTGTACACCCCGCACACGCCCTAACCCAGCTCCAGCCAGTCGTCGATCCCGGCCAGCAGCTTGCGGCGGACGTCCTCCGGCGCCCGCGAGCCGCGCACCGACTGCCGGGCCAGCTCGGCCAGCTGCTCGTCGCCGAAGCCGTGGTGCTCGCGCGCCAGCTCGTACTGGGCGGCCAGCCGGGACCCGAACAGCAGCGGGTCGTCGGCCCCCAGCGCCATCGGCACCCCCGCCTCGTACAGGGTGCGCAGCGGCACCTCGCCGGGCGTGTCGTAGACGCCCAGGGCCACGTTGGACGCCGGGCAGACCTCGCAGGTGACGCCCCGCCGCGCCAGCCGCTCCAGCAGCCGGGGGTCCTCGGCGGCGCGCACCCCGTGCCCGATCCGCCCCGCCTCCAGGTCGTCCAGGCAGTCCCGCACGCTGTGCGGTCCGGCCAGCTCGCCGCCGTGCGGGGCGGCCAGCAGCCCGCCCGCCCGGGCGATGGCGAAGGCCCGGTCGAAGTCCCGGGCCAGCCCGCGCCGCTCGTCGTTGGACAGCCCGAAGCCGACCACCCCGCGGCCTGCGTAGCGCACCGCGAGACGGGCCAGCGTGCGGGCGTCCAGCGGGTGCCTGGTGCGGTTGGCGGCGATCACCACGGCCATGCCGAGGCCGGTCTCCCGGGACGCCGACTCGACCGCGTCCAGGATGATCTCCATCGTGGGGATCAGCCCGCCGAGCCGGGGCGCGTACGAGGTCGGGTCGACCTGGATCTCCAGCCAGCCGGAGCCGTCCCTGACGTCCTCCTCGGCCGCCTCGCGCACCAGCCGCCGGATGTCGTCGGGGGTGCGCAGCACCGAGCGGGCGATGTCGTACAGCCGCTGGAAGCGGAACCAGCCGCGTTCGTCGGTGGCCCGCAGCCGCGGCGGCCGCCCGGAGGTCAGCGCCTCGGGCAGGTGCACGCCGTACCTCCCCGCGAGCTCCAGCAGGGTGGCCGGCCGCATGGAACCGGTGAAGTGCAGATGCAGATGGGCCTTGGGCAGCAGCCTCACATCACGTGCCATCCCAGGATCCTGCTACAGGTCGGCCCCTGCCCGGAACCGGTTTGTCCGAACAGGGGCCCACCCGAACGGGTGATCCGTGACGCGTGACGCGATCAGTCGCGCGCCTCGCTGAGCAGCTTCTGGATCCGCGAGACGCCCTCGACCAGGTCCTCGTCGCCGAGCGCGTAGGACAGCCGCAGGTAGCCGGGGGTGCCGAAGGCCTCGCCCGGCACCACCGCGACCTCGACCTCCTCCAGGATCAGCGCGGCCAGCTCCACCGAGTCCTTCGGCCGCCGGCCGCGGATCTCCTTGCCGAGCAGCGCCTTCACCGACGGGTACGCGTAGAACGCGCCCTCCGGCTCGGGGCAGACCACGCCGTCGATCTCGTTGAGCATCCGCACGATGGTCCGGCGGCGCCGGTCGAAGGCCTCGCGCATGGCGGCGACCGCCTCCAGGTCACCGGAGACCGCGGCCAGCGCGGCCGCCTGCGCGACGTTGCTGACGTTGGAGGTGGCGTGCGACTGGAGGTTGGTCGCGGCCTTCACGACGTCCTTGGGGCCGATCAGCCATCCCACCCGCCAGCCGGTCATCGCGTAGGTCTTGGCGACGCCGTTGACCACGATGCACCGGTCGGCGATCTGAGGGACGACCACCGGCATCGAGCAGAACTCGGCGTCGCCGTAGACCAGGTGCTCGTAGATCTCGTCGGTCAGGACCCACAGGCCCTTCTCGGCGGCCCAGCGGCCGATCTCCTCGACCTGGGCGCGGGTGTAGACGGCGCCGGTCGGGTTGGACGGGGAGACGAACAGCAGCACCTTGGTGTTCGGGGTGCGGGCCGCCTCCAGCTGCTCCACGCTCACCCGGTAGCCGGTCGTCTCGTCCGCGACGACCTCCACGGGCACGCCGCCGGCCAGGCGGATCGACTCGGGGTAGGTCGTCCAGTACGGCGCCGGGACGATGACCTCGTCACCCGGGTCGAGGATGGCCGCGAAGGCCTCGTAGATCGCCTGCTTGCCGCCGTTGGTCACCAGGACCTGCGACGGCTCGACCCGGTAGCCGGAGTCGCGCAGCGTCTTGGCGGCGATGGCCTCCTTCAGCTCGGGCAGGCCGCCGGCCGGGGTGTAGCGGTGGAAGCGCGGGTTGCGGCAGGCGTCGACGGCGGCGTCGACGATGTAGCCGGGCGTGGGGAAGTCCGGCTCGCCCGCGCCGAAGCCGATGACCGGGCGACCGGCGGCCTTGAGCGCCTTCGCCTTCGCATCCACGGCGAGGGTCGCGGACTCGGAGATCGAGCCGATACGGGCCGAGACCCGTCGGTCGGTCGGGGACTGGACGGGAGGAGTTGCTTCGGTCATGACCGCCATCGTCGCAGACCGCGGACGCCGGTGGCACCGGGGTTGCGGCGCGCCGGACCCGACGACCCGGCGACCGGCGGCGTTTGTCGTTCGACGCCCGGGCCCGCAGCACGTACACTCTTGCCTCGTGGTTCCCGCCGGGCGGATCCGCACCGCACACCCTGTGCGGTGGTTCGGATGCGGTACGTTGGGTGCACCAAAGGGTCGTAGCTCAATTGGTAGAGCACTGGTCTCCAAAACCAGCGGTTGGGGGTTCAAGTCCCTCCGGCCCTGCTACACGCATCACCGAAAGGGTTGCGTGCGCGTGTACGTTGGGTAGGCACCGCAGTAACTGCACCGTCGTGTGGGAAAGCCGGACGCGGCACCACACGCACACGACCCGGATTCAGGTGAGGACGAGTGACGGAAGCCCTGGGCTCCACCGCGACGCCTGAAAGTGGTCGTCCGGAGAGCGAGGCGGCCGGGACCGACGAGGCGCTGGAGCCGCGCAGGAAGCGGGGCGGCAAGCGCGCGAAGAAGGGTCCCCTGGCCCGGATGGCGCTGTTCTACCGGCAGATCGTCGCGGAGCTGCGGAAGGTCGTCTGGCCCAACCGCAACGACCTGATGTCGTACACCACGGTTGTGATCTTCTTCGTCGTCGTGATGATCGGCATCGTGACTGTGGTTGACTGGGGATTTACCGAACTCGTCAAGTACGTCTTCGGCTGAGACCCCGCGGAGGGCGCCCGAGCGGGGGCGCCCGTTTCGCATGTTCCACCCCTTTGAAGCCAGGAAGAAGCAGCCATCGTGTCTGACCCGAACCTGTACGACGCCGACCAGCCCGTCGAAGCCGGCGCGGCCGACGAGGCTGCGGCGACGGCCGAGACGGCCGAGGTCGAGGGCGACACCGAGATCGAGATCGTCGAGGGTGCGGACCTCACCGACCCGGACGAGGCCGAGCGCGCCGACGCCGAGGCCGGCGTCCCGGCCGAGCAGGACGCCATGCACGAGGTCGAGGAGCCTGCCGAGGCCGAGCCGGCGGTGGACCCGCTGACCGCGTTCCGCGAGGAACTGCGCGCCCTGCCCGGCGAGTGGTACGTCATCCACACCTACGCCGGCTACGAGAACCGCGTGAAGGCCAACCTGGAGCAGCGCGCCGTCTCCCTGAACGTCGAGGACTACATCTACCAGGCCGAGGTGCCGCAGGAAGAGGTCGTCCAGATCAAGAGCGGCGAGCGCAAGACCATCCGCCAGAACAAGCTCCCCGGCTATGTCCTGGTGCGCATGGACCTGACGAACGAGTCCTGGGGCGTGGTCCGCAACACCCCCGGTGTCACCGGCTTCGTCGGCAACGCCTACGACCCGTACCCGCTGACCCTGGACGAGGTCGTCAAGATGCTCGCCCCCGAGGTCGAGGAGCAGGCCGCGGCGGCCGCCGAGGGCGGCGAGGCCGCGCCGAAGAAGAAGGTCGAGGTCCAGGTGCTGGACTTCGAGGTCGGCGACTCGGTCACCGTCACCGACGGCCCCTTCGCGACGCTCCAGGCGACCATCAACGAGATCAACCCGGACTCGAAGAAGGTCAAGGGCCTGGTCGAGATCTTCGGCCGGGAGACCCCGGTCGAGCTCTCCTTCGACCAGATCCAGAAGAACTGAACCGCCGGGAGTCCCGGGGTTCCACCGCGTCCGACAGGTCAGACCGGCTCTCGCAGCCGGTCTGACCTGCTCGGTTTCAAGGCCCGCCGCGATACCCGTTATCGTGGGGCGGTATGCCTGCTCGCAGGCAGAAAAACTCTCGATTAGGACCCGGAGAGAGCAATGCCTCCCAAGAAGAAGAAGGTCACGGGGCTGATCAAGCTCCAGATCAACGCCGGTGCGGCCAACCCGGCCCCGCCGGTCGGCCCGGCGCTGGGTCAGCACGGCGTCAACATCATGGAGTTCTGCAAGGCCTACAACGCCGCGACCGAGTCGCAGCGCGGCATGGTCGTGCCGGTGGAGATCACGGTCTACGAGGACCGCTCCTTCACCTTCGTGACCAAGACCCCGCCGGCCGCGAAGCTCATCCTCAAGGCCGCCGGTGTCGAGAAGGGCTCCGGCACCCCGCACACCAAGAAGGTCGCGAAGATCACCCGCGACCAGGTGCGCGACATCGCCACCACCAAGATGCCCGACCTGAACGCCAACGACCTGGACGCCGCCGAGAAGATCATCGCCGGCACCGCCCGCTCCATGGGCATCACGGTCGAGGGCTGACGGCAGCCCCCTGATCTCCTCGTCCGCCCCCGCGGCGGACACCCTCCCGGTGGGAGGGCCGGGCGCGGCCCGCACCACCACTCCACACGCGACACGTAGGAGCAGCAGTGAAGCGCAGCAAGAACCTCCGCAACGCGGAGGCCAAGGTCGACCGGGAGCGTCTGTACGCCCCCCTGGAGGCCGTCCGCCTGGCCAAGGACACCTCCACGACCAAGTTCGACTCGACCGTCGAGGTCGCCATGCGTCTGGGCGTCGACCCGCGCAAGGCCGACCAGATGGTCCGTGGCACCGTGAACCTCCCGCACGGCACCGGCAAGACCGCCCGGGTCCTGGTCTTCGCGACCGGTGACCGTGCCGAGGCCGCGCGTGCCGCGGGCGCCGACATCGTCGGCGCCGACGAGCTGATCGACGAGGTCTCCAAGGGCCGCCTGGACTTCGACGCGGTCGTCGCCACCCCGGACCTGATGGGCAAGGTCGGCCGCCTCGGCCGCGTCCTCGGCCCGCGCGGCATGATGCCGAACCCGAAGACCGGCACCGTGACCCCGGACGTGGCGAAGGCCGTGACCGAGATCAAGGGCGGCAAGATCGAGTTCCGCGTGGACAAGCACTCCAACCTGCACTTCATCATCGGCAAGACGTCGTTCGGTGAGCAGCAGCTGGTGGAGAACTACGCCGCCGCGCTGGAGGAGGTCCTGCGGCTGAAGCCGTCCGCCGCCAAGGGCCGCTACATCAAGAAGGCCGCCATCAGCACCACCATGGGTCCCGGCATCCCGGTCGACCCGAACCGCACCCGCAACCTCCTCGAGGAGGAGGCCGCCGTCTGACGACGGCGCCCAGGTGACTCCGGGGCCCCTGCCACCGTCCGTGGACGGCGGCCAGGGCCCCGCGGCGTTCCTGGGGCCGGAGAGGTCTGGCGGGTGCCGGAGGGTGCCGCGGGCGGCCGTCTCCGGCGTTTTCCGGCCCCCGGAACGCCGCGGGGTCCGATTTGCCTTGCCGCGGCGCTCCCGCGTACGCTGCTGGACGAAGCCGAAGACCGCTGGTCGCCGCCGTGCCCGCACAGAGGGTGTGGTGGCCGAAGGATCCGCTAGATGCGGACGGCCCGCGCAGGTGACACTGGATGATCTCCCGCCAGGCGTTCCATGCCTGCCGGTCGAGTTCCGCCCCGTGCGCCTGCGCCGGGGCGTTTTGCATGTACCAAGCCCCTTCCGTGCGGTCCGCAATCACCCGGAAGGAGGCCGAGGCTCATGGCGAGGCCCGACAAGGCTGACGCGGTTGCCGAGCTGACGGACAAGTTCCGCAGCTCCAATGCCGCCGTGCTGACCGAGTACACCGGTCTCACCGTGGCGCAGCTCAAGCAGCTGCGTCGTTCGCTCGGTGAGAACGCTCAGTACCGCGTGGCGAAGAACACGCTGACCAAGATCGCGGCCAACGAGGCCGGGATCACCTCCCTCGACGACCTGTTCTCCGGTTCGACGGCGATCGCCTTCGTCACCGGGGACCCGGTGGAGTCGGCGAAGGGTCTGCGCGACTTCGCCAAGGAGAACCCCGCCCTGGTCATCAAGGGCGGCGTCATGGACGGCAAGGCGCTGTCCGCTGACGAGATCAAGAAGCTCGCGGACCTCGAGTCCCGCGAGGTGCTGCTCGCCAAGCTGGCGGGTGCCATGAAGGCCAAGCCCTCCCAGGCTGCCGCGCTCTTCCAGGCCCTGCCCTCGAAGCTCGTCCGCACCGTGGACGCGCTCCGGGAGAAGGTCGAGCAGGGCGGTGCCGGTGCGCCGGCTCCCGCCGCCGAGGACGCCGCCGAGTAATCGGCGGGCCAGACGCCCTCGCAGCGGGCCCGTCTACGGATGCCGTAAGGCAGACGCCCGCCCGAAACACGCTGAACATCCGGCACCAGCCGAATTAGTGGAAGGACCGCCACCATGGCGAAGCTCAGCCAGGAAGACCTGCTCGCGCAGTTCGAGGAGATGACCCTCATCGAGCTCTCCGAGTTCGTGAAGGCCTTCGAGGACAAGTTCGACGTCACCGCCGCCGCCCCGGTGGCCGTGGCCGCCGCCGGCGCCCCGGGTGCCCCGGCCGCCGAGGCCGTCGAGGAGAAGGACGAGTTCGACGTCATCCTCACCGGCGCCGGCGACAAGAAGATCCAGGTCATCAAGGTCGTGCGTGAGCTGACCTCGCTGGGTCTGAAGGAGGCCAAGGACCTCGTGGACGGCGCCCCGAAGCCCGTCCTGGAGAAGGTCAACAAGGAGGCCGCGGACAAGGCCGCCGAGTCCCTCAAGGGCGCCGGCGCCTCCGTCGAGGTCAAGTAACCTCTCGGCACGACCCGATCGTGCAGCGCCTCGTAAGGGGCGCCGAACAGTCGTGGGGCGGTCACTCCTTCGAGTGGCCGCCCCGCGGTCTTTGCCGTGGCGCCCGGTCCGCTCCGCGCTCCCGGCACCCGCGGCGGGTAAGGTGATCTTCGCCGGTTCGCCGGCCGGCGGGGCATTGTGGCCGCTGGGAGCGCCCCTGACCGCGGCGCGGATCCCCCGCTGTGAGGATCTCCGCGGGGCGGGGCCCTTGACGAACCCGACGCAGCGCGCAATTCTCAGGACGCGTCGCGAAGCCGGTCGGCCGTCCCGGGGAGCCCGGGAGGACTCGCAGGCATGGATCGCGAGCGATGAGGGAATGACTGAGGCGAGCGAGCGCAGGACCCAAGCAGGAGCCCGGCCGAGCCGGGCCCCGTCGATGACGAGGGGGAGATGATTCGGTCTCCGAATCACTGCTCTGGACATCAGTGTGCCAAGTGGCTACACTGACCCTTTGCGCTGCCTGTTAGCTGCCGCCTGGCCCGTCACCAGGGGCGAGCCCACATCTGAGCATGGCTGATGGAGTTGTCCTCGACCAGGACATCGCCACGTATGCCCAGGGGCGGGCGGACCGGTACGCGCGTAGTGAGTCCGAGCCCTCGGAAGGACCCCCTCTTGGCCGCCTCGCGCAACGCCTCGACTGCCAATACGAACAACGGCGCAAGCACCGCCCCGCTGCGCATCTCCTTTGCGAAGATCAAGGAGCCCCTCGAGGTCCCGAACCTCCTCGCGCTGCAGACCGAGAGCTTCGATTGGCTGCTCGGCAACGCGGCCTGGAAGGCTCGCGTCGAGGCGGCTCTGGAAAACGGTCAGGACGTCCCCACCAAGTCCGGTCTGGAGGAGATCTTCGAGGAGATCTCCCCGATCGAGGACTTCTCCGGGTCGATGTCGCTGACCTTCCGCGACCACCGTTTCGAGCCGCCGAAGAACTCCATCGACGAGTGCAAGGAGCGCGACTTCACGTACGCGGCCCCGCTCTTCGTCACGGCCGAGTTCACCAACAACGAGACCGGTGAGATCAAGTCCCAGACGGTCTTCATGGGCGACTTCCCGCTCATGACCAACAAGGGCACCTTCGTGATCAACGGCACCGAGCGTGTCGTGGTCTCCCAGCTGGTGCGCTCCCCGGGCGTCTACTTCGACTCCACGATCGACAAGACGTCCGACAAGGACATCTTCTCTGCCAAGATCATCCCGTCCCGGGGTGCCTGGCTGGAGATGGAGATCGACAAGCGCGACATGGTCGGTGTCCGCATCGACCGCAAGCGCAAGCAGTCCGTGACCGTGCTCCTCAAGGCGCTCGGCTGGACCAACGAGCGGATCCTCGAGGAGTTCGGCGAGTACGAGTCCATGCGCGCCACCCTGGAGAAGGACCACACCCAGGGCCAGGACGACGCGCTGCTCGACATCTACCGCAAGCTGCGTCCGGGCGAGCCGCCGACGCGTGAGGCCGCCCAGACCCTCCTGGAGAACCTCTACTTCAACCCCAAGCGCTACGACCTGGCCAAGGTCGGACGCTACAAGGTCAACAAGAAGCTCGGCATCGACGCCCCGCTCGACGCCGGCGTGCTGACCGTCGAAGACGTTATCGCGACCATCAAGTACCTGGTCAAGCTCCACGCGGGCGAGACCGAGACGGTCGCGGCCAACGGCGAGACGGTCGTGGTCGAGGTCGACGACATCGACCACTTCGGCAACCGCCGCCTGCGCAACGTCGGCGAGCTGATCCAGAACCAGGTCCGCACCGGTCTGGCGCGCATGGAGCGCGTCGTCCGCGAGCGCATGACCACCCAGGACGTCGAGGCGATCACGCCGCAGACCCTGATCAACATCCGGCCGGTCGTCGCCTCCATCAAGGAGTTCTTCGGCACCAGCCAGCTGTCCCAGTTCATGGACCAGACCAACCCGCTGTCGGGTCTGACCCACAAGCGCCGCCTGTCGGCGCTGGGCCCGGGCGGTCTGTCCCGTGAGCGGGCGGGCCTGGACGTCCGTGACGTGCACCCGTCGCACTACGGCCGCATGTGCCCGATCGAGACGCCGGAAGGCCCGAACATCGGTCTGATCGGCTCGCTCGCCTCGTACGGCCGGGTCAACGCGTTCGGCTTCATCGAGACGCCGTACCGCAAGGTCGTCGACGGCCGGGTCACCGAGGACGTGGACTACCTGACCGCCGACGAGGAGGACCGCTACCTCATCGCCCAGGCGAACGCGGCCCTGACGGAGGACAACACCTTCGCCGAGGCCCGTGTCCTGGTCCGCCGCCGCGGCGGCGAGGTCGACCTGGTCCCCGCCTCCGACGTGGACTACATGGACGTCTCGCCGCGCCAGATGGTGTCGGTCGCGACCGCCATGATCCCGTTCCTGGAGCACGACGACGCCAACCGCGCGCTCATGGGCTCGAACATGATGCGCCAGGCGGTGCCGCTGCTGAAGGCGGAGTCGCCGCTGGTCGGCACCGGCATCGAGTACCGCGCCGCGGTGGACGCCGGTGACGTGATCGTCGCCGAGAAGGACGGCGTGGTCCAGGAGGTCTCCGCGGACTACATCACGGTGACCAACGACGACGGCACGTACATCACCTACCGGGTCGCCAAGTTCTCGCGCTCCAACCAGGGCACCTCCTTCAACCAGAAGGTCGTCGTGGACGAGGGCGAGCGCGTGGTGGCCGGCCAGGTCCTGGCCGACGGCCCGTCCACCCAGCGCGGTGAGATGGCGCTCGGCAAGAACCTGCTGGTGGCGTTCATGCCGTGGGAGGGCCACAACTACGAGGACGCGATCATCCTGTCGCAGCGCCTCGTCCAGGACGACGTCCTCTCCTCGATCCACATCGAGGAGCACGAGGTCGACGCCCGCGACACCAAGCTGGGCCCCGAGGAGATCACCCGGGACATCCCGAACGTCTCCGAGGAGGTCCTGGCCGACCTCGACGAGCGCGGCATCATCCGCATCGGTGCCGAGGTCGTCGCCGGCGACATCCTGGTCGGCAAGGTCACCCCGAAGGGCGAGACCGAGCTGACCCCCGAGGAGCGGCTGCTCCGCGCGATCTTCGGTGAGAAGGCGCGCGAGGTCCGCGACACCTCGCTGAAGGTCCCGCACGGCGAGACCGGCAAGATCATCGGTGTCCGCGTCTTCGACCGCGAGGAGGGCGACGAGCTGCCCCCGGGCGTCAACCAGCTCGTCCGCGTCTACGTCGCCCAGAAGCGCAAGATCACCGATGGTGACAAGCTCGCCGGCCGCCACGGCAACAAGGGCGTCATCTCCAAGATCCTGCCGGTCGAGGACATGCCGTTCCTGGAGGACGGCACCCCGGTCGACATCATCCTCAACCCGCTGGGCGTCCCGTCCCGGATGAACCCGGGCCAGGTCCTGGAGATCCACCTGGGCTGGCTCGCCAAGCAGGGCTGGGACGTCTCCGGGATCGCCGAGGAGTGGGCCCGCCGCCTGCAGGTCATCGAGGCCGACCGGGTGGAGCCCGGCACCAACGTCGCCACCCCGGTGTTCGACGGTGCCCGCGAGGACGAGATCGCCGGTCTGTTCGAGTCGACGATCCCGAACCGGGACGGCGAGCGGATGGTGCTGCCGTCCGGCAAGGCACGGCTGTTCGACGGCCGCTCCGGCGAGCCGTTCCCGGAGCCGATCTCGGTCGGCTACATGTACATCCTCAAGCTGCACCACCTGGTGGACGACAAGCTGCACGCCCGCTCCACCGGGCCGTACTCGATGATCACCCAGCAGCCGCTGGGTGGTAAGGCCCAGTTCGGTGGTCAGCGCTTCGGCGAGATGGAGGTGTGGGCGCTGGAGGCGTACGGCGCCGCCTACGCCCTCCAGGAACTGCTGACCATCAAGTCCGACGACGTTCTCGGCCGCGTGAAGGTCTACGAGGCCATCGTCAAGGGCGAGAACATCCCGGAGCCCGGCATCCCCGAGTCCTTCAAGGTGCTCATCAAGGAGATGCAGTCGCTCTGCCTCAACGTGGAGGTGCTCTCCTCGGACGGCATGTCGATCGAGATGCGCGACACCGACGAGGACGTCTTCCGCGCTGCGGAGGAGCTCGGTATCGACCTGTCCCGGCGCGAGCCGAGCAGCGTCGAAGAGGTCTGACGGGTTGCCGCCCGGCCCTCACCGGCCGGGCGGCGCTCCCCCGCCCCCTCCCTCACCGTCCGCCCTCAGCGGCGAGGGACCCCGTTCCGAACTGACCGCGAGGTCAGGGAACCGTCAGA
The DNA here is from genome assembly GCA_048498775.1 of Actinomycetota bacterium. Lineage (GTDB taxonomy): Bacteria > Actinomycetota > Actinomycetes > Streptomycetales > Streptomycetaceae > JBEHXI01. The sequence continues at coordinate 11,254 of JBEHXI010000053.1, read as the reverse complement.
CCACAGACACGACCCCGAAAGAGGGATTGACGACAAGTGCTCGACGTCAACTTCTTCGACGAGCTGCGGATCGGCCTGGCCACTGCTGACGACATCCGTCAGTGGTCGCACGGCGAGGTCAAGAAGCCCGAGACCATCAACTACCGCACCCTCAAGCCCGAAAAGGACGGCCTCTTCTGCGAGAAGATCTTCGGCCCCACCCGGGACTGGGAGTGCTACTGCGGTAAGTACAAGCGCGTCCGCTTCAAGGGCATCATCTGCGAGCGCTGCGGCGTCGAGGTGACCCGTGCCAAGGTGCGCCGCGAGCGGATGGGCCACATCGAGCTGGCCGCTCCGGTCACCCACATCTGGTACTTCAAGGGCGTCCCGAGCCGGCTGGGCTACCTGCTGGACCTCGCCCCGAAGGACCTCGAGAAGGTCATCTACTTCGCCGCCTACATGATCACGTGGGTGGACGAGGAGCGCCGCACCCGCGACCTGCCGTCCCTGGAGGCCCAGGTCTCCGTGGAGCGCCAGCAGGTCGAGCAGCGCCGCGACGCCGACATCGAGGCGCGGCAGAAGAAGCTGGAGGCCGACCTCGGCGAGCTGGAGGCCGAGGGCGCCAAGGCCGACGTGCGCCGCAAGGTCCGCGAGGGCGCCGAGCGCGAGATGAAGCAGCTGCGCGACCGCGCCCAGCGCGAGCTGGACCGCCTCGACGAGGTGTGGAGCCGCTTCAAGTCCCTCAAGGTCCAGGACCTGGAGGGCGACGAGCTCCTCTACCGCGAGCTGCGCGACCGCTTCGGCACCTACTTCTCCGGCGGCATGGGCGCCGCGGCGCTGCAGAAGCGCCTGGAGTCCTTCGACCTGGAGGAGGAGGCCGCCAAGCTCCGCGAGATCATCCGCACCGGCAAGGGCCAGAAGAAGACCCGCGCGCTCAAGCGCCTCAAGGTCGTCTCCGCGTTCCTGCAGACCCGCAACAGCCCGATGGGCATGGTGCTGGACTGCGTCCCGGTGATCCCGCCGGACCTGCGCCCGATGGTGCAGCTGGACGGTGGCCGCTTCGCGACCTCCGACCTGAACGACCTGTACCGCCGCGTCATCAACCGCAACAACCGCCTCAAGCGTCTCCTTGACCTCGGTGCCCCCGAGATCATCGTGAACAACGAGAAGCGGATGCTGCAGGAGGCCGTCGACGCCCTGTTCGACAACGGCCGCCGCGGCCGTCCGGTCACCGGCCCGGGCAACCGCCCGCTGAAGTCGCTGTCCGACATGCTCAAGGGCAAGCAGGGCCGCTTCCGCCAGAACCTGCTGGGCAAGCGCGTCGACTACTCGGCCCGTTCCGTGATCGTCGTCGGCCCGCAGCTGAAGCTGCACCAGTGCGGTCTGCCCAAGGCGATGGCGCTGGAGCTGTTCAAGCCGTTCGTGATGAAGCGCCTGGTGGACCTCAACCACGCGCAGAACATCAAGTCGGCGAAGCGGATGGTCGAGCGCGGCCGCACGGTCGTGTACGACGTGCTGGAAGAGGTCATCGCCGAGCACCCGGTGCTGCTGAACCGGGCGCCGACCCTGCACCGTCTGGGCATCCAGGCCTTCGAGCCGCAGCTGGTCGAGGGCAAGGCCATCCAGATCCACCCGCTGGTGTGCACCGCGTTCAACGCGGACTTCGACGGCGACCAGATGGCCGTGCACCTGCCGCTGTCCGCGGAGGCGCAGGCCGAGGCCCGCATCCTGATGCTGTCCTCGAACAACATCCTCAAGCCCGCCGACGGCCGTCCGGTGACGATGCCGACGCAGGACATGGTCCTGGGTCTGTTCTTCCTCACCACCGAGCCGGAGGAGCGCGAGGTCAAGGGCGAGGGCCGGTCGTTCGGCTCGGTCGCCGAGGCCATCATGGCCTTCGACGCCCGGGAGCTGTCCCTCCAGGCCAAGGTGGACATCCGCTTCCAGGCCGGCACCATGCCGCCGCGCGGCTGGACCCCGCCGGCCGCCCAGGACGGTGAGGCGGGCTGGCAGCCGGGTGACCCGTTCCGGCTGCGCACCACGCTGGGCCGCGCGCTCTTCAACGAGCTGCTGCCCGAGGACTACCCGTTCGTGGACTACTCGGTGGGCAAGAAGCAGCTCTCCGAGATCGTCAACGACCTGGCCGAGCGGTACCCGAAGGTCACCGTCGCCGCCACGCTCGACAACCTGAAGTCGGCCGGCTTCTACTGGGCCACCCGCTCCGGCGTCACCGTGGCGATCTCCGACGTGGTCGTCCCGGAGGCCAAGAAGGCCATCCTGGAGCGCTACGAGGGGCAGGACGAGAAGGTCCAGAAGCAGTACGAGCGCGGCCTGATCACGAAGGACGAGCGGTCCCAGGAGCTGATCGCGATCTGGACCAAGGCGACCAACGAGGTCGCCGAGGCGATGAACGCGAACTTCCCGAAGACCAACCCGATCTTCATGATGGTCGACTCGGGCGCCCGCGGAAACATGATGCAGATGCGTCAGATCGCCGGTATGCGCGGTCTGGTCTCGAACGCCAAGAACGAGACCATCCCGCGGCCCATCAAGGCGTCCTTCCGCGAGGGCCTGACCGTGCTGGAGTACTTCATCTCCACCCACGGTGCCCGTAAGGGTCTGGCCGACACCGCGCTGCGTACCGCCGACTCGGGTTACCTCACCCGTCGTCTGGTGGACGTCTCGCAGGACGTCATCATCCGCGAGGAGGACTGCGGCACCGACCGCGGCCTGAAGCTGGTGATCGGCGAGCGCGGGGCGGACGGCGTGCTGCGCAAGGCCGGCGGTGTGGAGACCAGCGTCTACGCCCGCAGCCTGGCCGAGGACGTCGTGGTCGACGGCAAGGTGCTCGCCGCCGCCGGCGTCGACCTGGGCGATGTGCTCATCGACCAGCTGATCAAGCACGGCGTCGAGGAGGTCAAGACCCGCTCGGTCCTGACCTGCGAGTCCTCGGTCGGCACCTGCGCGATGTGCTACGGCCGCTCCCTGGCCACCGGCAAGCTGGTGGACATCGGCGAGGCCGTCGGCATCATCGCCGCCCAGTCCATCGGTGAGCCCGGCACCCAGCTGACGATGCGTACCTTCCACACCGGTGGTGTGGCCGGTGACGACATCACCAAGGGTCTGCCGCGTGTCGTCGAGCTCTTCGAGGCCCGTACCCCCAAGGGTGTGGCCCCGATCAGCGAGGCGTCCGGCCGGGTCCGCGTCGAGGAGACGGAGAAGACCCGCAAGATCGTCGTCACCCCCGACGACGGCAGCGACGAGATCGCCTACGCGGTCTCCAAGCGCGGCCGCCTGCTGGTGGGCGAGGGCGACCACGTCGAGGTCGGCCAGAAGCTCATGGCCGGTACCGAGAACCCGCACGACGTGCTGCGGATCCTCGGCCAGCGTGCCGTCCAGATCCACCTGCTCGGCGAGGTCCAGAAGGTCTTCACCTCGCAGGGTGTGTCGATCCACGACAAGCACATCGAGATCATCATCCGGCAGATGCTGCGCCGGGTGACGATCATCGAGTCCGGCGACGCGGAGCTGCTGCCGGGCGAGCTGGTCGAGCGCAGCCGCTTCGAGCAGGAGAACCGCCGGGTGGTCTCCGAGGGCGGTCACCCCGCCTCCGGCCGTCCGCAGCTGATGGGTATCACCAAGGCGTCCCTGGCGACGGAGTCGTGGCTGTCGGCCGCGTCCTTCCAGGAGACGACTCGGGTGCTCACCGACGCGGCGATCCACGCCAAGTCGGACGCGCTGCTGGGCCTGAAGGAGAACGTCATCCTCGGTAAGCTCATCCCGGCCGGTACGGGCCTGTCCCGGTACCGCAACATCCGGGTCGAGCCGACCGAGGAGGCCAAGGCCGCGATGTACTCGGCCGTCGGCTACGACGACATCGACTACTCGCCCTTCGGCACCGGCTCCGGCCAGGCCGTTCCCCTGGAGGACTACGACTACGGGCCGTACAACCCGTGATCGTCGTCCCCGGATAGCGGGATTCGACAGGGCGGCCGTCCCCGTGCGGGGCGGCCGCCCTGCGGCGTTCCCGGGCCCCGCTGAGGTCCCGCCGGGCCCCGCGCGAGCCCCGCACGGGCCCTGTGTTCCCGGCGAGTCTTTGGCGGGAACCCGGGTGCCCGCCCGGCTCGTCCAGCACTATGGGAGCAGTGTGTCCCGGCAGCGGGGAGGTGGAGGCGCGCCATGGCGAACGTGGGGCAGCCCTGGAACGGTGGTACGCCGGTGGCCGCGATGCGGGCCTCGCACGCCGACCGGGAGCGCGCGGTGGACGTGCTGAAGGCCGCGTACGCCGAGGGGCGCCTGAACCACGCGGAGTACGAGCAGCGCCTCGGGATGGCCTACCAGGCGGCCACCTACGGGGAGCTGGGCAGGCTGGTCGGGGACCTGCCGGCCGGGCCGGTGCCGCCGTCCGCCTATCTGGCGGCCGGGCAGCCGGCCGTGCCCGTCCCGCCCACCTTTCTGGCCCCGCCGCCCCCGCCGGTCAACAGCCTGGCCACCACCTCGCTGATGTGCGGGCTGCTCGGGGTGGCCTTCGGCCTCCCGGCGCTGCCGGCGATCGTTCTCGGCCACAAGGCGCGCGCCGAGATCAGGGCGTACGGCGGGGCGGGGGAGGGGACGGCGACGGCCGGGCTGATGCTGGGCTGGCTGGGAATCGCCATGTGGGTCATGGTGGTGCTGGTGATGGTGGTGGGACTGAGCACCGGCTGACGCGCCGCCGGCCGGCGCCGCTTCTCTTCCCAGCGGGCGGTCGGACGGTTACCGTGGGGTGAGCGTGTTCCGAGAGTCCGGCGGCCGTAAGGCGTCCGGAAGGTGGCGCCGGATCCGGCGGCCCGACGCACGCGAGCGCCGTGACGGCCCTGGCGTGTCCTTCGCGTGTGCATTTGTTTTGACCGGAGCCGATGCGCTAGGTACGCTCTGACCTTGTGCCTGGGGTGTCCCCGGGTTCTTGTGCGTGCTCCCCCAGCCCTCCGGCCGGGCGGTAACAGTCCGCACGGGACACCGAGACTGCGGCATCAGATGATGTGAGGCTCGCCCGCTTCGCGGGTACCGCGCACCAGACTCCGACACACCCGACCGCGTGGGTCGGTGAAGTGCCGGTGGCCGAGGGAAAACCCCAGGTTAGCTTTACCGAGACGGCACACAGAAACCGGAGAAACGGTGCCTACGATCCAGCAGCTGGTCCGAAAGGGCCGGCAGGACAAGGTCGAGAAGAACAAGACACCCGCGCTGAAGGGGTCCCCGCAGCGCCGCGGTGTCTGCACGCGCGTGTACACGACCACCCCGAAGAAGCCGAACTCGGCCCTGCGTAAGGTCGCGCGTGTGCGTCTGACCAGCGGGATCGAGGTCACCGCTTACATCCCGGGTGAGGGCCACAACCTGCAGGAGCACTCCATCGTGCTCGTGCGCGGCGGTCGTGTGAAGGACCTGCCGGGCGTTCGCTACAAGATCATCCGCGGTTCGCTGGACACCCAGGGTGTCAAGAACCGCAAGCAGGCCCGCAGCCGCTACGGCGCCAAGAAGGAGAAGTAAGACATGCCTCGTAAGGGCCCTGCCCCGAAGCGGCCGGTCATCGTCGACCCGGTCTACGGCTCTCCGCTTGTCACCGCGCTGGTCAACAAGATCCTGCTGAACGGCAAGCGCTCCACCGCCGAGCGCATCGTGTACGGCGCCCTCGAGGGCCTGCGCGACAAGACCGGCACCGACCCGGTCATCACGCTCAAGCGCGCCCTGGAGAACGTCAAGCCGACCCTTGAGGTCCGCAGCCGCCGCGTCGGTGGTGCGACGTACCAGGTGCCGGTCGAGGTCCGCCCCGCCCGCTCCTCCACGCTCGCGCTGCGCTGGCTCGTCGGCTACTCGCGCGCCCGTCGTGAGAAGACCATGACCGAGCGGCTGATGAACGAGCTGCTCGACGCGTCCAACGGTCTTGGCGCCTCCGTCAAGCGCCGCGAGGACACCCACAAGATGGCCGAGTCCAACAAGGCCTTCGCGCACTACCGCTGGTAGTCGCTACCCCCATCGAGAACCGAGAGAAGACTGAGCCAGATGGCCACCACTTCACTTGACCTGGCCAGGGTCCGCAACATCGGGATCATGGCCCACATCGACGCGGGCAAGACGACGACCACCGAGCGGATCCTGTTCTACACCGGTGTGAGCTACAAGATCGGTGAGGTCCACGACGGCGCTGCCACCATGGACTGGATGGAGCAGGAGCAGGAACGCGGCATCACGATCACGTCGGCCGCGACCACCTGTCACTGGCCGGTCGATGGCGTCGACCACACCATCAACATCATCGACACCCCGGGTCACGTCGACTTCACGGTCGAGGTGGAGCGCTCGCTGCGCGTGCTCGACGGTGCCGTCACGGTGTTCGACGGTGTCGCCGGTGTCGAGCCGCAGTCCGAGACCGTCTGGCGTCAGGCCGACCGCTACGGCGTGCCGCGGATCTGCTTCGTCAACAAGCTGGACCGCGTGGGCGCCGAGTTCCACCGCTGCGTCGACATGATCGTCGACCGGCTGGGCGCGGTGCCGCTGGTCATGCAGCTGCCGATCGGCGCCGAGGCGGACTTCCGCGGCGTCGTCGACCTGGTGCGGATGAAGGCCCTGGTCTGGTCCGCCGAGGCCACCAAGGGCGAGATGTACGACACCGTCGACATCCCGGACACCCACCTTGAGGCCGCCGAGGAGTACCGCGGCAAGCTGCTGGAGACGGCGGCCGAGTGCGACGACGAGCTGATGGAGCTGTACCTGGAGGGCATCGAGCCCACCGAGGACCAGCTGGTGGCCGGCATCCGCCGGGCGACCATCGCCTCGAAGCTGACCCCGGTCTTCTGCGGTACCGCGTTCAAGAACAAGGGCGTCCAGCCCCTGCTCGACGCGGTCGTGAAGTACCTGCCCTCCCCGGTCGACATCGAGTCCGTCAAGGGCCACAAGGTCGGCGACGAGGAGGTCGAGCTCGTTCGCAAGGCCGCCGAGGACGAGCCGTTCTCCGGCCTGGCGTTCAAGATCATGAGCGACCCGCACCTCGGCAAGCTCACCTTCGTCCGCGTGTACTCCGGCCGCATGGAGTCCGGCACCCAGGTGCTGAACTCCGTGAAGGGCAAGAAGGAGCGCATCGGCAAGATCTACCGGATGCACGCCAACAAGCGTGAGGAGATCCCCGGCGTCGGTGCCGGCGACATCGTCGCCGTCATGGGCCTGAAGGACACCACCACCGGTGAGACGCTCTGCGACCCGAGCAACCCGATCATCCTCGAGTCCATGAACTTCCCGGCCCCGGTCATCCAGGTGGCCATCGAGCCGAAGTCCAAGGGCGACCAGGAGAAGCTGGGCGTCGCGATCCAGCGCCTCGCCGAGGAGGACCCGTCCTTCCAGGTCCACACGGACGAGGAGACGGGCCAGACCATCATCGCGGGCATGGGCGAGCTGCACCTGGACGTGCTGGTCGACCGCATGAAGCGCGAGTTCAAGGTCGAGGCCAACGTCGGCAAGCCGCAGGTCGCGTACCGCGAGACCATCCGCAAGGCGGTCGAGAAGGTCGACTACACGCACAAGAAGCAGACTGGTGGTTCCGGCCAGTTCGCGAAGGTGCAGATCTCGGTCGAGCCGCTCGAGGGCGACGGGTACGAGTTCGAGAACAAGGTCACCGGTGGCCGCATCCCGCGGGAGTACATCCCGTCCGTGGACGCCGGCTGCCAGGAGGCCATGGAGTTCGGTGTGCTGGCCGGCTACCCGCTGACCGGTGTCAAGGTGACGCTGCTCGACGGCGCCTACCACGACGTCGACTCCTCCGAGCTCGCGTTCAAGATCGCCGGTTCCATGGCGTTCAAGGAGGCGGCGCGCAAGGCCAGCCCTGCGCTGCTGGAGCCGATGATGGCCGTCGAGGTCACCACGCCCGAGGACTACATGGGCGACGTGATCGGCGACATCAACTCCCGCCGCGGCCAGATCCAGGCCATGGAGGAGCGCTCCGGCGCCCGGGTCGTCAAGGCCCTGGTGCCGCTGTCGGAGATGTTCGGCTACGTCGGTGACCTGCGCAGCAAGACCTCCGGCCGGGCGAGCTACTCCATGCAGTTCGACTCCTACGCCGAGGTTCCGCGGAACGTCGCCGAGGAGATCATCGCGAAGGCCAAGGGCGAGTAACGCAAGCCGTTCAGGCTGCGCTCTCCAAGCCTTAGGCTTGACGTCAGGCAGTACGGGGCATACCGCCGCAAACCGTAAGGTGGGCGGCGGGTGCCCCGGCAGCCGGCACCCCATCCGCGGGTTGGCATCTGTAAGGCCCTTCGGGGTCCTCACCAACCCGGCAAGTTGAACTGGCGCCCTCGAAGGGGCGTTACAGAACCAGTCCACAGGAGGACCCCAGTGGCGAAGGCGAAGTTCGAGCGGACTAAGCCGCACGTCAACATCGGCACCATCGGTCACATCGACCACGGTAAGACGACCCTTACCGCGGCGATCACCAAGGTGCTGCACGACGCGTACCCGGACCTGAACCCCTTCACGCCGTTCGACCAGATCGACAAGGCGCCGGAGGAGCGTCAGCGCGGTATCACCATCTCCATCGCGCACGTCGAGTACCAGACCGAGACGCGTCACTACGCCCACGTTGACTGCCCGGGTCACGCGGACTACATCAAGAACATGATCACCGGTGCGGCGCAGATGGACGGCGCCATCCTGGTGGTGGCCGCCACCGACGGCCCGATGCCGCAGACCAAGGAGCACGTGCTCCTGGCCCGCCAGGTCGGCGTTCCGTACATCGTCGTCGCCCTGAACAAGGCCGACATGGTCGACGACGAGGAGATCCTGGAGCTCGTCGAGCTCGAGGTCCGCGAGCTGCTCTCCGAGTACGAGTTCCCGGGCGACGAGGTTCCGGTCGTCCGCGTCTCGGCGCTGAAGGCGCTCGAGGGCGACAAGGAGTGGGGCGAGAAGCTCCTCGGCCTGATGAAGGCCGTGGACGAGTCGATCCCGACTCCCGAGCGCGACGTCGACAAGCCGTTCCTGATGCCGATCGAGGACGTCTTCACGATCACCGGTCGCGGTACGGTCGTCACCGGCCGTATCGAGCGCGGTGTCCTGAAGGTCAACGAGACCGTGGACATCATCGGCATCAAGCCGGAGAAGGCGACCACCACGGTCACCGGCATCGAGATGTTCCGCAAGCTGCTCGACGAGGGCCAGGCCGGTGAGAACGTCGGTCTGCTCCTCCGTGGCATCAAGCGTGAGGACGTCGAGCGCGGCCAGGTCATCATCAAGCCGGGTTCGGTCACGCCGCACACCGACTTCGAGGCCCAGGCCTACATCCTGTCGAAGGACGAGGGTGGCCGCCACACCCCGTTCTTCAACAACTACCGCCCGCAGTTCTACTTCCGTACCACGGACGTGACCGGCGTGGTGACCCTCCCCGAGGGCACCGAGATGGTCATGCCGGGCGACAACACCTCCATGACGGTCGCGCTGATCCAGCCGATCGCCATGGAGGAGGGCCTGAAGTTCGCCATCCGCGAGGGTGGCCGGACCGTCGGCGCCGGCCAGGTCACCAAGATCCTCAAGTGACCTGACGCTCCTCGGAGCACTCCGTGAAGGGCCCGTACGACCCCGGTCGTGCGGGCCCTTCCGCATGCCCGGGCCCCGCGAACTGATTGGCCCTTGCAACGGTGTCGTGGGTGCCCTCTATATTTGGCCCGAGGACAACTCCGTGCCTGGCCAGGGCCCTTGCGGGCGGCCGGATGCCCGGCCCGTCCGGAGAAGCCTGCCGACACACACCGAGGGACGGGCCATGGCGACCGTGCACGACACCGCTGCGTACATCCTGGCGAAGGCCGGGCCGATGTCGCCGGTCAAGCTGCAGAAGCTCTGCTACTTCTCCTACGGCTACCACCTGGCCTGGGAGGGCCGCCGGCTGTTCGAGGAGCGCTTCCAGGCCTGGGCCAACGGCCCCGTCGCCCCCGAGCTGCACGCCGACCACCGCGGCCGCCAGGAGGTCGCCGACGGCGACATCCCCGGTGACGCCGGCACCCTGGACGACAGCGAGCGGGAGTCCGTCGACATCGTCCTGGAGCACCTCGCCGAGTACTCCCCGGTGGAGCTGTCCGAGATGACCCACCGGCAGGGCCCCTGGCTGCGCGCCCGGCAGCGCGCCGAGGCGGAGGAGCTGGAGCACGGCCCGGAGGAGCTGAAGGACGAGGAGATCGCGGAGTTCTTCGCCAAGCTGGTCAAGCGGGAGGGCTGAGGGGCGGGGGCGCAGCCGACGGCGCCGGGCGCATATCTGGCGACCGCGGATCAACCAGGTGCTGCGAACACACCCCGCTCAGCCACGTCGGCCAGTATGCGACTGGCTGTCCGGAAGTCGTTGTCGTCGTGCAGGATCACCAGGCCATGGTGGGCGGCTGTCGCACAGATCAGCCAGTCGACCGTGGACAGGCACCGGTGCTGGCCCCGCTGGGCGAGGCGGTGCTGGGACGCCTGGATCCAGCGCCAGGCGTTCTTGGGTACGGTCACATCGGGGTGCAGGTCCGCGAACATCTCCGTCATGTCGTCGAACTCATCGAGGCTCCTGGCAGACTGCAGGAACTCGGTGCGTTGCGGGGCGCACGAGCCGATCGCGCCTTCGTCGATCTCGTGTCCCCAGAGGATGTTCAGCTTCTCGTCGCGCCGAAGACGCCACATCGCCGTGGAATCGGCCAGATAGCGGATCACGTTCAGGCGATGTCCTTCTCTGCGTGCGTACCGCTGCCGCCGTCACGAGCGCCCTTTTCGGCAGCGTGGCGACGCCAGAAGTCCTCCTCGTCCCACTGCCGCGCCCGCTCCTGATGGCGCAGCCGAGCCTCGGTGCGCCGTCGCCGTTCGGCGTACTCGCGGAGCGCCATGTTGACCGTCTCCTTCTTGGTCTTGGCGCCGGACAACCGCATGGCCTCGGCGAGAGCTTCGTCGTCGATGTCGATTTGGGTAGCGGACATCGGAACCTCCGTGAAGTCGGTTACATACAAAGGTAGCCCATGCTTCATATGTAGCCCATTGTGTTCAGGTGGTGTGCGAAGTGCTGAGCTCGGCCCAGACGGTCTTGCACGGCTCCGGCCCCTGGACGACGCCCCAGCGGTCCGCCAGCGCCTCGACGAGCAGCAGACCGCGGCCGGACTCGCCGCCGCTGGCAGTGGCCCGGAGAGGAAGTCGATCACTGCGGGCGTCGGTGACCTCGATCCGCAGGGTGCCGCCCGAAGTGCTGAGCGTCAGTCGGAAGTCGCGGCCCGGTACGCGCCCGTGCAGGGCCGCGTTG
>JBEHXI010000052.1:0-33652 GCA_048498775.1 Actinomycetota bacterium | reverse complement strand
CCGGCCGCCAGAACACTCTTCCTCGTCCTCGCCGCCGAGAACCTTCTGATCAACTACACCGCCACCGCCATGAACGTGGCCCTGTCGGCGCTCATCGGGGACCTGCACACCACGCTGACCGGCGTGCAGTCGGCGATCTCGCTGTACGCCCTGGTGGTCGCCGCCTTCATCATCAGCGGCAGCAAGCTCGGCACCCGCCACGGCTACCGGCGGACCTTCGCCATCGGCGGGGGAATCTTCGTCCTGGGGGCACTGATCACCGCCTCCGCCCCGAGCCTGCCGTTCATGCTGCTCGGCTGGTCCGTCCTCCAGGGGCTCGGCGTCGCGCTGATGCTTCCCGCGCTGATGACGATGCTCACCCGGACCTTCGCCGGGGCCGTACGCACCAGGGTGCTGTCCCTGCTGGCCATGACGTCGGGGATCGGTGCGGCGGCCGGTCCCGTTCTGGGTGGCCTGGTCACCAACTACCTGAGCTGGCGCGTGTCGTTCCTCCTGGGAGCCGTGATCACCCTGGCCGTGACATGGCTGATGCGGTACACGGTCGATGCCGGGCCCTTCCCGGGAGGCCCCGCGCAGCGCTTCGATGCCCGCGGGGTTCTGCTGTCCACGACAGGACTGGTTCTGCTCGTCGTCGGGGCCCTGTTCGCGGGGCGGTACGGCCTGCTCAGGGCCCGGCAGGATTTCGTGGTGCTCGGCCACACCCTGCTGGAGCGTGGCGGCCTGTCGCCCGTGCCCCTCCTGGCGGGCCTGGGGCTGCTGTTCCTGGCCGCCTTTGCCGGATGGGAGCTGCGCCTGGTCAGGAGGGGAAGGGATCCGCTGGTCCGCGTGACGGTGCTGCGGAACCGCACCGTCAGAATCGGGATCTCGACGCAGTTGATGCTGATCCTGGTGCCCAACGGCGTGCTCTTCCTGGTGCCGGTCTTCCTGCAGACGACCTTCGGATTCGGCGCCCTGCGCTGCGGAGTCGTTCTGCTCCCCATCACCGTGGGGCTGATGACCGCTGCCCCGCCGACCGCTCGGCTCGTCGGACAGGGGCGGATGACCCATCGGGCCGCCTCGATGGGGGCGTTCGTCTGCATGGGCGTCGGTTGCCTCGTGGTCGCCGTCCTGTTCAGTCCGCACGCCCAGGGAGTGGCGGCGGTGGGCCTGGCGCTCGCACCGGGCATTCTCATCATCGGGCTCGGCCGGGGCATGGCCACGACGCTGACGGATCTCGTCCAGTCAGCGCCTGAGCCGGACGAGGTGAGCGACGTGACAGGGCTCTCCTACACGGCCGGCTATCTGGGAAGTTCATTCGGCGTGGCGCTCGCCGGTGCCTTGATGACCACAGCGCTGCTGTACGCGTTCGAGAACGGGGTGAACGACAGCAGCGTCCTTTCCAGCGCCCAGAAGGAGCTGGTGACGCGGACGCTGGACCAGCAGGTCCAGATCACCGCCATGAACGACGCCGCCCTGCGGGAGAAGGCGACGTCACGGGGCATCACCGGTGCCGCAGCCGACGGGCTGGTACGGATCAACGCCCATGCCAGGGAGGAGGCGCTGACCGTGTCGGCCGCCGGCATGGCCGCACTGGCCGCCGTCGGCTGGCTGATGGCACTGCGTGTTCCCGTCCCCGCCGGGACGACGACAGCCGCAGGCCCTGGACGTGGCGCGCCTTCGCGGGGCCGGTAGGACCCGACTGCGCCGTTCCGCCGATTGGGCGAGGTCAGGGCCGAGGGCGGGCGCCGGGTCGCGCTTCCCGCACGTCCTTGACCCGTCCGGGCGGCCCGTGCCCAGGGCCGGACGGGTCGCCCGGTGTGGCGGACATACCGGGCCGCGGGAGCCGGGACACGATGGAGGTACGGATGCGTTGTGCGAGGAGGAGTACGGCATGGCCGGACCTGGCTCTGGCGGCACCGAGGGGGTGCCGGACGGCAAGTCACGGTTCGACGACGTCTACCGCCGGCCGGACCCCCGCGCGTACTTCGGGCGGCTGGCGCCGCTGGAGTACGAGATCCCGCACCATGCCCAGCCGGTCTTCCGGCAGGCCGCCGCCGAACGGGCCGCGTTCGACGACGCCCGCACCGGCAGGCCGGCGGTGCTGGACCTGTGCTGCTCGTACGGGATCAACGCCGCGCTGCTCAACCACGACGTGACGCTGGCCGAGATGTACGAGCGGTACACCTCCCCTGGCAGCCGGACGATGTCGACGGCGGAACTGATGGCATGGGACGCGGCGTTCTATGCCGCACGGCGCCGGCCGGACGCGGTGCCGGTGTTCGGCCTGGACATCTCGGCCCCCGCCGTGCGCTACGCGCTCGAGGTGGGTCTGCTGGACGCCGCTTTCACCGACGACCTGGAACAGGGCTCCCCCAGCCCCGCTCTGCGCCGGGCGCTCGCCGAGGTCGGCCTCATCACGCTGACGGGCGGCGGGAGCTACATCACCGACCGGACGTTCACGGCACTGCTCGACGGCGCCCGCAGACCGGTGTGGGTCAGCGCCTTCGTGCTGCGGACGGTGTCGTACCAGCCGATCGCCCGGGCCTTGGCCGTACACGGTCTGCACACCACCGTCGATCTCTCGCACACCTATCCACAGCGCCTCTTCACCGACGAGCGGGAACAGCGCTATGCGATCGCGGCGGTGCGGGCGTGTGGTGGCGACCCTGCGGGGCGCGAGGAGACCGGCCGTTTCTTCAGCCTGTACTACGAGTCCCGACCCGATACACCGTGATCAGGTCGGGCTGGGCGCCCGGTACGGCACCTCCGGCCCGTTGAGGAAATCGAGGACCAGCGGAGCGGCCACCGCACGGAACTCGTCGAAGTAGGCGTGCCGCGCGCCCGGGATCATGTGCAGCCGTGCCCCGGGGATGCGCTCGGCGAGCAGCCCGGCGTTCACGGCCGGGTTGAGGCGGTCGTCGGCACCATGGACCACCAGAGTCGGCGCGCTGATGCCCGGCAGGACGTCCCAGGTGTCGTGCTCGCCGCTGGCGACCAGGTGACGGCGCCGGGCGTGGGGCGGCATGCCGGGATCGCCGAGGACGGTGTACGGCCCGGGATGCGCGGCCAGCCACGCCGGGGAGTACATCAGTTCCAGCAGGGCCCGGCGGCGCGCCGCCTGATCCGGGTGGGCCAGTGACCTGCGCACGTCGTCACCTCGCTCGACACCATGCCGGCCACCGGGCGAGGTGCAGCCGAGGACGAGACGGCGGATCCGGTGCGGATGGTCGACGGCGACCCACTGGGCGACCCGGCCGCCCATGGACGTGCCGTAGACATCGGCCCGTTCGACGCCGAGGTCGTCGAGCACCGCGACCACGTCCGCGGCGAACCCCGCGGTGCTGTACGGCTCGTCGGGTGTGTCGCTGTCCCCCGTGCCGCGGTAGTCGAGTGTGATGGTGCGGTGGGTGGCATGGAAGTCGTCCCGGATGCCGTCCCACCAGTGGTGGTTGTTCGCCTGCCCGGCGAGCAGGACCAGCGGGAAGCCGTGGCCCGCTACCTGGTAGGCGATCGCCCGGCCGTCCGTGGCGGTGGCGTGAGGCACGGTGGGCGCCCTTCCGGGAGGCGTGCGGTGGTTGCCGCCTCCCAGGATGCCGCATCACGTGGTGGCCGCGTTCGGGTCAGGGCCCGTTGAAGCAGACGCTGCCGGGTGCCATGCGCCCGGTCTCCGCGAACAACTGCGGCAGGGTGACCAGGGTGTAGCCGCGCGCCTTGAGTGCCTCGACGATGGGCGGGACTGCCCGCAGGGTGCTCACGTGGGTGTCGTGCATGTCGACGATCGCCCCGGGCCGGACGTGCTCGAGCACTCTGCTCGCGATGAGCGGTGCGTTGTGGTTCTTCCAGTCCTGCGGATCGACGTTCCATTCGACGATCGGCAGCCCCGCCCGGCGCGCGGCATCGCGCACTTTGGCGTTCTCTGCCCCGAACGGCGGCCTGAACATGGCCGGCCGATGCCCGGTGACCGATGCGATCTGCCGTGCCGCCGTGTCGATCTCGGCGTCGACCTCGGATGGCGTGAGCTTGTTCAGGTTGGGGTGGTGGACGGTGTGGTCGCCGATCGCGTCACCGTCGCGGTAGGCCCGCAGCACGTCCTCGGGGTCGCGCAGGGCGTGGGGGCCGATGACGAAGAACGTGGCCGGGACGTGTTCCTGCTCGAGGATGCCGAGTAGGGCGGCCGTGTACCGGGTGGGGCCGTCGTCGAAGGTCAGTGCCACGCACCGGGCCGTCTGGCAGTCGATGGTCTGCAGTGGCCGGGCGGCGGGTCTTCCCTGGGCGGTGGTTTCCGGCGGGTGTGCGGGCTTCGGCGATCTGCCGGCGGCGCACCCCGCGGCAAGGGGCGCGATCGCGATCACTGTGGCGGCTACCGCCGTCGCCGCGCGAGGTGGGATCGGCCGGACGAACATGATGACCACCGCCTTGTGAAACCGCATTCTTCGACGTCTTGGCACGATCGTGTGCGGCCCGCGTTGCGGGGTGTGGAAGGGCGGACAGGCTGTCCCCGCCCTGCCGGCGAGTCGAGCGCGCTCGGCAGCGCTCGGTGGTATGGATGCGATCTTTGTGGATGTCGGTCCGGTCTTGCCTGGCTCTCGGCCCATGGTAGGCGGCGACCCGGGCCGGGACGACTCGAAGCACCGGGCCTGAGCCCGAGCACCCTCCTGACCAGCACAGACCTGCTGACGCCGGAAGCGCGGGCACCGCCTTCCGCACCGCCCGCCGACCGACCGTCCGGCCGACCGTCCGACCGTCCGGCCGTCCGTCCGCGGAGCCGGCCCGGGCTCCGGCGGGCGGGGTCAGATGGCCAGCAGGTCGTGCACCAGGCGGCGGGCGTAGGCGTCGTCGGTGCCCGGGATCGAGAAGACCACGTGGAAGTACAGGGGGGCGACGACGCGGTCGAGGACCTGCTCCAGGGTGGGCGGGGTGTCGCCACGGTCGCGCGCGGCCTCCAGAACGCGGTCGAAGCGCTCGCTGACGCGGCGCAGGCACTCGCGCAGTCCTGCCCGGCGCTCGTCGATGCCGGGTGCCACTTCGGCGCGGAAGAACGCCACTCCGCCGGGCCGGGTGAGTTCGGCGAGCGTCCAGGCGGCCTGGTTCTCCAGGTCGGCGCGCAGGTTGCCGGTGGGCCGCGGGGCCTCGGTCTCCTGGCGCTGCCGGGCGATGTCGGCGAGCAGGGCGGAGACGGTGCCCCAGCGCCGGTAGACGGTGGTGGGGTTGACGCCCGCGGCCCGCGCGACGGCGGGGATGGTGACGTTGTCCGCGCCGTGCTCGGTGACCAGGTCCACGGCGGCGCGGTGGACGGCGGCGCGTACCCGGCTGCTGCGCCCGCCTGGCCGTCTGGAGGGCGTTGCCTTTGCTTCCACACCGAGCAGCTTAAAGCAAAAGGTTGCGCTTTTGGAGCGGGGCAGCCTACGGTTGAAGAGCTAAAGCAATGATCATTGCCTTTAATGGCGATACGGAGGAAGGAAACCGACCGTGCCGACGACCGACGCCGCCCAGAGCCTTGGCCACCGCTTCCACCAGGCCCTCACCGCCGGGGACTGGGCCGCCATCCGCGCCCTGCTGCACGACGACGCCACCTGGACGCTGCCCGGGGACAACACCATCTCGGGCACCGCGGCAGGAGCCGACGCCGTCGTCGCCCGCGCCCGGCAGATCGCCTCCTACGGGCTGCGCTTCGAGTTGCTCCACGTCCTGGTCAGCCGGGAGAACATGGCACTGTCGCTGCACAACACCGCCCGCCGTCCGGACGCGGTGCTGGACGAGTACCTGTGTACCGTCTGCCGCCTGCGCGACGGCAGGATCGCCGCCATCGAGACCTATCTGTCCGACGTCCCCGGCATGAACGCGTTCTTCGTCTGAGGGCGGCCGGGAGCCGGTGACTGCGGGCCCGGCCTCCCCTGTGCCGATGTCGGCCGCTTGCCGCACTGCCCGACTGCCGCGCACCACCCACCGGATGCGCAGCATGAACGAGGCAGGCGATGGGTAACGTACTTCCCCGTGCGCCGCTCCTGATGGTTGCAGCCGCACGGACCACGTCAGAGTTGGGGGAAGCCGTGGAACTGGCAGTGCTGGCGCAAGGGTCGGACCAGGCGGAGCAACTACGGGATCTGTACGAGTGGTTGGCCGGCGTGGACGAACTGCGGGGCAGGATCGGTCTGGCGGAGAAACCGCCGAAGTCGGGGACACTGGGTCCCGTACTGGAGGCGCTCACCGTGGCTTTGGCGCCGGGCGGCGCTGTGACCGCGTTGGCCACCACGACCATCGCGTGGTTGAGGAGCCGACGCGGCGACGTACGCCTGACGTTCAGGCGCTCGGACGGACGGTCGGTGGAGATCTCCGCGACGCGCGTTTCCCGCCTCGACTCAGCCGCTCTTGAGCAGCAGGTGGTCCAGCTCGTCGCCCTGCTGAACCAGGGAACGGACGAGGCCGAGGAGGAGAAGGTCCGAGAGCCCGAGAACCGATGACCGACCTGTCCGGTGCGGGTGTGCGCGTACTGGTGATCGGCACCTCCACGCACCACGGCACCACGCTGCCCTCGGTGCCATCGGTGGCCCGCTCGTTCCACGATCTGCTGACGGCGCTGGTCCAACGCTGCGGGGTGCGCCCGGACCGGCTGCGACCGGTACTCGACCCGCCTGACGCGCAGAGCATGGCCGCGGCCATCACAGCGGAAGCCCAGGCGGCCGAGACGGTACTGCTGGTCTATTTCATCGGACACGGCCTGCTGGGTCCGGCTGGGGAGTTGTACCTGGCCGCGAGCAGTACCGATCGGCTGACGCCGGGAATGGCGGACTACCAGGCGTTGTCGTTCTCCTCGCTGCGCCAGGCGCTCGGAGCCAGTCGCGCGTCGTCCGTAGTGGTGGTGCTCGACTGCTGCTTCTCAGGTCGCGCGGGACTGGCTGACCGAGCGTCCGTTCCCGCGTTCCCCCTGGAGCCGTCACACGGCCTCTACCTCATCGGATCCGCCGAGCACCTGGCTCTGGCACCACCGGACGCCCTGCACACCTCCTTCACCGGGGCGTTCATCGACCTGCTGACCAACGGAGATCCGCGCGGGCCCGGGCAGTTGACCCTGGACGCCGTGTACGACGCGGTGTTCCGGGCCATGCGGGACCAGGACCGACCGTGGCCGCGGCGGCAGGCGGGAGATCGCTCGGGGAACGTGGTCATCGCGCCGAATCCCGCTGTGCCGAGGCAGCCGCCGACCGAGGATGAGGAACCGGCGCCGGGCCGCTGCCCCTATCCGGGACTGGACGCCTTCCGCATGGACGACGCCGATGTGTTCTTCGGCCGCGAGCGGATGACCGCGGCGGTGCTCACGGCGGTGGCGGAGCGTGCGGCGCCCGCGGCCCATGGGAGGGACGACGACCGGCATGGCCCCCTCGTCCTGGTCGGACCGTCGGGCTCCGGGAAGACCTCTCTGCTGCACGCCGGCTTTCTGGCCAGGCTCCGTGCGGACGGGTTGCCCGGCCTGCCCGAGTCGGCCGGCTGGCCCTGTCTCCAGCTCACCCCCGGCACGAGCCCGCTGCAGAACCTGGCCGCGCACCTGGACGCGGTGCTGCCGCACGCCGCGGACCTGCTGCGGGAGGATCCCAGCCGTGCGGTCGGGATGGCACAGGACATGCTGTCCGGCGATCCTGGCCGGCGGCTGATCCTCATGGTCGACCAGCTTGAGGAACTCTTCACCCTGTGCCCGGATCCCGGGGAGCGCACGGCATTCCTGCGGGCGGTGGCCGCCCTGTCCCGGCCTGCGGGCGACGGCCGGCCCGGCGCGCTGGTCCTCCTCGCACTCAGGGCCGATTTCTACGGCCAAGCCACCGCGCACCCGGAACTGCTGGACGCGCTGCGCGACAACCAGGTGCTCATCGAGCCCATGAAGCTGGACGAGCTGCGGGCGGCGATCGCGCGGCCGGCTGCCTCCGCGGGCCTGGTACTCGACGGCGGCCTGGCCGATGTGATCCTGCACGAGTTGGGCGCGGTGACCGATGCCGAGGCGGCTACCGGGGCGCTTCCCCTCCTGTCCCACGTACTGTGGGCGACCTGGCAGCACCGTGCCGGGGCACGGCTGACCGTGGCGGGCTACCGCGCGGCGGGCGGAATCACCAGGGCCATCGCCACCACCGCCGACCAGGTGTACTCCGCCCTGGACGAGGCCGCGCAGGAGTCGGCACGACGGATGCTGCTGCGCCTGGTACGGGTCGGCGAGGATTCCGCCGACACGGCCCGGCCGGTGGCACGCTCGGCCCTGCTGGAGGGCCTGCCCGATGCGGACGCCGCCGAGGTGGCGATCCGGGAGTTCGGCAGGGCACGCCTGCTCACGCTCGACCGCGACACCGTACGGATCAGCCACGAGGCGCTGCTGCAAGCCTGGCCGCTGCTCCGCGATTGGCTCGACGCCGACCGCGACTGGTTGCGTGCCCGGCAGCAACTCTCCGACGACGCCACGACATGGGAACGGGCCGGTCGGGACCCGTCACTGCTGTACCGGGGGAACCGGCTGGCCGCGGTGCAGCAGCGCGCGGCCGAGGCGCCGAGCGGCACGCAGGATCTGCCCCAGGCCGCAGCGGACTTCCTGACCGCTGGTGATGCGGCTGCCCGGCAGTCCACGCGGCGGCGCCGCATGGTGATCGCCGCGTTGACCGTCCTCGCTCTGGTGGCGAGCGCCGCCGGCATCGTGGCGACCGTCAACGCGGCGGCTGCGCGTAAGTCCGCGGAAGCCGCGCGCGCCCAGCACGTCATCGCCCTGTCCCGGCAGTTGACCGCGCAGGGCCTTGCCGTCGACCAGACCGATCCGCTGCTGTCCCGCCAGCTTGCCACGGCGGCGTGGAGTGAGTCCCCCACTCCCCAGGCGGCTGCCGGAATGGCGTCGCTGCTCACCGAGCAGGAGCGGCGCGGCATGCTGGTGGGACACGCGTTCGCGGTGGACTCGGTCGCCTTCAGCCCGAGTGGCGACCTCCTCGCCAGCGGTGACAGCGACGGAGTCGTGAAGCTGTGGAACCCGGCCACCCACCAGGCTGTCGGCGCTCCGATCAGAATCGGCGGGGGCGCGTTGGGGCTCGCGTTCAGTCCGAACGGCACCGTCCTGGCCGGCGCGGGAGGCAACGGCACCATAGAGCTGTGGAATCCGGCCACCCACCAGGAGATCGGCGCTCCGATCGTCGCCGCACAGCATGATTTCGCCAACGCCGTGGCGTTCAACCCGAGCGGCACCATACTCGCCGGCGCGACCAGCGACGGCCGGATCCGGCTGTGGAATCCGGCCACCCGTCAGGAAATCGGCGCCCCTATCACCGTTTCCGCCACCGACAGTTTCGGTGACGCGGACCCGGTGGAATCCGTGGCATTCGATCCGAGCGGCACGATCCTCGCCGACACCACCCAGTACGGCGCGGTGCAACTGTGGGACGTGTCTTCCCGCAAACTCCTCTGGACGCCTGTTCCCGCCGCCTCCAGGAATGTGTCGCTGGACCATGCGGACGCGGTGTTCGGCCCGAGCGGCACCATCCTGGCCACCGCGGACTCAGGAGGCACCGTGCGCTTCTGGGACACGGCCGCCAGAAAGGAGATCGGAGCGCCGATCACCACCCCTGATACCGACAAGATAAGGACGGTGCTTTTCAATCCGAACGGCACCGCCCTGGCCAGCGCGGACGGCGCCGGGGTCGTACGGTTCTGGGATCCGGCCACCGAGAAGGAAATCGGGGAACCTCTGACGACGGCGCCCGCCGCGGTGCACGCTCTGGCGTTCAGTCCCCGTGGCGGGGTCCTGGCCACCGCGGAGGGATTCGGGGTCGTTCAGCTGTGGAACCCCGACACCGACGACACCGTTGGTGCGGCCGACCAGATAGACAACGTGTCGGAGTCGACAGCGGCGTTCAGCCCGCGCGGACCGGCCTTCGCCTATGTCGATCCCGAATCCACCGTCCAGCTGCGGGACTCGGTCACCGGTCAGCGGGTTCGCAGCCCCATCACAGCCCTCACCAGCAAGAGCCTGACAACCGCCATCGCCTTCAATTCCGAAGGCACCGTCCTGGCCGCTTCCGACGGACCGACGGTGCACCTCTGGGACCCCGGCACCGGCCGGATGGTCCGTGGTCCGATCCCCGGAACCCGTGGTGGCGCCGGTGTCATCGTGAGCGATCTGGTGTTCAGTCCGGCCGGCTCAGTCCTCGCGATCTTCGACTCCGACGGGAAAGCCCTCCTGTGGAACACCGGGACGCAGAGAACAATCGGCGCACCGATCACCGCCGGAAGCGTAGCGGATGTCAACGCGATCGCGTTCAATCCCTCCGGAACGGTCCTTGCCGTCGCCAACGAGGACGGGACCGTACGGCGATGGGACACGGCCACCGCCCGTGAGATCGGACACCCCATCAAAAATGGGGCCACCCACACCGGCGGAGTGAACCCACTGGCGTTCAGCCCGGACGGCAGGACGCTCGCCACCGCCAACGACCAAGGGATCGTGCAGCTCTGGAACGCCACCACCGGCCAGAAGATCGGCGATCCCATCTCGGTCGCGGCCAAGACCGGGATCAACACGGTCGAGTTCAGCCCCAACGGCAGCCTGCTGGCCACCGGCAGCAAGGACCTGAACGGGACCGTTCGGCTGTGGGACCCGGCCACCGGCCGGGAGGTGGGCATCCCGAACGCGACCAACAACGGCAAGGGTGCCGTCCTGCAGATCGCGTTCAGCGCCGACGGCAGCACGTTCAGAACCCTCGATCAAGCCGGAACGACGCAGCTCTGGGACACCGACATGTGGGCTCATCCCTATCAGTACCTGTGCGCCGAGGCCGGAAGACTCCCCGCGGATAACTGGACCCAATATGCCCCGGGCGAACAGGAACCGCCCAGCTGCGCCTGACAGGAGATCGGCGGGGCGCGGCCCGGCCCGCGCAGAACCGGAGCACACTCCCCCCGCCCACTGGTCACCCCTGGCCTCAGGTGATCAGAAGATTCCTCCAGGAGTCGTGTGCGCCGGATCGGCGGTCCGCTCACCCCATCGGCAGGATCAGTCGGAAATGAGCACCCTTCAGGACGGGGTGGCCGAGCGAACGCGAGACCAGAAGAACGTCGCCGTCGACCGCGTCGGCGATACGCCGGGCGCGGTGGAGGCCGTCTCCGCGGCCTTCTCCCTTGGTCGAGCGGCCCGCACGGAAGACCAGGTCCTCGCGTCCTGGTGGGTAGGTGATGCCCTCGCCGCTGTCCCGGACGTCCACGAGCCACTCGTCCGCGGACGGTTCGACCTGGATCGCCACGCGCCCGGTCTCCGAACCGGCCAGCGCCTCGCCCGCGTTCGCCAGCAGCTCGTACAGGACCACCTGCGCGGCGCGGGTGCTGATCCGTGCCACGGCGGCGGTCGGAGCGCCGATCTCCATCTGCCGGCCGGGGAACGCCTGCTGCCACATGCCGCCCATCTCGCGCAGCACCGGGACCAGGTCGGTGGTGCCGTCGATCCGCTGCCGGTCCACGGTGTTCTCGGCGGTCTGCCGGGCCAGCCCGGCCAGCAGGGCGTCAAGGTCGCCGGCGGGGGCGGAGCCGGCCAGGGCGGCCGTGTACTCGTCGTATCCAGGGCTGAGCCCGTGTCGCCGGGCCTCCCACTGGCGCACGGCGTGGCCGTCGTCCCCCGGCGCGGCGTCCTCGGGGCGGGCCGCCCAGTCCCGCAGGGCCGCCTCCAGCCGCCGCTGCGCCTGCTCGCGGAGGGCGGTCAGGACACCGCAGCGGCGGAACCGGACGCGGTCGGGGGAGGCGTCCTCGGCCAACCGGAGCCGGACGAGCCCGGCCATGGCGGCCCTGATCGCCTCGGCATCGGGAATCACATCGGCCGCGAGCTGCGCCTCCATCAGCAGTTCCTCCGCCGTGACCTCATCACCGGCCGGTGCCGCCGCGAGGGCGGCCCAGAACGCGATCCGCGCGACGAGGGACGGCCCGAGCGGCCTGAGCACCGTGTCCTCGACGGCCGCCGCGAACGGCCGGCGCTGACGCCACTGGGTCAGCCACCGCGCGCCGCCGCCGGCCCTGCCCTGCCGTTCGGCCAGGTCATGCAGGAAGAGGTGGAGCAGCGCGGGGTCCCAGCCGGTCACGTAGGCGAGCGTGTCGGCGACCGTGATGCCGCCGAGACCGGTCAGGTCGAGGATCCAGCGCAGGGTCAGCCACCGCGAAGAAGCGTCCGGTCCCAGCAGCTCCTCGAGTTCGTCCGGCGTACGGCCGACGAACGCGGCCAGTGGCCACTGAGGTCCCAGGACGCGCAGCAGTGCCGTGGAGCGTCCGGTGCGCAGGGTGGCCAGCTGCAGCAGGGCCCGCAGACCGAGCACCGCGCACCCGCCGCGTTCCGCCGGCATCCGAAGGGCCGGGCCCACCGCCACGAACGGGGGGATGTTGTCCATCCCCTCCGGCTCCCGGGTCTCGGGCCCGCCGATGAACAGGTCGAGGTTGTCCAGCGGCCGGAACCGCGCGATCTCCGGATCGGCGAACGCCCGTGACACGGTGGTGAGGTATCCGCCCGTGACCTCGTCGGGCCGCACGTCCTCGGCCTCGTCGGGGTTCAGGAAGGAGTTGAGTGCCGTTGCGAAGCGCTGGGCCGTGTCGAAGCCGCCGTCGGACAGGGAGGCGTACGCCTCGATCAACTGCCGGGCGGAGCCGTCGGCCGGTGCCCAGTCGGCGTAGCGCGCCTGCCGCTGCTGCTGGAACGGATCGAGGTGCCACTCGAGGAGCTGTTCCGGGGACACGTCCGCCTTCCAGGCGGGCAGCGGGGGCACCCGCTCCGGGCCGGTGCTGCGCGTTCCGTCGGCGATCTGCCGGGCCGCGGCCCGCAGGTGCCCCGCGTCGATGAGGGCGCTGCTCGACTCCATCTCCGCGGGGTCGATCGTGCCCGCGGCCTTCCGTTCCGCCAGCCGGTCCCGGAGAGCCTGCTGCCTGGCCCGCAGCTGGTCGTTGAAGTCGGTTTCGGCCTTCTCGACGAGCGGGAGCGTCTCGGGCCAGGAATCGGCGCATCGCCGCTCCAGCTCCGCCATGGCCAGGTCGGGAGGGGTCAGGTCCGCGTCGAGGGCACGGTCGTGCAGGGCGTCGCAACGGGACCTGAGTTCCTCCAGCAGCTCCTGCCGGCGGGCCGTGATGGCCCGCAGGCGGCGGGAGAGGTGGGCCTGGCCCGGCAGCGGGCCGTTCTCGAGGAGGTACTCGGCGGCAGCCAGTTCCCCCTCCCGCAGCAGGCTCTCGAAGACCGACTGCTCGTCCTCGTCCTCGGCGATGCCGCGCAGCACGGCGTCGGTGAGGGACGCGTCGTCCAGCTGCTCCGGCCTGCGCAACGCCACCGCCAGCCGGCCGAAGCGGAAGCGCCCCGGCCAGTGGCCCAGCAGTTCGATCACGGGGTCGTCGGTCATGCGTGCACCCTTGCCCACTTGGCCACCGGTGTCAGGCGCTCCAGCAGCGCCAGCGGAGGGTGGCGATACGGCGGTGGAAGTATGTCGGCCTCGCTGAACAGCCCGTCCCAGGCGTCGGCCGTCTGCAGGGCGAACCTCCTGAGGGGGGCCAGGACCGGTTCACCGGCGTCGGCCCGGCTCGCGGTGCGGGCGGACAGGCTGCGCGCCTCCAGCACCAGCTCCTCTATTCGGTTGAGGTGCGCCATCTGCTTGCGCCACTGGATGGGTTCCTCCCCGGCGTCCGCGACCAGCCGGTCGACGTGGCGGCGGATGTCGGAGGGCAGGTCGGATCCCAGCTCGGCGCGGAGCGCCAGGTCCGCGGTCGCCGCCTCGATGCGGGTGAGAACGCCGTCCGCGGCGAACATCCCGTCGTGCCAGGCCTGCCCCGCGCCGAAGTTGAAGCGCCCGCGGCGGCGCCGGATCTCGTCGATCCTGCGGGCCAGCACGGCCCAGCGCTCCTCCGCCTCGGCGGCGGTCAGGGTCGTGGCCAGCTGCGCGGTGAACGCCCCCAGCGGCAGCCCGCGCCCGTCGGGCAGGCTGAGTTCGCGGACGGCGTCGGCCAGTTCACGCCATCGGGGCGACAGGGTCTCGCCGTGCAGGCCGACCACCTGGCCGCCCGAGGGGCCGCCCCACAGCAGCGTCTCGGCGAGCCCCCCTACGGCCGCGACCGCCTGATCGCTCTCGACCTCGATCTCCAGGGCGGCGTTCTCCAGCGCGTCGCCCACCGGGCCGTACTCCAGCGGCAGCGCCGCCGTGCACACGGCCGCCGCCAGGGGCTCGCCGTTGTCCGGCAGCAGCCGCCCGACCAGCGCGGCCTCGAAGAAGGCATGCCGGCTCCAGGCGTCCGCGATCAGCCAGCGGGACCAGCGCCGGCGGTGGGCGGACGGCACCCGGTCGCCCAGGCGCAGCAGTGTGGCGGCGCCACGGCGCAGATCGGTGGCGGAGACGTCGCGCTCCTCCCAGATCTCCAGGACCCGCCAGGGATCGTCGAGGTCGCGCAGCATCGCGGTCAGCGCCTCGCCGTACCGGCCCTCCGCGTCCGCCTGACGTGCCGTCACCAAGGCGCCGTACGCGGCGGTCGCGCCGTCCGTCACCGGCGTGGCGGGTGGCCCGGGCTTCCGCGGCGGTGCGGACTGCGGGTCCTGTTCGATGCCCAGCCGGGAGAGCAGCTCGGTCACGAACCGGGAGCCGTGCACCCGCACCCCGAGCTGGCTGGCGATGCCGGTGCCGTCGGCGCGGGCCGAGGTCCGCCCCAGCGGGGCGAAGCTGCCGAGTTGGAGGGTGTCGTCGCGGACCACCAGCCGGACGCCGGAGCGCCGCCGGTGCACGGTGATGCCCCGGGTCTCCTCGACGACCTTGGTGAACCCCTTGACGGCGTCGGCGTCACGGCCCGGGGAGGGCTGCACCAGGTGGACGGCGACGCCCTTGTCGGCGCGCTCCCGCAGGGCGCCGGCGACGCGTTCGGTGGCGGCGCGGGCGCTGATGCGGTCGTCGGCGAGGACCAGCCGGTCGGTGGCGCCGTGCAGCGCCTGCCACAGGTAGTCCTGGTGGGCGCCGTCCTCGACCAGTTCCACGCTCGGTGCCTCGTCGGTGGCCTGCCGGACGGCGTCGGCGAGCGCGGCCTGGTGCTCATGCCAGCTCGCGGCCCAGATCCGCATCATCTCGGGGCTGGTGTCGGCGGGCCCTGGTGGCAGCGGTGTCTCCGCGATCTCGGCGCCGAGGGGCTCGACGTCGTCGGCCGCGGGGAACTCGTCCTGGTGGGTGAGGAGGCCGAGCCGCTCCTGGCCGGAGACCCCGGTCCGGCGGACCCACAGCAGCAGGTCCGTGACGCAGCCGGGCAGCCCGGGACCGTACTTCGACGGTTCGATCAGCACCCCCGTCATCTGGCCGCCGGATCCGCTCACCAGGTCGAGCGGGCCGTGGGCGCCGATGTAGGCGCGCACGTTGTCCTGGATCACGACGCAGGCCGCGGTGCGCACGCTCGCGGCGGAGACCAGCACCCGGCCCGGGTACTTGGCGGCCAGTTCGCTCAGCGCGGTGCGCACCTCCGGGGCGATCGAGTCGCCGATCGTGCGTCCCCAGGAGAAGACGAGCCGGACCTTGCGTTTGAGCGCGGCGTGCATGTCGGGCAGCAGGCCGCTCAGGGTCGAGTAGCGGATCGTCGGGGAGACGATGACGACCTGCTTGCTCGCCTTGTCCAGCAGGTCCTTCAGTGCCCACTCGTGGCCCTGGGTCTTCTCGATCGGCTCCACGTGCGCGCGCGCCTGGAGCAGCCCCCTGAGCCGCTGCTGGATCTGGCGTCCGATGTCCTCCAGCTTCTTCTGGGTCTGTTCGGCGTTGCCGGCCTCGACCCGCGGCAGCTTCTCGACCTGGGCCGCCAGTCGGGCCAGGAGTTCTGGGACGCCGTCGGGTTCGAGCAGGACCCGGCTGGCCTTCCCGCGCAGCGCCTGCACCAGGCCGCTGTCCGGCTGTTCGTCGCCGAGCCGGGCGAAGTACTCCTGGAAGCGGGCCTCGGCACGGGAGCTCCAGAACCGCTTGCCCGGGTCGGCGACGGACACGGTCAGCCGACCGCTGTCGTCGTCGGCGTGGACCTGGACCGCGACGGTGTACCAGCGGATCTCCTGGGGCGGCTGGAGCAGCGGGTTGCCGAAGCTGACGTTGAGGATGCGGCGCCGGAAGCTGGCCCCGCCGGCGAACCGGGTGGCCGCGCGGACCGCGGCCAGCAGGTCCCGCGGCGGCAGGTCCGAGGGCTTCAGCCCGTGGTCCACGGGGGCGCGCAGGGCCTCCGCCGGCGCCTTGGGCGTGCCCTCCCGCTCCGTGAAGAAGCTGCCCGTGATCGGTTCGAAGAGGTAGGTGCGGCTCTCCTGCACGCCGGTCTGCTCGGCCGCCGCGGAGCCCGCGCCCACCGCGATGCTGTCGCGGCCTCCGTCACTCAGTTCGAGGTCGCCGCTCTGCAGGTCGATGGTGACCAGCCCGCGCGCCCACAGCGAGGTCACCACGTCGAGTACGACCCGGTACGGCAGGACGAACAGGTCCGCCAGATCCTGGACCTTGGTCAGCCCGGTGCCGATGGCCTTGGTGACCAGGGTCTCCAGGGTGGTCTCACCGTCCTCCGGGCCGACCTGCATCTTCAGGGTCAGCATGCGGCAGGGCAGCGCCAGCCGGACCAGTTCGTTCGTCACGGCGCCCCCACTTCGTCGGCGGGGACGACGGTGCCGTAGCTGCGCAGCACCTTGGTGACCGTCGCCCAGTGCTCACCGCCGTACGTGGCGAAGTGCTCCAGGTCGCCCACGACGACGAGCAGGCGCTTGGCCCGCGACATGAGCACGTTGATCAGCTCGCGCCGGCCCACGTGGCCCACGTTCCGCTCGATGCGGCCGCTCGGGTCGGCCGTGCTGCGCACCAGGGACACGATCACCCGGTCGGCTTCCCGGCCCTGGAAGGAGTGCACGGTGTACACGCGACGGCGCAGCGCGTCCCGGCCGTCCAGCAGGTCCAACTGGGCCTTGTAGGGCGTGAGTACGGCGAGGCTGCCGTCGTCGTCGAGGCGGTCGGGAGGCGCGGAGGACGGCTGCATCCACTGGGCGATCCGGTCCACCAGGTCCACCTCCCCCATGTTGCGCCAGTGGGGTTCGTCACCGAATCCCTCACAGCCGCTGGTGTCGACCCACACGAGCGACCGGTCGCGCAGGAAACTCGGGGCGGTCAGGTCGTGCGGCTTGTAGCGCTCGGTCTTCAGGAAGCTGATGGGCAGCCCGTTCTCCTCGCGCAGCGGTACGCGGGGGTAGAAGGCACGGCTGACCGGCTCGGCGATGGTCTTGTCCATGCGGAACTGCTTCTCGATCCGGCCCACGGCCGAGTCCATCTGCTTGTAGTCGCTCTCCGTCTTGTCCGCGAAGATCTGCTGGAACAGCCGCAGGGCCTTGATGTGATCGTCTCTCTGCTCGTATTCGAGGGCCACGAGGGGGTCGGTGTGCCCGCGCAGCGAGTCGAGGAAGGCCTCCAACTCCTCCTCGCGGTGCGGCCCGAGCTGCAGGTGATCGCCGATGAGGGTCCAGCGCACCCCGAGGACCAGCGGAACGATGATCTCGGTGGACCACGCCTTGGCGGCCTCCTCGACGATCACCCAGTCGAACAGGTCCCTCGGGTCCCAGCGGCCGTCGTTGATGGTCGCGGCGATGGAGCAGGTGGCGAGGACCACGCTGGCCCCGCTGCGGATCCGCTCACTGAGTTCGAGCTGGTTGGAGGTGATGTGCTTGAGCCACTGCTCGGCCAGCTCCCGGTGCGCCTCCTCCAGCGGTGGCAGGTTCGCGACGTCGATCCACCAGCGCTCCCCCAGCTCGACGACGTCCCGGGAGTACGGGGCGTCGGCGTAGGGCGGGTGTTCGTAGGGCTTGCGGGCGAGCCGGGCCCTGAGCAGCTGGGTCGAGGCGTCCTTCACCGACTTGGTCAGGTAGGTGAGCGTGTGGGAGCGCACCAGCTCGTCCCGTACCTCGTCCTCCTTCTCCGCGGGGGTCTCGCGCAGGATGAGGGTGCGCGGACCCTGCTGCTGGATGAGCTTGCGGGCCAGGCCGTCGAGGGTGTGGTTGGACTGCGAGGTGACCAGGATGCGGGCCCCCTGCTCCACCGCCAGGTTGCGGCGTACGGCGGCCGCGGTGAGGGTCGACTTGCCGGAACCGGGCGGTCCCTGCAGGGCGAAGAGCGGGTGGGTACCGAGCATCCGCTCGATGAGCTTGCGCGCGGTGGCGTCGAAGTCGACCTCGCCCTCCAGGGGATGGGGGTCGATCCAGCGGCCGCGTCCCAGGTCGAACGAGAAGGGAGCGCGCAGCGACTCGATGAGCAGCGGCTGCGTCCTCAGCCGGGCCAGTCCGCGTTCCTGCCGGTCGAGTTGGGGACCGGTGCCACCGTCGTCGACGTGCCGGATCCAGCCCGTCCTGGGGATGCCGCCGGCGCCCTGCACGGTGACTCTGATCGTGTAGGGGTCGACGTACTCCCGGAAGACCGCGGTGACTCCCGTGCCGCCGAAGTACGGCTCACGGGTGGACCCGCGGCGCACCACGTTCAGCAGGGTGACCTTGCCCTCGCGTTCGCCGTCGAGCGCGGCGAAGAAGTCTCCGAACCGCGGCCGGCGCCGCTCGTCGAGGGCGTAGGCGGCGAGCATCGGGTTGCCATGCCGGCGTTCGGCGTCCGCGTCCTCGTCGAACTCGATGGTGACCGTGCCCTGTTGGTTCTGGGACTCGACGACGCGGAACGGGTAGGACCGGGCCTGGAGCACCACGCGCTGATAGCCGAGGAGGAACTCCAGGGAGCGCAGGTACATCTCGTTGAACGTGTCGACACGGGCCCGGCCGCGCACCGCCTCCTGCAGGTCCTTCCACGAACGCCGGCCTTCGACGACCTTGGACATGTCCTGCCCGGGCCGGAAGGGAATCAGCTCGAGCCGGCTCTCGATCCTGCGCCTGCGCTTGGCCGTCACCAGTTCCTGGGTGACGTCCTTGTCGCGCAGGTACTTGATGACCAGGACCTGTTCGAAGTGCTTGCGCGTGTTCCTCATCGGGACGGGGTCGTACAGGACGGCGCAGAACCAGACGGCCCGCTGGCCGATCAGCACCCACTGCGCTTCCTTGAGCCGGTCCTCCGGTCCCGTGGCGTACCCCAGGGCCCCGCGAGGCGAGTGGACGAGTTCGGCGTCCTCCAGTTCCCGTTCGAGGAAGAACCGCAGTTCCTCCTGGCCGGCGGGGGTGGCCGGGGAGTGGCTGACCCACTTGCGTTCCTCGTAGAGCATCTGCACGCTCTCGGCCGGCATGAAGGCGACCAGCCGGGGTGTCTTCTCCTCGGCCCCGGCCCAGTGGGCCTGCATGGTCTGCCAGTTCTCCTCCAGGTGCTTCACCGCTTCGTACGCGGTCCAGCGGCTGTCCGGGTGGGGCTCCATCAGGCGGCGCAGCACATGGGCCAGGGCCTCGGGCAGCCTGGCGGAGGCCAGATGGGAGACCATGGCCCGCTGCAGCCGGGCCAGCGCGGCCTTGCGGTCCGCCGGGCCGGCCTGCTTCACCCGCGCGTACGGCTCGGGCAGGACGTCGGGGATGCGTCCGCAGAACCACTCCCAGGCCGTGGCCCCCAGCCCGTAGACGTCGGTGCTCACCCAGTCCCGGCGGACGCTGGTGTGCTCGTCGAACAGGTAGGAGTGCAACTCCGGTGCCAGGAAGGCGAGATGGCGTTCGGCTTCGATGCCGGAGGGGGCGGTGTAGAACTGGCGGGCCTCGGCCACCGTGTCGGGGCTGCTGCCCGCGCCCACGGTGCGGATGACGTTCCCCATCAGGGTGCTCATCTCGAACCGCGACAGGACGATCTCGACCTCGTCCGCGTTGTCGATGTCGATCACGTGGGTGTTGAGCGAGGCCGCTGTGAGGTTGCGATGGATGATGCCCGCCGAGTGCAGCTCGTTGAGGGCGTCCAGCAGGGTGCTGAAGTGCTCCAGCGCCCTGCGCGGGACGCGCAGGGCCCACTCGACGGTGTGGTCGATGTTGATCGGCTTGCCGCGCTCGCGGGTGAGGGTGAAGGCGATGTCCTCGGTCGGCACGAACTTGCCCATGGCGATCTGCGGCAGGGCGGGGTGGTTGAGCGCGCCCACCCGGAGCAGGTTGCGGGCGGTGTGCTCCCATAACTCGCCGGCCAGGCCGGTGATCTGGAGAAAGATCGTGAGCTGGTAGGCGTCGTGCCCGTGCGGGGTGTCCGTCCGGCGGTTCAGGGTCGCCCGCACCAGGCGTTCCGGGACCACGATCTCCGGGTTCCCGACCAGGGTGTAGCCCGCGAACTGGGCGTCGTCACGGCAGAAGAGCCGGTCGATGAGGTCCACGCACTCTTCCACGTTCTTCAATGCCCCTCGTCCCCCCAACGTGTTTCGTACCGGACATTTTCAGGCGGCGCCCGACGGCCTGTCAGCCCGTTCGCCGAACACGACCCCGCTGGAGACGGCGTCCGCTCCGGCCGCTTCACCGGCCTCGGCCCACGCGTTCGGATGCAGGTCGAGGACGACGATCCCGTCCTGGGTCCCCAGCGCGACCCCGCCCTCGCCCAGCGCGGTCAGGGCGTGGCAGCGCAGTCCGAGGCACACGGTGTGCAGCAGCCGGGTGCCCGTGCGGTCCCAGACCCGCAGCTCACCCTCGGGGCTCACGGTGACCAGCGCCCCATACCCGGCCGTGGGGCCGCGCACCATCGCCGGCGCGGCCACCCGCCCCGTGTGCCCGGGGAACAGCGTGTTCCAGGGCCCTTCCGGACCGGCGGACCACCGGACGCGGTGGCCGCCCTCGCCCGTGACGGCCAGGGCGGTCGGCGAGCCGTGCGGGATCGCGGTCATCGCGGTGAGCGGCCCGGGCAGCCTGGTGTCGGCGCGGCCCAACAGGGCACCGGTGCGCGCGTCCCACCAGCGGAGCAGGGCGGCCTCATCGAGCGCGGCGAAGGCCGGCCGGCCGTCGGCGAGCCGGAGCCCGGCCAGGAACCGCACCGGCGCGCCACCCGGTGCCGGCTCGGCCGGTACGGCCGCCTGGATCCGTTCCCCCGGATCGGCGGCGCGGCCGATCCGGACGCTCCCGTCGGGGTGGGCCGTGGCCAGCAGCCAGCCGCCGGCGGTGTCCTCCAGGGACGCCATGGCCTCGATGGGGCGGCCCGGATCCGGCGGGGTGCGACGGGTGCCGTCGGCCGCGCCGAAGCAGGCGGCACCGCCGTCGGCGTAGGCCACGCACAGCGTGCCGCCGCCGGCCGGGTCGGCGGCCTCGGCCAGCGCGTGCACCGGGGAGGGCGGCGCCGCCGGCTGCCCGGCCGCGCTCCTGCCCCGCGGGCCCCACAGCCGTACGGTCCCGTCCTGACCGGCCGTCGCCAGCACCACCCCGTCATCGGACGCGGTGAACGCCGTCACCGCGTTCACCGGACCCTCGTGCCCCGTCAACCGGCCCAACTCCCGCTGCCCCCGCGGGTCCCACAGCCGCACGGACCCGTCCTGGCCCGCGGTCGCCAGCACCACCCCGTCATCGGAATCGGTGAACGCCGTCACCGCGTTCACCGGACCCTCGTGCCCCGTCAACCGGCCCGACTCCCGCTGCCCCCGCGGGTCCCACAGCCGCACGGACCCGTCCTGACCGGCCGTCGCCAGCACCACCCCGTCATCGGAATCGGTGAACGCCGTCACCGCGTTCACGCCCGTGTCGTCGGCCCG
The DNA here is from genome assembly GCA_048498775.1 of Actinomycetota bacterium. Classification (GTDB taxonomy): domain Bacteria; phylum Actinomycetota; class Actinomycetes; order Streptomycetales; family Streptomycetaceae; genus JBEHXI01. The sequence continues at coordinate 12,043 of JBEHXI010000052.1, read as the reverse complement.
CCACTTGTGCTCGGGACGGCTGCGGTCCCCCCGCCACACCAGGACCCAGCCCTTGCCGTCCGCCGTGACGAGCCGCTCGGCATCCGGGCCGCAGCCGGGCGGCGTGTAGACGGTCATGCCGTGCACCGGGCCGTGGTGACCGGTCCGGTGGGGCCGGTCCTCCCGGCCCTCGGCCGGGTCGAACAGCCAGAGCCGGCCCTGGAGGTCGCCGATCGCGAGCTTTCCCGCGAAGGGCGCCATGGCCCGTACGGCGTCCCCCAGCAGCGAGTACACCGTGTTCACCGGCCGGCCGGTCAGCACGTCCCAGAGCCGCAGCGTCCGGTCGACCCCGGCGGCGGCGAGCAGTTCCCTGCCGTCCGGTCCGCACAGTGCGGCGAGCACCCACTGGGCTCCCTCCTTGGGGCCGCCGCGGAGCGCGAGCGCCGTCTCAAGGCCGGTGCTCAGGTCCCAGGCCCGCACCTTCCCGGCGTCCCCGGCCCCGACCAGCAGTTGCCTCCCGTCCGTGCGCCGGGAGAGTACCCGCAGGGACCGCATCGGAACGTGCAGGTCGGTGAGGGTCACGTGCGGGGCGTGCGGCTGCAGCGCGGCCCACCGTACGGTCCACAGCGCGGTGGGGCCGTCGTAGTCCGGGGCGGGTGGGGCCGGGGCGGCACCGGTGGTCCGCCAGGTGCCGAGTTCCCGCAGCCCCCTGCGGTCGCCCGGGGCCGCGGTCACGGCCAGATGCGCCAGCGCCAACGCCCCGGTGACCGCCGGGGGCAGCGCACTGAGCCCGGCGCCCGACCGCAGCGCGGCGCCTGCCAGCGCCGCCGGATCGAGCTGGTCGAGCACTCCGGGGTGGTCGGCCAGCACCCGCCAACCCTCGGGACCCGCCTCGGCGGCATGCGCGGCGAGATGGCGCAGCAGGTAGGGGTGCGGCCGGGGCAGGGCCGTCATCCCCTCCTCCTTCGTGGCGGCCAGCCGGGTCAGGGCGGTGACGACACGGAGCCGGTCGTCTCGCACCCGGGCGGCGTCCTGCGCCTCGACGCCGAGCAGGAAGTCGCGGAAGGTGCGGTGCGCCAGGCGGTAGACGGCCTGCCCGTCCTCGGCGTCCAGCATGATGTAGGGCGCCGCCGCCTCCGCCACCGCCTCCAGCAGCCCGGCGTCGACGGGGCTGTCGTTCAGCGCCGAGGCGGCGGTGGCCCAGATCCGCTCGGCCCGCGGGAACCCGTGGCCCTGTGCGAAGACCAGCGCGCGCAGGACCGCCGTACTGCCCGGCAGCGCGATCTGCAGGCGCCGGACGACGGCGGCGAACAGCCGCCGGTGGTCCGCGCCGAGCAGGTCGGCCAGGTCCCCTCGTCTGCTGTCCAGCAGCAGCGACGGGTCGGCGATGATCTCGTGCACGGCCAGGGTGGCGTAGAGGAAGTCGCGTTCCGCCCCCGAGCGCGATGTGCAGACGAGGGCGCCGACTCGCTGCACGGCCGCCTCGAGGTCGATGCCGAGGTGCTGGAACGCGGCGCGTTCGGCGTGCAGGACCTCCCGCACGTAGGTGGCGAGGTCCTGGGGATCGGGGTGCAGGCGCAGCGTGTCCGCCTCCGCGCATCCCAGCCCGTCGAGCAGGTCCTCGGTCGCGGCACGCGGTACGTCGAGGCTGTCCTCGGACGACGGCCGGGTGCCGACCACCACCCGCACACCGGGCTCCGCGCCGAGCTGACGCAGCAGGTCGGCGAGCCGGCTCGGGTCGGCGGACGCGTCCAGCCCGTCGGCGAACAGGGTCCTGCGACGTGCGCCGCCGGACCGGACGGCGTCCAGCAGCGCGCGGATGCGTTCGTCGTCGCCGGACGTGTCGGGCGGGGCCGGTACGGCGAACACCCGGGCCAGCTGGCCGACGACCTGCCGGACCGACGCGCCGGTGAGGTTCAGGAAGGTGTCCGCCCGGGGACGCGGGACGTCCTCGGGCCACGGCTCGTGCCGGGGTGCCTCGCCGGTCGCGGGCGGCTCGGCCGTGGGCCCGGTCGGTGCCAGGATGTGGCCCAGGAGCGCGGACTTGCCGCACCCGGGCGGCCCGGTCACCGCCAGCAGGCCGTGCTCGGCGGCCGCCAGCCAGCCGGCGATCCGGCCGCGCTCCTCGGTCCGGCCGACGAAGAACCACGACAGCTCGCCGGTGGGAGTGTCCGCCCCGACCGGATGGGGCCGGGGCGAGACCGCCTCACCGGGGCCGGCACCGGCCGGCGCCGACGAGGGCTGCGCTTCTTCGCGCGGCCTGGCGTAGTCCTCCAACGTCATGATCACGGGCCGGCCCGACGGGGTCCTGCGGACCACCTGCTCGTCTCCGTCGAGCAGGCACAGCACCCGGCCCGGCCACAGCAGGTCCTGGATGCGCTGTGCCAGGTCCCTGAGCCGGATGTGGCTGTAGTTGTCGGAGAACTCGGCCAGCACCCTGGTGAGCACCTCGCGGAAGGAGGCCGCGTACCCGCTGCCCTGGTCCGCCCCCGAGCCGATGAGCAGCAGGCGGACGGCGGCGCGCCGCTTCAGGACGTACGCCAGCAGCTTGTCGACGAACCGGGCGGCGCCACAGGCCTCGACCACCACGACCGCCCAGTATTCCGCGGGCGCCCGGTGCCGGAAGTTGCGTACGAGGAATGCGCCGAGGTCCTCGGGCGTGATGCTGTCGTCCTCGCCGTCGGTGCCCGCGCCGCGCACGGCGAGCAGGGCGTCGTCCTGGTTCGACTCGCCATGGCCGAACCACAGCAGCATGGAGTTGCGCGACGGTTCCGCGTCCGACCATTCCCGCAGCCGGGCCTTGGTGGCCGTCAGGGTGCGGTCCTCGCCCTGCCAGACCCGGTGCTCGCCGCCCCAGTCGCCCAGCAGTCCGGCCACGCCGTCCGCCTCGGCCACGACCTCGGGGACCTCGGCGAACCGGTCGGCGTCGACATAGCTGTCCATCGGCACCGTGACGATGGCGAAGCCCTCGTCCTGTGTGTCCCCGTCCATGCAGACCAGCCCCCCGTGCCTCGTCCCGTTCTCGCGCCCCTGACCGGTCAGGCCACCATGACCAACCGGGTCACCGGGTCGCCGCCACCTCCCACCTTCACGCGGTACAGACCGAGCCTGTCGAGCCGGACCCGGGCGCTGAGCACGCCGTCCGCGCCCGGGACGGGCATCAGCGCGGGCCTACGGACCGGGTCCTGGAGCGTCTCGGCACCGGCGTCCTCCACCAGGCAGCTGACCCGGGACGGGTCCTGCTCGGTGCGCACCACGACGTCGAAGCCGGTGCCCGGCGGGACCCGGTCCGGGAGGTCGAGGCCCACATCGGTGCCGCCGAGCCGGGCCCCGCGCCGGTCTCCGGTGAGCAGCCCCCGGGCGAAGTCGATGACCGAGCCGGTGACCGGGAGGGCGGCGTGCTGCTGGGCCACGGCGTACGTGTCCACGTCGCCGTGCGTGGTCGAGTAGCGGTAGACAGTGCCGTCGCCGCCGAGGTCGAACTCGACCAGCCGGCCGATCTCGTCGCGGAGGAGTTCGCCGTCGTCGTGGCGGTCGTAGCCGACGTGCCGGGCCTCGACCACCCCGTCGCGGATGCGCAGCGACTGCGTGGTGGGCTGGGCCGTGCCCTCCACTATCCGGTGGCCCGGCAGCACGGCCCGGTCCAGCCGGGCGTGCAACTCGAAGGCGTCGCGGGCCAGTTCACGGTCCCCGCCGATGCCCTCCACGTCGCCCGGGGTCAGCGCCACCACGTCGTCCCCGGTGTCCAGGCAGCGGTAGCTGGGCAGCAGGTCGTGCACGCCGGGCAGGGTGCGGGCCAGACGGCTGAGGTTCTTCGCGGGCAGTCCCAGCGTGCCGCGGCCGCTGTTGAGGATCTCCGTGGCCTTGACGGCGCCGTGGAAGGGCGTGCCCACGGTGAGAACGGCGCGCACCTCGTCGACGGCGCCGGGGATCAGCGCGAGCGCCGCGGTCAGCAGGCCGCCCATGGAGTGCGCGACGAGGACGATCCGCGCGGGCCTCTGGTCGGGGGCCGCCTTGCGGGCTTCCTCGCAGGCGGGGTGGGCCCGCCAAGCGGTGAGGTGCCGGTCGACCGCGTCGGCCAGCAACGCGGCGTTGTGCTCGACGGGCAGGCGCCAGTCGTAGCCGAACTCGGATACGGCGTCGCGGTGGACGACCGCCTTGTGCAGGCTCTTCACCAGGGGCGTGTACGGCTCGACCCCGTCGGTGAGCGGCATCCAGGCGGGCATCCGCAGCAGCCGGCCGGGCACCACCCGGCCGAGGCGGCCCGCTCGCTCGTCCTCGGTCAGCGCGAGCGCGTCCATGCCCTTGTCGAGGTCCCAACGGGCGGCGTACTCCGCCACCTTCCTCATACCCCAGAGCATGCGCCCCGTGGCGGCCTCGTATAACTCCGTGCCCATGATTCCGGGTACGACCAGGACGGCGTCATGCGTAGTCCCCAGCCGGACCGGAGGTCGCTCCCGGCCGATCGTCGAGTCCATGAAGCAAAGTTACTAGAGGACCTTACGAGGAGATGCCGACTTGCGGCTCTGGCGGCGAGGGCTCCCGCGAGGGTCGCGGACGTGCGGACCGGCGCCGGGAGCCGGCGGCGAGCAGCGCCGCCGCGGTCCGGGCGGCGGCGCGCTCCCTGTCGTACGGTCACCGGCCGGAGCGCGGGGACGTCATCCCGTTGCCCGGCGTCGAGCTCGCGAGTTCCCTGGTCTCACAGCGCGCAGAAGGCGTTGTCCACCCCCTTCTGGATGTCCGTCTCCCCCTTGGTGCCCTCCTTCATGTGGTACTCGTTGTTGGCGACCAGCACCTGCTTGCTGCCGTCGTCACTGATCTCCCATGTGCTGACGTAGCCGAGCACGTCTCCCGTGTGCGTCCAGACCCACTGACCGCACGGCGTCTGGTACTGGCCGATACCCAGGCCGTAGCGGGAGGAGGTGCCGCCCCCGATGGGCACGGTGGTCTTGAGCTCCGCCTCCTGCGCGGGCGGCAGCAGCCTGCCGGTGAACAGCGCCCGGTCGAAGGTGGCGAGGTCGTCCAGGGTCGAGACCATCGCCCCGGCGGTCCCGAAGGCCTGGACATTCGAGACCGTGACGTCCGAGAGCGTCAGGCCGAGCCACTGGTACTCGTAGCCGTGCAGGTAGTTGCCGTGCAGGGTGGGGTCGGAGGTGGGGAAGCTGGTGTCGCGCAGGCCGAGCGGCCCGATGATCCGGTTCTGGATCTCGGTGGCCGGGTCACTGCCGGTGACGGCCCTGATCACCATGCCGGCCAGGATGTAGTTGGTGTTGGCGTAGGAGAACTGCTGCCCCGGCGCGGTGGTGGGCTGGTGCTGCGCGAGGGCGAGGTCCACCAGGGTCTGCGGGGCCCAGACCCGGTTGGGCTCGCTGTTCGAGACGTAGGAGTTGTAGAACGTCGCGCTGGCGACGTAGTCGGGCAGGCCGGAGGTGTGGTTGAGCAGCTCGCGGATGGTGATCGTGTTTCCGTCATAGCCGTTGGCGTTGACGGCGCCGGGCAGCCACTTGCCGACGGTGTCGTCGAGGGAGAGCTTGCCCTCGGCCTCCAGCTGGAGCAGAACGGTGGCGGTGAAGGCCTTGGTGTTGCTGCCGATCCGGAACTGCGCCTTGGGGTCGGCCGGCGCCTTGGTGGCGGTGTCGCCGGTGCCGGCCGACACATACTGGGTGGCCTCGCCCGAGCGGACCATGCCGATCGCGGCAGGGTACCCGTCGGCTAAGCCCTGCTGCTCCCCGGCCTGCAGGGCGGCTGCCGCGGTCGGCACGTCGGCGTTCGCGGGGCCGGCACCGGCCAGTACGGCAAGCGTGAGCGCCGCGCCGACGGCTGCCCGAAGCGCGGACTCCGGGAACGTCGCGGACTTCGGGGACTTCAGGGACTTCAGGGATCTCGGGGACGTCATCAGACCTTCTCCTCATCGCTGGGTGGGCATGGCACCAGGCCTTTGACCTGATGTCAGGACCTGTCGTGGAACGGAACCCGATCCGTACGCGAGACTCCCGGATCAGCGGCTCGGCGAACAGGTCATGGGCCGACCGGCCATATATGGCCGGTCGCCACCAGCGCCTCCGGGTCCGCCGCCCGACGGTCACCCTTCGATGAAGCTCACGGTCTCCGCCAGGTCCGCCCGCCCGGTGCGCAACGGTGGCACCCCTTCCTTCTCGAATCCCACCGCGACACCGCAGAACAGCACGAGCCCGTCATCCGCCCCGACCGCCTGGCCGACGGTCCTGCGATACATCGTCCACATCACCTGAGGGCAGCTGTGCAGCCCTTCCGCCCTCAGCAACAGCATCACCGTCTGCAGGTACATCCCCGCGTCCCCCCACTGCCCGGGCCCCATGGTCCGGTCGAGGTAGCAGAACAGCACGACCGGCGCCCCGAACGCCTCCGAGTTCAAGGCGGCGATCTTCGTGGGCCTGTCGAGGTCGTCGCGCTCGATTCCCAGCGCCTTGTACCGCTGGGCGGCCGCGGCGGAGAAACGGTCGAGATACGGTGAGGTCAGTTCGGCCGGGTACATCGGATACTCCCGCTCATCGCCCGGGTCTCCCGCCAGTGCCCTCGCCTTCGCACGCCTCTTCAGTTCGGCCAGGGGCTCGCCGCTCACGACATACACACGCCACGGCTGGAGGTTCCCGCTCGACGGAGCCCGTGTCGCCGCGGCCAGCACTCGTTCGAGCACCTCTCTGGGCACCGGCTCACCTCTGAACGCCCGCACGGCCCGGCGACTGTCCACGGCCTCATACACGTCCACGTCTTCTTGTCCTCTCCGCCAATGGCACACGTCTCTCCACCGCCCTCAGGACGTACGCTCGCGGCCATGCCACGGAACCCACTCTTCTCCACGTACCGCACCGGCGAGAACCGCGTCACGTCCTCCACCATGGCCGTGTTCGAGCGCATCGATCTCAGCCTCGTACAGGAACTCCTCGAAACGGCCACGGCCGGCGCGGGTGAGCTGCGCACGGTCTCGTTCCAGAACCAGGTCACCATCGGCGACGCGGTCCCGGACGCACGGATATCGGCGCGCTTCACCTGGTGGTTCGAGACCAAGACCGTCCGCGGCGCGTACCTGAGCGAGGGTCACGGCCGCAGGCAAGTACGCGCTCACGCGAAGCAGTTGGAGGGCGACCCGACGGCCCGGCTGTTCGTCCTGACCCCGGATCCGACGCGGCCGGCGTGGTTCGCCGAACTCGACGGTGTTGACACCCAGGCCCGCGACCGGGTCCTGTGGCTTTCCTTCCGAGACCTGGCCACCGCGATCGAAGCCGTGGTCGGCGACGCACGGCGGCTGCTGGGTGAGCAGGCCCGCTACCTGCTGTCCGAACTCGTTGCCCTGTACGAGGCCGAGGGCTTGCTGTCCACCGACGACACCGTGATCGTGGCAGCTCGTTCGGCCTGGCCGGAGTACCGGACCCTCGCCGCGTACGTCTGCCAGCCGGAGCGCTCCTTCCGGGACGGGCTGACACACTTCGGGTTCTACGCCGAGGGCGTCGTGCAGCCCGTCATCGCCCGCATCCGCGCGCACTACGGCTCCGTGCTGCTCACGCACGAGGAGGCGCGGCGCCACCGCGCCGAGGGGCATGAGGCGCTCGCGGATCTCATCGAGGTGCTCATCGAGCGGGAGTACCGCTCAGAGGGCGAGTCCAACGGTGTCGTTCTTCTGTCCGGTCTGCAGGACCCGGAGACCGTGACGCTCAACGCTCCGGTCGTCAACGACACGGTCACAGCGTCGGGACGTCCCTGGGCCTGGACCCTGAGCCAGCGCTACACGAGCCTGGACCGGCTCAAGGCCGCGGCGCGGACGAGCGACCTGTGAGCTCGTCGCGCTGAATCACTCCGCCGCTCATTGGCGTTCGCCGGCACCTGATGAGCGTGATCCGTGAGGGAGGGCCACCATAGGTCCCACCCGTCACGGCGCCGCAACGATCTGTGTTCAGCCGGTCACACAACGCGTTCGGCGGGCACGTGCAGGTGCTGTCGGCTCCCGGCGGTACCGCGGGCGCGGGTCTCCGACGTACGGCGGCGGCGGGCCTCGCGCCCTTGCGGGCGACGCCCCATCCCAGGTGAGCACGCCCCCACCGGCCGTGGCGTTCCCTCACCGTCCGCGTTCACCGCGCGATCCGCTGGTATGGGCGAGGCGATCCCCGGTGTTATTTAATGAGGTGTGCGGTCAGGGATCTCGGGGTCCCGACGCACGGGTTCGAGTACGGCCCCGGCGCTGGGCCGGGGATTGCTGAGAAAGCCGCATGGACTCCACCCCCTCTCCCTCGTTCTCCTCGGCGTTCGACCTGGTCAGCAGCGCCCTGGGGCGCTACATCCCGCGCGGCGGAGCGGTAGCGGACACCGGTTCCGCCGACGCGCAGGGCGACCGCGCCGCCCTCCGTCGCGTACCCGACAACGCGGCGGCCGGCCGCCAGGAGCAGATCCTCGGCGCGGTCAACCTGGACAGGGATCTGAGGATCACCCGCTGTAATCTTGACGCCCCCGTGTTCGCCGGGCTGAGCGCCGTGGCCGGGAGTCCTTTCGTCGATCTCCTGCCCCCCGGGGACGTACCGACGGTCACGCGGCGGTTGCGCCAGGTGCTGGAGACCGGTGAGGCGCACGTTGCCCGGATCCAGCGCCTGCGGCGCGCCGACGGGTCGGAACTGGTGGTCTCGCTGAGCATCCTGCCCGCCGCGGCGCCTCAGGAAGGGCTGACCGTCTCCCTGATCGCCATGGCCAAGAGGCTGCATCTGTACGCGGCCGAGACCGCGATCGGCACCTCGCTGGACATCGGTGAGACCGCCCAGTCGCTGGCGCAGTCCCTGCTGGCCTGGGGAGACGTGGCCGCCGTCGATCTCGACTTGGCCGTGTGGACGGGCGAGGGAGTCACCGCGCACGGGCAGCGGCAGGGGCGCATCCGGCTGCGGCGGGCGGCCCTGGTACCGGACCGGGCGTGGCCCGAGGGCTACGTGACCCCGGGCGACGATCTTCCCAGCGAGGCGAGTCGCCTGCTGGCGCAGGCGGTACGGCGGGACGACGCCCCACAGCCCATCGTCCTGCCCGACCGGGAGGCGGTCGAGCGGGTACTCGGCAGCCCGCGGGTGATCCGTGCCCTGGTACCCGGCGACCGGTCGGCGGGGGTGGCATGCATACCGCTGGTCCTGGACGGCGCGCCGCCCATCGTGCTGGGCGTGGCGGAGGTCTGGCGGCGGGCGGACTGCCCGTTCCGCGACAGCGAACTGCTCGACCTGCAGGAACTGGTCGCCAGGACCGCCCACCACGTCGACCTGGCCCGCCAGCACCAGCGCGAGCACACGCAGGTGCTGGCGTTGCAGCGCCGGCTGCTGCCCCGGACCGGCGGCGACACGATCGACGTCGCCAGCGTCTACCAGCCGGCCACGCCCGACAGCGCGGGCGTCGGCGGCGACTGGGTGAACAGCTTCCCCCTGCCGGACGGCCGCACCGCGCTGGTGGTCGGTGACGTCGTCGGGCACGGCCTGGGAGCCGCGGCGACCATGGGCCAGCTGAGCATGGAGGCCCGCGCGCTGCTGTCCGCGGGGCTGGCGCCCGACGAGGTGCTGGACCACCTGGACAAGACCGTGACGATGCTGGACGACGCGGAGTCCGGGCCGACGGCCGGTTACAGCGCCCTCGGATCGACCTGCTGCATCGCCCTCTACGACCCGGTCAGCCACCAGGTGACGCTGTCCAGCGCCGGGCACCTCCCCCCTGTCCTGGTCTCCCCGGACGGGCAGGCGGGCCCGCTCGCGATCCGCCCGCACCCCGGCCTGGGCGCCGAGTTCGCGCTGCGGGAGCCGTTCGACGTGCACACCTTCCGCGCACCCCCGGGCTCCCTGCTCGCCCTCTTCACCGACGGTCTGGTGGAGGATCCGGCCGTGCCGATCGACGAGGGCATCGGCAGGCTGGCGGAGACCGTGTCCAAGGTGCACCCCTGGGACTCCCTGCAGCAGGCCGCACGGCACGTCGTCTCCGAGCTGGCACCCGCGCAGCAGCGCGACGACGTGACCCTGCTGCTCGCGCGGATGATCGGCTACCGCAAGGGGGACACCGCGACCTGGCGGCTACCCGCCCGCGACGACGCCCCCGCTCGCGCCCGCGCGCAGGTCTCCGCGCTGCTGCGGACGTGGCACACCAGGGACGCCACCCGGGACGACGTGCTGCTGGTGGTCAGCGAGCTGGTCACGAACGCGGTGCGCTTCGCAACCGGTCCCATCACCGTACGGTTGATCAGGGTCGGTCACGGCCTGCTGTGCGAGGTGGGCGACACCGGCAACGGCAGGCCACGTCTGCGCCGGGGCGGCCTCCTCGCCGACAGGGGCCGCGGCCTGCACGTCGTGCACGGGCTCACCAGCCGATGGGGGGTGCGGTGGACGGACACCGGCAAGGTGGTCTGGGCGGAAGTCGCGAGGTGACGCGGCTGCCGGGCGGGGGCGGCGTCATCCGGACTCCCCGGCGGTACGGGACGGTGCCCTCAGCGGTACCGGTGGTGTGACCGGTGACACGGACGGCCCCTCTTGCCGGCGGGAGTGGCGTGGGCCCGCGCTACAGCCACTCCCCTTCCAGGGCGGTAGCGGTCAGGCCCGGTGCCGCCGCGTACAGGACGGCGCGCGAGCCCGCCTTCTGGCCGGCGTCGTGTGCCCGCCGCATGATGTCGAACACGGCGGCGCCTCCGCGGTTGCCGCTGGTGTAGCTGTCCCGGCTGTAGTCCAGCAGTCCCGACGGCCAGGCGTCGGGCATCGTCTGCTCCATGTACTCCAGCACCCGGGTCCCGCCGGGGTGTGCCAGCAGCACGTCGGGGTGCCAGGAGTCGGGGTGGTCCTGGTAACGGACGCGCAGCCACTCCCACATCGCGGTGACCGTCTCCTGGACGGCGCGCGGCCCCCGCCGGTCCATCACGAAGTGGGTGCCGTCCGACCGGGTGTCCAGGCGGTGCAGGTTCTGGGTGCCGGGCAGGGTGTGGTGCCAGGCGGTGTCCAGCCGCAGCATCGACTCGGGCCTCGGCCGGCCCGTGACCACCGCGGCGACCGCGGTGTCCGCGAACAGCAGCCGGACGATCAGGGACTCGAGGGTGTCATCCGCGGGCTGGTAGGTCGTGCTCAGCGCCTCCGAGATCACGACCAGGACCACCCGGTCGGGGTCTGCGGCCACGAGATCCGCCGCCAGCGCCAGGGAGCGGGTCCCCGCGATGCAGGCCCACTGGGTGGCCGGCAGCAACATCACGTCGTTGCGGAGCGGAAGCTTGTTGGCCAGGGCGATGTCCAGGCCCGGCAGCGCCGGGGTGGTGGAGTTGCTGGTGATCAGGCAGTCGATGTCCGCGGCGTCCAGTCCGGCGATCTGCAGGGCCCCGCGCGCCGCACGCTCCCCGTAGGACTGCACGGCCTCCCAGGCGGGCGCGGTGCGCTCCTGGACGGTCTGCGGCGCGGCTATCCCCTCCAGGGCCGCGATCACACGGTCCACGTCCTGCTGGGTGAACCCGCCGTCCGACAGGGCCTTTTGGGCCCGTCCGATGCCAACGTCCCGCAGGCCGCCGCCGTTGCCCGGCGCGACCGCGGCCTCCAGCGGCAGCATCCACCGGCGGGTCTCGATGCCCGTGCTGGCCGCGATGCCGTCGATCCGCGGCGCCCACGCCGCGTCCGGATGCCGGTCGCGCACCTCCGCCACGATCTGGCTGGTCTTTACGGCGTGCTCGCCGTGTATTACGGCAGGAGGACAGAGGTAAGCGGCCATGAGGGGGCACCTTTCCGAGGAACAAGCAGGAATGTCACGAGTGCTGTGTCCTGGGCCACTTTCGAACGTCACGCCCAAGACGTCGCCTTCGGACTCCACTTCGGGAGCCGGTATCCGCACCAAGGATGGGCGATAAATAGACATTTCCGCTGTGATGCAGACAACTCGGGATGCGTGATACGGCACACACCGCCGCAACCGGGACTATCGGAACAGTTCCGTAAGCCTTACTTGGCCACCGCCGGCGATGCCCTCCTGATCAGCCCGGCGGAGCAGGGCGTGCGTTCCTCCGTGATCCGCCCGGCGGAGCAGGGCGTGCGTTCCTCCGTGATCCGCC